>CABVRV010000134.1 GCA_902500755.1 uncultured Nitrospira sp.
AGCATCCTGGATCCGTTCCCCAGCCAGGTGGGCTCAGGCGCCAAGTCCGGCTACTGATCGCGTAGAGAACGGTTTAGTGGTGTGAATACGGCCCGGGGCTCCAGTGATGGAGTTCCGGGCCGTGTCGTTTTCTGGAAGAAATGTATTCAACTAGGTATAGGAGACCATTCTGAAAAGGAAGGAGGATCTAAATGTCTTCTCAGCGTACATGTCCCAGTTGTAGTGCAGAGAAGGCCCAAAGAATTGGCGAAATATTCCGTCAATCGGAGGGCATGAAAAACAAAGACGTGGAGGGTGTGCCGGCATCCTATCATCCTCCGAAGGCCCCCTGGGCATACGTCCAAGGCTTTTTGCTCGGCATACCCGTTAATGCTGTGGTTATGTTGAGCATGACATCTCCGCAGGGATCGGAGTCGGAGGTAGCTATGGCGGACTTAGCCTCCTCAGTTGCTTTCCTTGGTGTATGGGTCGGGTATGGTGCATTGAAGAAGAAGAACTATGCCCAGAAGCTGAATGAGTGGAAGGATTCGATCGCGTCAAAGTTCCTTTGCCGGAAGTGTAGTCATGCCTTTGAGGGGTAGCCGGATTGTGTAAGCGATAGGCGCTGTCTGATAGCTATGTTGACCAACTAGAAGGTTTACCTCTGTATTGAACTCTTAAATGAAGCTGATGGCTGACCGTAGATAAGGCAACTAGATCCGCATGAACTCCGGTTTGGATCACAGTTGGTTTATGGCGGGAAGCTGGTGTCCCCAATCGGAATGTGAACCTTTCAATGTTGCATCGGGCACACCTTGTCATCCAGTTTTCTGGAGAACTTCCGGCCCGCGCCGCGTAATGCCCTTGTAGAGCAGCCGGTCTGGGCCGGAGATCCTTTGGCGTCCGGATCAGTGCGAGCCGTTTACCAGCGATCGCGCTTTCCACCACGGTCACCGCCGCCACCGAATCCACCACCGCCGCCGCCAGAACGCTCCATTGGTTTGGCTTCATTGACCGTTAAGGTGCGGCCACCCATCTCTGTGCCATTCAACGCTGTGATCGCGGCTTTCGCCTCAGCATCCGTGGACATCTCCACGAAGCCAAATCCACGCGACTGTCCCGTGAATTTATCCGAGATGATCTTTGCCGAGGCCACCGTGCCATGCGCCCCGAACGTTTCGGTCAATTGCTGCTCGGTCGCCGAATACGGCAACCCACCGACGTAAAGCTTTGAACCCATCTTGGGGTCCTCCTGTGATGATGACATTGTCCATGACGCGAGAGGGTTTCGCAAAAAGGAAGACGCGACCTAAGGATGGTACGGCGTAATGGGGCTGAGGCTAAACTTCCAATCACGGTCTCGGCAGGAACAACATCGGTAATAGGCCGTCTTGCGCTCGTTTCATGTGAGGCCTGACGCGATGAAACAGACTAAGTGTATCAAGGTACAACAACAATAGAAAGTGTTCCTTACGGCTCAGGCTTTCAGTCATTTATTTCTGCGCTAGATCCTATAGCTGTATCATGGATAGGGGTATGTCTGATCCTGAGGAGCTTTCCAGAAGTCCGGCCTACAAAGAATGTGGTGTCTCGAATCGGTGTGTCAACCTTTCAATGCCGTCGTTGGCCGGTTATATCATCCCGTTTGCGGGGGAATTGAGATTAGCAGCCTGAAGCATTTAGGGAGGCATTCTGAGTGAACCCCGGTTTATCAATCAGCTAATAGTCTAGTACTACTTTAGACAACCTACCTGTCTCAAAACTTATCTTACCTTTGTAGCCTACGAAGCGAACAGAGAGCTACAATCACTTTCTCCCGTCAAGTCTGTACCAGGAAAGAACGCCTTGTCCCCCGTCATTCAGAGAAATAGGCTTACCACCAATCTCTACAAACATTCTCAAGGCGGTCCTTTGAGGCAAATATTCTGGGGGAAGTGGAGTGACCAGCGTCATATTATGAAACGTACTATGGGTTTTAGCAGCAATCGTCGGCAGGGGGATCATCTCACTCAACGGCTCAGGACGTTTCCAATAAAACTCTTGGTTGTCTGTAGTCGAAATCATCAACCCGCAGTAGATCTTAGCATCTACGTCCTTATCCGTTGTGTTGTCAACCGATACCTCATCAATCTGAACCGTAACGGCGCTCTTCTTAGCGTCAATCGTAATAGTGCCGCTTGCCAAAAATGAAACTGGGTCTTTCACTTCACCTTTCAAGAAGAGATTGTTGGCACCACTTCTATAGGAGAACTGTGTGGTATTTGACGGTGGATTAAAAAATACTGAATACAAGTAAAATGGTAGCCAGACCGCAAGAAGTGCAGCTCCAATGGTGGCAGCAATCTGTCGCCAATGCCACCTCAGGGTTATCGATGCTGCACGTATGAACCCCCACAGTAGCCACATGGAGAACAACCCATGTCCAATCTGTAAAATAAGAATCCCCAATGCCCTTGCAGGCTCTTTCTCCCCAATCTCCTGTAAACTTGTTGCCAACGTGAAAGCTAGATCTTGAAAATCTATTTGGTTTCGGAGTCTTACTAGGTGCTCCTCTGGAATTAGAAGCCAGGCAAAGAGGAGACTAATAGCATTCAATGCAGCAATGGAAGAGACGGTCTGAAGTGAGAAATTGACTCGACTTAGCGTGGGCAGTTGAGACCGAGAAACTAGCGTCACCATTGAAAGCGCTGCCCAAATACAAAGTGCAAAAAGGCCATGAAAGAGCACGAAACCTACGATGTCGGAGATGAAGAAGGTGTCACTACTCTGATAAAGCGTGATAAGAAAGGCCATTCCACTAACCACATACTGACGCCACGCAATATCCAGGGCTCGATGATTTGGTATCAATGCGGATGCGGCGACACTAGTTGGGTGAAATAGACTTTCCAACAAGGTACGGATCGCTCGAATCCACAAAGATAGGTCGGAGATGGTCCCCTTCTTGCTGCCTCTATATGATGTACCGATGATGTTTTCAATTGACCCCACCAGCGAACGAGTTTCACTAGGGGCAACCATTCTCCCATCAAGTATGTGAAAGTTGCACAGCCACTTGAACTTTGGAGGGATTGTCGCAATGGCCTTGGCTTCCTCCTGGCCGACAAACACAGGGATAATGAATTTTCCAAGGGACCGAGCAAGGTTTAGCTCCTCTTGAAGGTAATCCTCTTCTTTGGAACGCTCGCCAATTGAGGACTCTTGGACCCATGCCGGACCAATCACGCAAAGAATCACATTTGCCTGAGCAACATGTGCTCGGTTTTGGGAAGACCATTCCGTTCCTCCAACGAAACTATCGCGATCAAGGTGAATTAGGTCATCCCCAAAGTGACTCCTCAACTTCGCCACCAGCTGTTCAACCCCATTCTGTAAGTCTTTGCGACGATAGCTGATGAAAATGTTTGGCATGTCAATTGTTTGAGATTTCTCGTAATGCGTGTATATGCAGTAGGGTCAGAGCAATTTACCAGGGCAAGTCCATATTAATATGGTAATGACCATATCTTGACTGCCTCTTTGGCCAAACGAGCCTGACGTGTAGCAATTATGTCAACAGTCCATGTGTCGTATTGGGAGAGTTCCTTTGTAATCTGCAACTCAGATTTCGAATACGCGTCAGTTTTCTTCTTTGGAAAGGGTGCATTAGCCGCTGCCTTATTTTGTTCTCGTTCGATCAGTGTTAAGTTGCCCAGGCGATTTACATATTCCAGGTACTCCTCTTCACTACTTGCGGCCTTTGACCATTCTCCGGATCGTGTTTTGGGCATGATGTGCTCAAGTGTGGATTTCTTTTCATCTTCCGTCACGACTTGAATCGCTGTTCCCTGGAGCTTGGTGGCAATTTCTCCCAACATATACCTGGCCAATTTTGGTTTTCCTATTGCTTTCTGAGAAAAATCAGCCTCAAACTTTGCATCTTCCGGATAGATGTTCTTCAATTTTGCAAATACCTTCGCTGCCGTATTCGCCTTACCTGATCTGACATCGACAGCGGCATCAGAGTATGCCTTCTCGATATTTCCCGTGCCGAGTGTGCCGATAATGCTATAGCGCATAGATAAGACCACAATAACTCGCAATAACTTGTCCCACTGAGCACTATCCATTTTATCCAGCGCAGCAAGTAAGAGTGGTCTAAACTGGCTCAGTCCGAATAACTGCAACGCTTCAAGATCCTTTCTCAAGTTCGCGCTAGCGCCTTTCCATGTAGAATGATCAACGTTCGACATTGCACTGTATTTGTCCGCCGCCTCACGGAGTTCACCTATTAGTTCCAATACCCTCATCTGATTGGTAAATTTCCGCTTTATCTCCTTATATAATTCACGTTCACGAATCACCCCATACTTTGATAACCAGTAATGTCTAAGAAATTGCGTCTCGTTCTGGGTTCCAAGAAGGAACACCATCTCTTCCCATTCTTTCCGCACCATTTCAAGACGATTACCTGCCTTGCCAAGGATATAATTTTTGAGGAGGTCACTTATTGATAATTCCAATCCTCGATCATTCAGGGTCTCAAATATAAGATACGCATCGGCTTCATCCCGAACGATCATCAAAACCATAACGACTCGGTCACGAATAAACTCTTCCAGTTCCAAAAGAAAGGTTTCGTAGTTTTTATCACTCCGCGTCTTCTGCTTGATCGCACCTCGAAAATATTGCATGGCACTGACGAGGAGGGTATTGGAAGGCGATTGTCCTCGATCCCGAGTGAACAAAAACAATTCATCGTCGGTTTGGTCTTCAACGACCTGCTTTTGAAATACGGGCTCATTTACAACGTTCAAGGTTAGCCTAGATTCAGTAACTCGTGACCGCCTGTCACGGATTCCCAGGTAATCCTTATAGACTTCATCACCACGTTCATCTCCATGCTCCTTGTATATAGTTCGAATCCCAGAAAGGAGCATTGTTATAGTGGCAAGTCTCTGCTGGCCATCAATGATAATTCTGGTTTTGGTCTCCCGATCTTCCTGTACGACGATTGTCCCGATAAAATATTCAGGTCGATCGTCTTGAATTGCCTCTATGATGTCATCCCAAAACTGCTTGACCTCTTCCAAGGTCCACGAAAAATTTCTCTGATGCGGAGGGACCTTATAGAGGAAGTCAGTCTTCAGGATTGTTCCAGCAGGCTGGAGCTCACTCTTCATTTCAGTTTGTCGTGGAGACATTTTGCAAACTCCCTAGCAATAGTTTGCGGTCAGGAATTACAGGTACCAACGCCCAGTGTAGGCCTGACATATTTGTTTGAGCATCGCATCATACTCCGGATCTATATCGATCCCGAGTTCATTCGGGCGAGACAGGTGTGTGGATACTTTTCTGGAGTAATGAAAACAAAGCCCCATCCCTGCACGCTGGCTCGAGGGCTGTATCGTCAGGGTTATATGAATGCTGTTGAAAGAGCAGTACGGCCATATGATCGACGGTCTGCTGTGGGGTGGGAATGAAGCCCTTCATGATTGGGTGCTGCTTCTGTACCTGATTCGCTCCTCTCAGTCAACGCTTAGGGTAACCTAGAACCATGGTACTTCTCGCCTGCACCTCTAACACTCGTCCAGTTCTAAGAAGGATCGCGGAAGGCGCAAAGGGGGGTAGTAGTGAGTATGTACATCCCTACTGGCCCCACCGTACGATGGCCCCCACGTCGCGCATCTGACGTGGAGACCCACGCGCGGGGGTGATCTCTCCGTGTGACGCCGCTGGTTCCTCTCCGGCGGCAGGTCTTCCTTATCTCCAAGAGGACCTGTGGAGGAGGGCCGCACGATCACCGACAACGAATTCCACGACAAAGATGAGAGTTTCCAAGGCTACACCGATGAGGAGGAGAACGTGATTTATCAGGTCATCAACCCGCAACTGAAACCCGATGCTGATTGGGACAACCGCATTCGCCCAAAAATCGCGACGTTGCTGTTTGATCTGCACTGCGGCATAGTACAGCACGGCCCGTACCGCTCGGCGCGCATCCGGTGATCACATGTCTCGATGCTCTTGGCGCGTGACCGATTTTCAGACGTTGGGCAACCTCCTCCCGCATGCCACTTTTGTCTCGCAACGGGATAGAATGTTTCGATCACCCAGAGGTGTATCGAAAGCGATTCATGAGCTGAATCGAATCTGATACTAGGCGAAAGGCTACCCGCCTGCCGAATGTAGGAGCCATCAATGATTCTGTCGTAACTGTATGTATTTATGGCATTACTGTGTTCTAAATCGGAGTTAGGATCAGGATATAGAGATAGCTTGCGTACTGCTCCAGTGGAACAATTGTCGCATGGGATCGGGGGCACGCGGTCAAGGGAAGCGTCGTAAACAAAAAGATAATTTACAGAGAGTGTCATCCGCATGAGACATGGGTTGAGATAACTGTATCGGGAGCAGTATTTGTCTTATTGTCGAGCAACTTGTTATGAAAACTTATGCTTGAAATGAGGAGGGATGAATGCACCGCCGCTGGAAAACTCGAGGCCACTACCAGGCTCAATCAACATCTAGTTTTGGTCATCAGATGATCCGCCTATTGACGACCGCAGCACTATCAAGTGCATGTTTGATTCTAATGGCCTGTTCATCGCATTTACCGTATTACATTTCGATAGATTCAAAAGGACAAAGTCCACCTACGTCCTCGCGATGCGTCCTTCCCTTAGATCAGCTTGTCAAGACAACACTCACGGATCCTCTAGGCGGCGATCTTTTACAGGAGAAACCGATCGCTCCAGACACAGTCCGCGCCATACAGCGC
>CABVRV010000135.1 GCA_902500755.1 uncultured Nitrospira sp.
GAATAGGCCAACACGCGCTTAATGTCGGTTTGAACGAGCCCGATGGTCGCGGCAAACAATGCGGTGCCACAGCCGACGAATGCCACCACGGACATAGCAAACGGCGAAAGATCAAAAATCACATGATTGCGCACGATCATGTAGACGCCTGCCGTCACCATCGTCGCCGCGTGGATGAGAGCGCTGACCGGTGTCGGACCTTCCATCGCATCAGGCAACCATGTATGCAGAGGCAATTGCGCCGACTTTCCCACAGCGCCCACAAGCAGGCACAGGGCTATCGCTGTGGCCATCTCTGGAGACAGTTGACCGGCCTGCGCAAAAACCTTGGTGTAGTCGAGAGTCCTAAAGTTGACGAAGACGAGAAAGATGGCGACCAGAAAGCCCGCATCGCCGATCCGATTGACGACGAATGCCTTGGTCGCCGCTTTTGCAGCGGACACTTTGTCATAGTAATAGCCGATAAGTAGATAGGAACAGAGTCCCACCCCTTCCCAACCAATGAAGAGCACCAAATAGTTGTTCCCCATGACAAGCAGCAGCATGGAGACCATAAACAAATTCATATACGTAAAGAATCGCGTAAATCCGGTTTCCCCGTGCATATAGCCCACGGAATACACGTGGATCAGAAAGCCCACACCGGTGACGACCAGCAACCACGCACAGGTGAGAGGATCCACGAGGTATGCAAGATTGATCGTCAGGTCTCCCCCAAAAATCCATTGATACGCGATGACTTCATGGGTAGTCCCAGTCCGTATGACATCCGTAAATACTGCGACCGTGCAGAAGAACGAAAGGCCCACTGATCCCCAAGCGAGTCGATGAGCCATATCACGGGAATAGCGATTCCCCAGAAGGCCGTTTACGATGACCGCCACCAACGGGAAAATGGGAATCAGCTTAATCAGCAGATCAGTGAGGTTAGACACGGTATCCTATCACTCTCAGCGCTCTCGGTTAGGAGACGATCTCCTCAGGAGCCGGGCCTAGTAGCATCAGCGTGGGGACATATTGAGGGCATGACGCACTGTGCACGAAGATTCTCGCCATTCTCAACATCCTGCTACCACTTTAAAAGGTTCATTTCGTCGACATTGGTTGAAATTTTTCCTCGGAAAACTACGATGATGATCGCCAGGCCAACAGCGGCTTCACCGGCAGCGATGGCAATGACAAAGAGAGCAACCAACTGCCCCGACATCGATTCTAAATAATGTGAAAATGCAACGAGATTGATATTTGCAGCATTCAACATCATCTCAACGGACATCAGCACAATGATGAAATTGCGTCTGACCAGTACGCCAAGGAGACCGGTTGTGAACAGCACGGCACTGACAGCTGTGTAGGCAGACAGCGGAATCATGACCGTTCTTTCTCGGGATCCAGAACCTTCGGAGCCTTGGCCAAGACAATGGCCCCGATGATGGCACCGAGGAGAAATATGCCAACGATCTCGAACTGCAGAATATGGTCGCTGAACATTTTGATACCGACGGCATAGGTATCGCCGTCTTGTAGGACGACATTCGGGGGAGCCGTCCCCTTAGCGCCATCGAACGGAGACTGCAGAATAAGATAGAGCACGTACATAGCTCCCAGGACTGCAGGTCCCACAAAATACAGAGCTGATGAATGAAAATAGCGTTCGTCGGTTTTAAGATTCATCAGCATCAACACGAAGAGGTAGAGCACCAGAATGGCTCCGACGTAGACGATGACCTGCACAGCCCACAGGAACTCCGCGTTCAGCAGAATGAAAAGACCCGAGACGTGCAACAGTAGGGCAAGTAGCGCCAGCGCGCAATGGACAGGGTGGCGCAGAGCCACCACTAGAACCCCTGCGGCAATACTGACCAACGCGAAATACGCGAAAAACACCAACACCATGTGTTCGGCTCAGCTCAAATGCTTGGGAGGTTGTTGGGTAGCTTTCTGTACCGACTGAGGAAAGTAGTACCGGTATTCCCGGCTCTGTTCCACATCCTTTTCTTGATTATGGGCGTAGAGATACTTCTTCCCATCATCAAGATGGCGCTCGCCGATATCATAAAGCCGTTTCTTGTCGAACAGCAGACTCCGCTTGTCATGCGTCGAATATTCGTACATTTTGGTCATCGCCAAGGCATTCACCGGACAGGCCTCGACACAATAGCCACAGAACACGCATTTCGTAATATCGATATAGAATTCGCTTGCGTATCGCTGAAGTGGCCGAGTCGTGTCCTCTGCACTAATCACCTTAATACAGTGAGATGGGCATGCAACTTCGCACAAATCACAGCCGACGCAACGCTCTTGTCCATCGTCGTATCGGAGCAGGCCAAGCGCGCCCCTGTGTGTATCAGGGATTGCTCGTTGTTCACGCGGATACTGAAACGTCATCGGCTTATGAAGCATGTGGCGAAAGGTGACTTTCATCGCGTCCCAAATCTCATAGAACATCGCGGCATGAAGGAGTTTTTTCGTCAGCGCAACGACACTCATCGTAGCTCCTCGTCACAGACCGGCCACTGTACGGATCCGCTCACGCCTGTTCAACACTGACCCACATGTGTTTAAACGACGGCACCCCCGTCGTGGCATCAACTGAGACCGTCATCAAGTCTTTCACCGGAGGTTCATTGAAATGTTCAGGGAAAAAGCAGGTCCCTGGCGCGATAGATTGATCGGGTTGCACCGCAAGCTGAAGCGACCCACGATCAGAGATCAGGCGCACCTTCGTACCATCCTGCAGTCCCAGACGCTCCATATCTCGTATGTTCATCCGTAACCTCCCCGTGTTGGGAGCAATGTTGATCAGTCCGGATGCTTGCGCGGACAGTTTCCCGGAATGCATCAATAACTGTCCCATCACCAGCGCAAAAGGACGTGTGCGTTCCTCAGAGGCTTGGGTCGTACGATAACGAGCCTGAACCTCCGCAGCATAGCCGTTGGACAGATATTGATCGAGCACAGGCACGAATTTCCGAGGTTGACCAAGATTGTAATACCCGGGAAGAAGCTTCATGATTTCACTCTGAATATCGTTGGCCGATTGGTATTCCCACTGACAACCCATGGCGTTCGCGAGGGCAGTCATGATGTGCCAGTCCGGCAAGCTTTCTCCAAGAGAATCCATCGCCTGCCGAATCCGAAGAACACGACCTTCGAGGTTCGTAAACGTGCCGTCCTTTTCCGCATAGGTGCAGGCAGGAAGCACAAAATGAGCCATCTTCGCCGTCTCAGTCAGAAAAGGATCTTGCACGACCAATAGTTCCAGACGTTCGAGCGCAGCCCGTACCTCCATTGACGCAGGGAAGGTGGCCAGAGGATTTTCACCCAACACATACAGCGCTTTAATCTGGCCTCTCTTACACCTTTTGAGAATCTCAACCAGATGAGCTCCTGATTCAACGGATGGAATCGAGGCATCCCATGCACTCGCAAAACGATCTCGAGCGGCTGCGTCATCAAATCGAGCCTGCCCAGGGAGGAATTCCGGCGCCACGCCCATATCCACGGCTCCCTGCTCATTCGGCTCCTCTGTCACGGTATTCACACCACATCCCGGTTGCCCGATCTTTCCAGTAATCCAGGCAAGATCCATCAGCTTGAGGACATTCTGATAGCCGTGTGTTCTCCTGACAATTCCTTCCGCACACACAATGATGGACCTCGGCGACTCGGCGAAAATCGTCGCGATTTCTTTGAATGCCTCCGCCGCAAGCCCTGTCTGAGCGGATACCTGTTCAAACGATAGGTTCTCCAACGCGCTCTTGAGCTCGGCAAACGCTCTGGGATGTTTGCCGACCGCTTCTTCGTCCACCAAGTCATAGACAATCGCCGCCTTCACCAAGCCATCAATCACCATTCCCTCGGTCCCAGGCCTGATCAAAAAAGGATGTGATGCCAATTTGGCCATATTCGTGACGGCACTGTCGAGGGTGACCACCTGCGCCTTGTAGACACGTATCGCTTCTTTGATACGCACGGCAGTGAGTGGGTTCGTTTCCGTAATGTTGGAACCGATCACAATGATCGTCTTTGCCTTCGTCAAATCTTCCCAATCGTTCGAGGTTCTCCCCAATCCAATGGCATGCTTGGAGGCGAGTACAAAGTTCATATGACCATAGCGGGCGCTGCTGTCGAGCTGGTTGGTGCCGAACCCCGTACGCATCAGCTTTTGGAACACATACAGTTCTTCGTTTGTGCAGCGCGCCGTCGCCAGGCCGGCGATGGCATCGGCACCGTGCTTGCGCTTGATCTCGGCGAACCGATCCGCTAACGCATGCATGGTCTCCAACCACGGCTTTTTGATCAATCGGTCACCTTCACGGACCAATGGCTGGACAAGCCGATGCTGACTATCCAGATACTCGAACCCAAACCGTCCTCGGACACACAGTCCCCCATGACCCTTCGCGGTGTCTGAACGATCCCCCCACTTATTTTTCCAAGATAACGGCGACGAGACACGGATCACTTCCGTATCCTTCGTTTCCAAGTACATTTGACAGCCGTCCCCACAGTAATTGCAGGTGGTCGTCGTTTTCTTCATCTGCCAAGGTTTGTACAGGTACTTGGAAAACTTGTTCGTGATGGCTCCAACAGGACAGACCGCCAAACAGTCCCCGCAGAATTCACAATCGAGAGCCAGGTCGCCTTTGGGGACCACCTGATTGAACCCACCCTTCTTCATGAACTGCAATGCGTCGATCATCAGCACATCTTTGCAGACATTGATGCACTCTGCGCAGGCGATACAGCGGTTCATGTTGAAATCAAGTACCGGACTACGCGTGTCTTCCGGGATGAATTTCTGTTTGGCGTTGGCTAGGTTTGTCACACCGTGCTGAAAGGCCATGTCCTGTAATTCACAGTGCCCATCTGCGTCGCACACCGGGCAATCGAGGGGATGCACGGAGAGATGTTTCTCGACGGCTTTTTTGCGAGCAAGGAACAGATCTTCTCCCTCCGTTCGAATCACCATCCCTGCCGCCGCTTTGGCTGTACACGACCGCACGGGGGCCTTTTTCCCCTCTTGCATCACCAGGCACATCCCGCAGGAACCGAACGGGTCAAACGTGTAGTGATAACACATTGCTGGGATAATCTTACCGGTCATCGAAATGACGTCATACAAGGACACGCCATCTTTTGCCGTGACCGATTTTCCGTCGATGCTCAGCTCGATCGGTGTCGCTTCAACATCGGGGTTTGTAGCTGGCTTAAGTCCCATACCTTGCCTACGTCCTGGATTCCTTATGCTTTCTACTCAGATGTAACACTGGATACTCAGATTAGCATTCACAACCACCCTAACGATCGCATTCCCCCATCACAACATCGTACGTGCCGAAAATCGTACAGGCGTCCGAGATCATATAGCCTCGGGCCATATGATCAAAGGCGCCCATATGCACAAATGACGGAGCGCGAATTTTCAGACGATAGGGCTTCCCACCCCCCGTGCTGACGATATAAAAACCCAACTCGCCTTTGTGCGCCTCGGTGCCGCAATAGATCTCCCCTGGCGGAGCATCGAACCCCTGCGAAAAGAGCTTAAACTGTTGGATCATCGCCTCCAGGTTAGTGAAGACTCGCTCTTTCGGCGGCAGCGTCACGCTCGGAGCATCCGCCATGATGGGCCCTTCTTGCATCTGCTCCAAACATTGGCGAATGATTTTAACGCTTTCGTAAAGCTCCATCACTCGAATCCAGTATCGATCATACGTGTCGCCATTTTTCCCGACCGGCACACTGAACTCGCACTTTGGATAGGCACTATAAGGTTCATACTTACGCAAGTCGTAGTCCACACCTGATCCACGCAGGACTGGCCCGCTCAGCCCAAAGTTAACCGCGTCCTCGGCGGAGATTACGGCGACCCCCTTGGTACGTCCGAGCCAAATACGGTTTTTCTCGAGAAACACCTGATACTCATCAATCTTCGGTGGGAAGTAATCTAGAAACTGTTTGAGCTTGTCGATCAAGGCCGGTGTCAAGTCTCGCTCCACCCCACCGATTCGATACCAACTGGTCGTGAGACGCGCCCCACACAGCTCATCGAACCAATCGAGCAAAATTTCGCGATCACGAAAACAATAAAAAAAGACGGTCATGGCCCCGATATCGAGCGCCTGCGCGCTAAGCCAAAATTGGTGCCCGATGATCCGCTGCACTTCCGCAACAATGGTCCTTAGATATTCCGCCCGCTCCGGTACCTGTAGGTTCAACAGTTTCTCGACCGCGCGACAGTAGGCAAAGTTATTGTACATCGCGCAGACATAGTCCAACCGATCCGTATGAGGAATGAACTGATGATAGGTCCCATCTTCAGCAAGCTTTTCAACTCCACGATGGAGATAGCCCATCACCGGCGTGGACTTCACCAGCCGCTCTCCTTCCAATTCCAGGATGACCTTAAGCACACCGTGCGTGCTGGGATGCTGAGGCCCCATGTTGAGCAAGAGCTCCTCGGTCCTGAGCGTCGGAAGGGTCTCGCTTTCAGGATGCTCCGGATC
>CABVRV010000136.1 GCA_902500755.1 uncultured Nitrospira sp.
GTTCAGTCTTCTACACCCATGCCGATCACGATGAGCACGGCATAGTCTTGCTTCGTACAGCCCTCGACGGGAGGCATCGCGCCTCCTGGTGCAACGGGAAACGCCTTCTGCTTTGCGTTGGCCGGGGAGCATGAACCACCAGCCCTCGCTGGCGTATAGCGTGCTGAACGGCAGGCCAGGTGCGTCACGTCATAGAGCGTTGCGCCTTGATCGAGCTCCCAGCGCCGATCGCCTTGGCTGTCGGCGGGATGAATCGTCAGCACGGCCGTCACTTTGCGCGCGCCCGTGACCACATATTTGCCGGGAGGGAGCGGAATGGTCGGTTGCTCCATGATTAAGCCATGTTCCTCCAGCCACCAGTCCGTTTGGTCGAACTTCCAGCGTGCTGGGGCGATGCCATCGGCCTCTTTCAACGATTGATAGCGGTTCAGTTTCACGCCTCGAGGACCTGGATCCAGGGGCCATAGACCCCACAGTTGCGCGCCGCTCCCGGAGGTCGATTTTGGATCACCCAAAGCTGCGATGTACTGAGTCGGGATCCGCTTGAACTTCGTCTGTCCTCCGCCAGCGGCGTGCACAGGTTGAGCCACTGTGGCGATCGTCACCAGCAATGCTGTCGCCAGGCAGGCTCGGCGCAGGAGGCGCTGCGTACTCCTCGTGTGCCTCGACGTGGCACATCGAGATAAAGTAGAGCGCGTCCCGAGCATTGACATCATCGCGCGACATTCCTTTCGGGCTGGATCACCAACAATCAGATCACCGTCATCTTTTATCAGGCCGTCCATGGGGATATCGAGAATGGCATCAACCTCGAGATGTGAGAGTGGCGCTGGAAGTGGAACGGCGACTGACCCTGTGTGAGTCAGCTGCCGTTCACTGAGAATTACTGTTGTTGAATGGCTGAGAGCAGCCACCGTCCACCCCGCACGCGCATGAAGGTCCAGATTTCGCACGATTCGGTCGATGTGTCTTCACTCCCCTCGATCAGGTGACCCGGCTCTCCGCGTGGGATCGTCGTGGAGACGGTATAATCGCGGGCGTTCCAACGTAGGTCCACCGTCGCATAGTCTCTGTTGTCCTCGGACCAGGCTTCGCGCACGTCTCCCTTGAGCAACTCCACTCCTTCCACGCGATTCTGAATGCCGCGACTGTGGTCTTCGGCCAAGGCGGTGCTGAAATAGCTGAGCATTTCTGGCGTCACGCAACGTTGCAATGTGGCTACATCTTGCGCACTCCAGGCAGATTGAATATCGATCAGCAGTTGTTGAAAACCGGCCTTGTCCTCAGTGGTGACGGTGTAGGCGTGATCAGTGGTTGGTCTGTCGGCGTTGCTGGTGGACGAGATATCAAGGAGACTCCCCCTTGCGGCCGTGCTACCCGAAAGCCCGGTGAACACCAGGGCGGGGGTTCGTCGACTTCTCTTGAAAAAATAGAGCGCACCGGCCACGACCAACATCAGCAGGAAGATCAGCCCGAATGGGTTGGATGACGCAGCCGGCTCATCGCTGTCCGTCGTCTTGGCGTTGCTTTCTGTCGCGCCGAAGAACATATGGCCGATCCAGGTCCCGGCCAAGCCACCGGCGATTCCGGCGAGCAGAGGGTTGCGTTGCCACCATGACGGTGACGTGGCTGAAGCAGGTTGGCCCATCGGACTGTTGGCCGCAGTAGGCGGTGCCGTAGCCGACGGCTTGGCGGTGGTGGACTGTTCAATGGGCTTGGCGCCGTTATCTTGATGGGTACGGGAGCCGCGGCTGCCCATGCCCATGGGCGAACTTCCGCCGCGAGCCCCGCTCGAAAAACCTCCTCCCCCTCGCGCTTTCGCGAACGAGACGGTGGGTAGGCCGATAAGCGAGGCGACGATGCAGACCGCGATAAACTTCGAACTTTTACTCATGGGTTTCCTTTCACAACATGGTGACACGTGACATGTGCTGCTCAGCACATGTCCATCTTAGCAGTTTAGGGGCAAGAAAACCTGAGATTCGCCGCCACGTCATATCAGGCACGCGGTGACGAGTGTGGATAGTCCTCTTGTCGCGAGGCAAGAGTGGAAGACGCCGCTATCTTACGTACCAGCAGATCTGGTCAACGGATAGTCATGGCCAAACGATGGAACTCGGCGACCACCGAACGACTATGCTGGGGCGCCAAAAGTGCTCGTTCAAGGGACGACAGGACGGTGGGTTTCGTCTATACTGCTGGTATGTCAGATCGTTCCGACTCCACCCACGACGGCTCCTTCTCGGCTGAGGCCCGTCGGACATTCTACGAGGGCCATCGCTCTATGGCCTTCTTCATGATCCTAATCGTGTTTTCGGCGCCGTTTGCCGGACTTTACGTGGCTGGCCTTTTTGGTGTGGCGATTGGGGTGTTGGTTTCAGCCGCTGCCTATGTCCTCCTGCCATTTCTCTGGAGGTGGATCGGCGACTGATCCTATGGATCAGCAGCTGCGTCCATCTTGATCGGACATGAGAGGATCAGATCAGCACGTCGCCATCGACTCCCTGTGGAACTCTGCCACTACCGGAAACACCAGGGCGGCGAAATCCCAGTAGCGCATGCGAATCGCTTCCGAATGGGTGCCGCCTTCAAAGATGATCTGTCCATCCCCGGTGAGCGACCGATCGACATACACCGGAAGCCCATAGAGCGTCCCGAGTGGCGGCATCGCACCCAGCTCGCAGTCTGGGAAAAGTTCCTTAATCTCCTGTTCAGTCGCCAGTCGCACGCGGTGGGTCCCGAAAATCTTGCGAAGACATTGAAGATCCACTCGCCACCTCGCCGGCAGCACCGTCGTCACGAATCGCGTTTTCACCTTCACGATCACGACTTTGGCCATCTGCTGATCTGACACGTGGAGTGTTTGAGCGACGGCAGCGGCACGGAAGGCCTGGGGATGAGGTAGGACATCGTAATGAACGTGTTCTCGGTCAAGACGGGTTCTGACTGTCTGTGGAATGGGCATGAGCGTACCTCCTATGGTGACCGACCTCCGGAAGAAGGTCGCTGGTGGGTGAGAACGATCGGGTACGGCTTGGGGGACGCGAAAGATAATGTCTGGGATGGTGCTCATGACTACGCTTCTCCGTAGATCATGACGACCGGCAGTACAGCGACATTATAGCTCGTTTGAACGTTTGTGCAAGATTGTTGTGTGAATACGACAGACCTTCAGTGGTCGAAGCTCGGTGTGTTGGGTGCACTATTGTGGGAAACCAAGTGATGCTGACTCAGGCTGCTTGGCGAAGGAGGTGTAGCCGATTTATTCCGTCGAGAGCCGCGGTTCGGTAGCACTCCGCCATCGTCGGGTAATTGAAGACGTTGTGGACGAAATACTCCACTGTTCCTCCATACGCCAAGACCGCTTGACCGATATGAATCAATTCAGTGGCTCCCTGGCCGATAATATGAATGCCGAGGAGTGCATGAGTGTCGCGGTGAAAGATCACCTTTAATAGACCGTGGAGCTCGCCGCTGATGTGGCCTCGTGCCATTTCTCGGAATAGGGCCCTCCCAGTGGCGTATGGGACGCCGGCGGTGATGAGCTCCTCTTCAGTCTTCCCGACCATCGAGACCTCGGGAATGCTGTAGATCCCGTAGGGGATCACTTTGATCTCATGCGCGTCGGGAACCTGAAAGGCATGGCAGGCGGCGAGGCGGCCTTGTTCCATCGCGGTTGCGGCAAGTGCTGGAAAACCGATGACATCGCCAGCTGCATAGATGTGCGGGATCGCCGTTTGATAATGGGCGTTGACGGGGAGTTGTCCTTGTCGATCGGTGGCCAGGCCGATGGCGGAGAGATTCAACGCTTCCGTATTGCCGATCCTCCCCATGGTGTATAGCAGCATGTCGGCCGTCACGATTTCACCATCGTGCAATCGAACGGCTGGGCGGTTCAAGGCATCGATACCAACGTCCAGGTGTTCTTGTCCCAGCCGGATCGTGACACCGTTCTCCTGCATCTGCGCTTCAAGCGTCCGCGCGATTTCCTGATCGAGGAACCGCAACATCTGGTTACGACGGTCAATGAGGGTGACCGTGATTCCGAATGCGGCCAGCATGGACGCGTACTCAGTGCCGATCACACCGCCTCCGATGACGATGATGCTGGCAGGGTGCTTGGTCGTACGCAGAAATGAGTCGGAGTCGCAGACGATCACATCGTCGAACGGGACCTCCGAGGGGCGGCGTGGTCGCGACCCTGTGGCGAGGACGACGATGGAGCCTCGGACCTGATCGACCGTTCCGTCTAATCGCGACACACTCACGATATGAGGATCGACAAAGCTCGCGGTACCCTGGAGAATCTCGATCTTGTTACGCTGTAATTGGTGGCTGACCACGCGGATCTCAGTTTCGATGACCTGGTCCTTGCGCGCCATCAGGTCAGGAAGCGTCAGGCGTCTCGTGAGTTCCGCTCCCAGCTGGGGCAATCCACGCCGTCCCAAGCCTTGAAGGTATTCGATGGTGTCCTTGAGGGTCTTGCTGGGCAAGGTGCCGGTGTTGAGCGAGGTGCCACCCAATTGCGGTGCCTTTTCGATGAGCGCGACTCGTTTCGATAATTTCGCGGCTTGGACCGCGGCTTTCTGGCCGGCCGGTCCGCTGCCGATGACCACCAAGTCATAGGATCGCATCAAGGATCTCCGATATCTCTTTTGCCGACGTGCTGCAGGTACGATAGCGTGGAGTGTCCTGCTCGCCAAGAAAATAGCGGATGTTCGAAGGGAACGCACTGCATGACCTGGATAAGCCGACACTCCTGGAAGGGCAGGAATCGTACTGCGACAGTCACCTCTT
Source organism: uncultured Nitrospira sp. (assembly GCA_902500755.1). Classification (GTDB taxonomy): domain Bacteria; phylum Nitrospirota; class Nitrospiria; order Nitrospirales; family Nitrospiraceae; genus Nitrospira_D. The sequence continues at coordinate 4,798 of CABVRV010000136.1, forward strand.
GAATGAATACCGAACAGGTTGTATGGTGAAGATTATGTCATGGGCTCGGGCCATAGGGTGGGCACTGCGGATCGGTGTGGTGGTGAGTGTAAGTCTGTGTGTTTCTCTCTCTCACGCGGGCTCAAAGATAGATGGACATTCTACGATCGGACCCCTCGTCACCGGCATGCCAGCAATTCCGGCTCTGGCAGGGGGAAGGGATGCGGAGCTGACGCAAACGCCATCTGCATCGTTGCCTCTCGAAAACATGCTCATCCTGAGAACCCTTCCGAGTGTGTCGAAGCAGATTTCGGTAGGAGGGACGACGCTTCTACCTTTTATCGGGGCGGGGTTTGGAGGCGGCTATCTTACAGAGTTTGATCGTTCGCTTAACGCCGTGTCCTCTGGTTTATCCTCTTCCTTCAGTGCCTCCAATGCCGGGCTGAAGAGCTTGATCGGACAACATCTCATCCCGAACGAGGTCCAGTTGGGTATTCGGTTCCCCTTCTAGCCTGTCGACATCCGATTCTGCTCCGTGCGACACGTCTGCTTCAACGCGTAAGCAATGCCTGAGAAAAAAGAGGAGTTCCTGTGAAAGACGGCTATCGTTTGTTGTTGGTCGACAAAGACGGGGTGCTGGTCAGCGAATTTCAACTGACTGAGAATGCCCTGCATCAGCCGGAGGCGTTTGTCGAAGCGCTTCGGGAGTCGATCGAATCTGTAGAAGAAGAAGTCTGAGAAGGGTCTAGCACGGAAGAAGGTCACGACGTGGGTAAGGTATTCTTATCCACGTCGTGTTGTTCACGGTCAGTTTCCCACCTTCAGCAGCCATCCATCAGCTTTATCACAATCACTGGGGCCTTTGGCGAAGACCTCGACCCGGATGTAGCGGCCTTTCGCGCTCTCGGGCAGCTTACCCTTGACCAGGTACCCGTTCGTGATTGTGGTCACAGTGACAGGAACCTTTTCTTCCTTAATCTTTACGGTGATGGTTGGCCAGTTCGTGGTTTTGGATGCAAGAAATGAAAATTCCGACTTTGGCGCCACCTCCACATTATTCTTCTCCGCTGAGAATGGGGTGGGCGTGAACGCAGAAAAATACACCGGAGTACAGGGGTCTGTACTGCCGGGGGCGTAAGGACTCGCGTCGTAGGCCCATACATTGCCGAACGTACCGCAGACACCGACTGTGAGAACAAGCTGGAGAAGAGTTCGCAGAGTCACGGGTATGCCTCTTGGTAAGTGGTGGAAGAGTTAATCCGCATTGACGATGCGGCGATATTGTAACGCCTGAGATAGAAAATACAACCCCCTCGCTGTTTGAATCATGTAGGTCGTGTGGAGGCGAGCGGTGTCCTATCAGGAAGCAATTTGAATGACTCGTGCAGACGAGTTCATCCTGTGTGTGGTGGGAGAGCCTGCGTTTG
>CABVRV010000137.1:0-1633 GCA_902500755.1 uncultured Nitrospira sp.
GGATCTGTGGGCGTGGCGCAATGCGTTATTTCGACATCCAGTGATCACCCCGACGCCTCTGCAAGCGACGCTCTTCGCCACATGATCTTGAACAGCACTATGGGGAACCTTCATTCGAGAACCTGCACCCAAGCCGTCTAACAAGCACAATTTACGCGGGGACACTGAGAGTCAGATTATTTTGGACAAGAGTGGGCATGATTATGAAATCGCTCCGGCATCCCCACGATCACACAGTGAGCAATGAGATCCTCCATCGCTGGTGTGCGCTTTCGTAGCGATAAATCGTATAACACCTCCGACGCAATCCACACCTCTTCTGGTTCATACTGTCGACAGCCCCCGTCTTCTTTCTCATACCAACTCGACGGAAAGGTATGTCGGTAGCAAATATCCCCCTTCTCATTGCTGGTCGCAGGCTTATATAACGGATTAAGATCCGGTATTCCCTCGGCGTGTGGCCAATCGTCAAACGAGCCTTGATCGACCAGCAGTCCCTCATGGTTCGTCGCGACGATGGAGAACCATGGGTCTTGGTTGAGCGCCATGGTCGTGCTTGACCGACTGAGATCGGGCCCACACTTCTCTCCATACCGGTCTAGAACGTCTCGGTTGGTGATCATTCGATGCGACCAGGAACCCAGCAGCAGTCCATACGAAGAATAGGGCATCCTCTGGCTCACGTAGTTCTCGGCGTCAACCAGCCCATTGTGAATTCCCGCGATGATGATGAGCCCATTTCGGTCAACGATTCGCCGGAATTCCCTACTGCAGACCACCTTGTTGGGCACCATGTACAGCGTATCTGATGAGTACACAACCGAGAAGAAGTGATCGACAAACGGGAAGGAGGTGCTTCCGTCACAGCAGACATAGGACGCTTCCGGTGCGAAGAAATGCTTGGCGACATACAGCCGAGTGAAGTCACGGTCTGCCCCAACGACGGGTTGCCGGCCTGCCCTTCGAACCAAATGCCGAGTCAGATGCCCGAATCCACAGCCGAAATCTAATACCGGCCCCGCAGGGGACTGTATCGGGGCCATCAACGACAATGCGACCAAGTGGCGTGGCTGGCCGAAACGATTCATGAAATAGTGATAATGCTTATACTGGCGTTTCGCCCCTAGGGCTGCCTCAATATAGTCCGTTGCCGTCCTGCCCTCCGGTCCTGCGGCAAAAAAGTCCCTCATGGACCTTGCCCACCAGGGCCTGGCAACGTTACCAAGCAGATTCTTCACGCGGTCCATCCCCCTAACCTGTGGAAGACGCTGTACCCATGCCGGTGCCAAATCACGACCGGCCGGTGTAGGTGGCATGACCAGCGAGAGCAACGCTTCTTGATTCTTTCCCGATAGGATGAGATGGCTGACGGTTTTGGAGGATTCGCCGTGGTTACCGATGACACCTTTTCGAATGACCAGAATATCCTCAACGACCGGGTACTGCTCACAGTCGCACTCTAATACCGCGTAACTCTCCTTATCTTGGGAGGAATTGCCGTGTAGAACCTTGAATTCCCCAAAGCAATACGGGCACCGTAGGGCATCCACCAGCCACTTGTTCATGTAAGCCTCCTCACTTAGCCAATGCCAGCATTTGCTTCATCGCTAGGAGCAGGGTCGCCTCATAGATG
>CABVRV010000137.1:1733-6148 GCA_902500755.1 uncultured Nitrospira sp.
AGGAGAGTAATCATTGTGATGTCTCCTGTTGCGGGGCCACCCAAATGGTCAGGCTGACAATAAGGTAGGAGTCTACAAAGTGCGAAGGGGGCCAACAACTAGTAGTTTGCCCTGATTACGGTTCCAAGTTTACTAGAAAGAAATACAGGCATCTTGAGATCAACCGGGAGCCCTCTTGCCAGCCACGTCCGGTTCGGAGTCTATGTGGCGGTATTCCTGTGGGGCGGCCTAGCAACTCCGTACCCTCCGGCTCCTGATCGTGCTGACGGACGCTCACTAAGGCTGCGAACCGGTACAGCACGAAAGGTGGAAAGATGCGGCAGGAGAGCGTGGGGCCTGCTGGGCGAGCCGTCATAGCGACTGACGAAACAAAAGCCCCCTTCCACCACTCTTGCGCCCGGGCTCGCCCCGGATCGCGCACCGAGGTGAGATCTCCGTATCAAATCACTCAATCCGCGTCGGTTCCCTTTCGACTTCTTGCGCAGCATTCGCCTCCAACCGGACCCCCCCTATGACGCCTCACGTTTGGCCAGCTTGAACAAATGCATTATTTCTATCCCAATACCTACTAATGCAAGACACCATCCACTCACAATCATCCACCATACTGATAAGAATACCTCCGAAGGTTGGTCGAAATTGATGACAGCCACTATTCCTCCAAGAACGAGCACAAACCCCACTGCCATGAGCGAATAGCTTAGAGTTTCCATTTTGGCCTCACCAAGCGATATTAGGTGGTCGAACAAGTTCACCAGCCACTCGTTCGCCAGATTAGTAACCACATGTTTACTTAGGGTTTCTCAGAAATTCTCACCGCTGCCGAATGCTGCATGTCCTATGCCAATTGCACGGGCCGGGAATTAGAAGGCGCCACTCAGCGGAAATGATTGTTTAGCAATGATGATTGTGAGAGAAGGCGATGCGTCTTGCCTATCCGGATCCATTGAGAGGTCAATTTCAACGCATCCAAAATAATCCAAATTGAATCGAATCTGATTCAGATGTTCGCGCCAGGTTGAAGCAGGGGAGTCAGAAAAGATCCCAGGAGTCTTTTGCCGATCATTGCGACCGCAACATCGACGTCGATTTTGAATGACAATGCGGGCACGGCAGGATATGCGACTTAGCCGGTCATTGAAGACGGCAGAGAGTTAGGCGATCGGGACGATCTGAATGCACAAGCCTTGGGGTCGGATCATGCTCGTACATTTCCCATCGGATCTTTCACCGTCCAACTCGATCCGCTATGGCGAAGTGAAAGAAATAGCGGTCGAGTGAGGCGAGATCACTAAATATCTTGCGAAGCGCATTCTCGATATAATGAGCGATCCCTGATATTCTTTCGCTCCCTCTCCTGCTCTTGCATCTCAATCTTTTGCCCTCGTACAATATCTTTCCTCAGCCTAACTTGTTGGGTTTTCAATCAGTTTGAGGGAAGGATCAGGCCGGCGTGAAGATCGAATATTCCAAGGGCGAACGGGCCTCGAAGGAGCTGATCCTCCTCAATCGCCAACAGTTCGAAGCCACCAGCGGTCGGAAGATGAAGGTGATGCTGATCTTCCCGCCCGATTGGTTTCCCTCGGAACCCTATCTGTCGCTTCCCTCTCTCACCGCCGTCCTCCGCCAAGCCGGCCACACGGTGATTCAAAAAGACATCAACTGTGAGATGTGGGACTGGTACTTCAGCGAGGACTTTTTGAAGAAGGTTCTACGTCGGGTGCCGCAGCGACTCGACCGACTCCGCAAGCTTTCAAAGAAGCGGGAGCTGGATGCGAATGAGATGGATTTGCAGCTTGCTCTCTGCGACGTGACCCATCAACGGATGACGAAGCTGATCCACAATGCCGAGGATGCCAAGCACATTATAAGAAGTGAACAGTTCTATGATATCGATAGGTTAGAATGGGCACTTCAAGTGTTTCGAGATGTCATGTCGGTGATCTCGATGGTCTATGCGCCGGCGCGGATCTGTATGCCGCCGATGGAGACGGATCTGTCGTACAAGGTCTATGTCTCCTCTGAGATTATGGAGGCAGTGGACGATAGGCAGGTGAATATCTACCGCGATGTCTTCGATCATTTGGTGAAGCCGGTTATTGAAGCTGAACAGCCGGACGTCATCGGGATCTCGATCGTCCTGCAGCAACAGATGTTCTCCACCATGACCTTCTGTGCCCTCATCAAGCAACACTTCCCAAATATCCATATCACGATCGGCGGCAATACGGTGACGCGGCTTCGCGATGTGCTACCTCAGTCGCCGTTATTCCAGTACTTCGACAGCGCGGTGGTGTATGAAGGGGAGACAGCCTTTGTCCAACTCGTCTCGGCAGTGGGGGCCAAACGGAGTCTGACAGAAGTACCGAACACCATCTATAAGGACGAGACAGGGGTCCATACGTCGCCGACGAGTTATGCGGAGGATCTCGCGACCCTTCCGTCCCCGGACTTTGATGGGTTGCCGCTGGAAAAGTATTTCGTACCGACGAGAATCTTGCCCTATCTGGCGACGCGGGGTTGTTACTGGGGCCGCTGCGAGTTCTGCGATCACGGTGAAGGGTATACCGCCGGATACCGGTCGAAGAAGATTCAGGATATTCTCGCCGACATTCAGTTTCTGCGGGACAAGTACGACGCTCGACATTTCCACTTTACCGACGAATCCTATCCTCCGGCCTTGTTCAGAAAACTTGCTCGCGGGTTGATCGAGAGCCAGATGGGGGTCGTGTGGACGACCCACATGCGATTTGAAAAGGGTTTGCTCGATGAGCAGGTCTGGCAGGATGCGAAAGAGTCCGGATGTAAGTATCTCCACTTCGGCTACGAATCCGGCGTCGAGCGGGTGCTGCAGCTCATGGACAAGGCGACGACCACGGAGATCATGACGAAGCACCTGCAGTTGACGGCCAACGCCGGTATCTGGAACCACTGTATGGGGTTCTTCGGGTTTCCCGGCGAGACAAAGGAAGAGGCATGGCAATCCGTGGAGTTTTTGGAACGGAACAAAGGCCATGTCCATTCATTGGGATTCGGCACGTTCGACCTCAGTCGGCACAACCCGGTGGCCAAGCATCCAGACAAGTGGGGCGTGACGGCCTTTAAGAATCCGGAGTGGGATCTAGCGCTGGACTATTACTATACGGTGAAGAACGGGATGAGCATCGAGGAGGCTGAGCGGGTGTTTGAACAATTCGAGCGGAATCATAACCCTGGCTGGGATCTGCGCCTCTATATTCGGGAATATATCTTCCTCTATGTTTCAAGATTTGGATTAGGAAAGCTGCCGGATCTCCAATATCAATCGGTAAAGACCGCTGGAGTGACGCCGACGTTGGCGGGGAAGATGTGAGCGGTGCCCATCTGTTGATCTGATGACCTGTTGAGTGTCAGGAAATCATCAGATCGACAGATCAATAGATTTCACAAATTGATGATCCAATGGTTGAACTGCTCCAAATAAACGGTCTCGCACCGCTGGCCGGCGACGCACGGAAGAAGTCGAAGGTCATGCTCCTATTCCCCCCTGAGTGGGTGCCGACGGCGCCGTATCTCGCCTTGCCTTCGTTGACTGCCGTATTACGGGAAGCAGGGCATACGGTTATTCAGCGCGATATCAATATCGGGATGTGGGATCACTTCTTCAGCGTGGACTTCCTGATCTGGGTGAAGGCTCGGATAGGGATGCAGCTGAAGGCGTTGCAAGAGAGAGAGAAGGCGGGAGCATTGACTGAGAGGGACGTCAATCACCTGGCCATAGTCGAGCGGGCCAGTGAGCGCGACGTATTTGATTTGGTGGAACGGGCGGAAGATGCCAAACAGATCGTGCGCGGCGAACGGTTCTATAAGGCGGAAGTGCTCGAAGGAGCGCTCAACACATTCCGTGAGACGATGACCTATATCTCCGCCGCCTACTTTCCTGCCTCACTCGTGTTCTACCCGATGGAAAGCAACCTTGGCTATCGTCCAGGTGTCTCGAAGGAAGTGTTCACTTGTTTAGCAGACGAGCAGGTGAATGTGTATCGGGATCTCTGCAATCAGTTGGTCCTACCGGAAGTGGCGAAAGAAAGACCGGACGTGGTCGGTATTTCCATCGGCACGCAGATGCAGCTATTGGCTGGCTTGACCTTCGCCAAGATGATCAAGGAAACGTTCCCGAAGATTCATATCGTCGTGGGGGGTAATATCATAACTCGGCTACAGGAAGATCTCGTAAATCATGAGAGGTTTTTTACAGAAGTCTTTGATTCAGCGATTCTCTATGAAGGCGAGCATGCGCTGCTATGGCTCATTGAAGCTCTGAATGGGCAGCGCCTGCTTTCCTCCGTCCCCAACTTAATCTATCGAGATGAATCGGGTCTCCATCGGAATCCGGAGGTCTATACCGAGAAAACGACGGCGCTTCCCTTGCCGGA
>CABVRV010000138.1 GCA_902500755.1 uncultured Nitrospira sp.
TTGTCCCGCCGGACCATACCGGTAGGAGAGGAATGTCGCTGAAGGGAATAGCCGCTGCTTGAGCCAACCTATCTTATTGCTGTGGGGCTGCGTAAGAAATAGCAGAAGATGACCGACATTCGGGAGTGGCTCCGTCGTCACCAGCTTCTGAAGCAGCCAGGCCAGCATCTGCTCGTGTCTCTTTGTGGGACTTAACATGGCCAGAACGCTATCAGGAATGGGGAGTGCGGGAAAGATTTTCACGACATGCGACAGCCCATGAAAAAGAGGCACGCGCAGTGGGGCCTGCCTGGTTCGCGCCACGATCACCGGCCAATCAGGGGCTTCTTTCTCGGTAAGCAGTTTCATGTCATGCACGAACGAGGCGGATAGGTGTCCTCGATGGATGACACTGTACGCAGTCAGATAAATCAGCAGATCAGCGGTATCGAGGCAGGAAATAGTCGTGGCGCCGACGGGTCTCACCCGCGCACGCTTCCAGACCGAATCGAGTTCTTGCTGATCGAGATACCATAGGGTTGTGATCAGATCGAGCGAAAGGGTTCCTCCGACTGACGAATAGGCTGGATTACCATCGATTTGTTGGGTGAAGCCGAGATGGCGAAGTTCTCGATCGATGGCGGGCAAATCCGATTCATGGACCAGTACGTCGACATCTGAAAGGGGGCGAGCCCCTCGAACTCCGTAGAGGCGGGAAAGAACATCCGCACCTTTCAGGACGATGAAGGCGATTCCTTGTTGATGAAACCGTTGAGCGATCAGTGTGAATTCTTCCAGGATCGCCCGATTTCTGATACTGACCTGAGTATAGGCCTCAAGCAGGTCGTCGAGGGTTGAGGAGGGCATGGGTACGCTGCTCCAGTTTCGCCCATTCCTGAAAGTGGGGCAGACAGACGCTCATGTCGCCCGTTTCCAGCCACGCATCATTCCGTCCCTGTCGACAGTAGGATTTGACATCACAGGTCGGACATTCATACCGATGGTTCGGGTGAGCCTCATCGACGGTTCGTTTCAGAACATTCCAACCATCACGCACCGTACCGGTCTTGAGATTGTACCGAGGGATCGGAAAGGCTGTGCACAGATTCATCTCGCCGTACGGGGTAATGGCAAATCGCGTGTGGCCACAGGCGCATTCGATGAATCCGTCGGCAGCCAAGCAGGATTCGTCGATCGGTGCCGATCCCCACTGGGGGAGCATGTCTTGATCAAGCCGGATCTTCGTTTCAGCGGAAAGCCGGTATTGGAGTGGAGTGAGGTCTCCGGTTACAGTCGGCGTGAGATCAAACGAATACTGGAACTTGCATTTCAATTCTTCGGCGATGGATCGGCAAAGATGAATTTCCTCGTAATTGAGGGAGGTGACCGGCATACGTACGACGATTGGGACATTGCTCGAGGCTAGAAGAGCAAGTCCACAGCGAAACGCGGCATACGATCCCACAACGGCCGTCATCCGTTCATACGTGGCGGCCGTCGCGCCGTAAATAGACACGCAGGCCTGTTCGGCGCCGACCTCATGGAGCAGGCGTACGAACTCAGCCGTCACCCGTGTGGCATTGGTGAGTATTCGAATCACAAGCCCCAGCCCTCTGGTGTGGCGGAAAATCTCCTGAAGGTCCGGACGAGTAGCAAGCTCACCGCCGGTAAACGTCACGGTGAGTACGCCGAGTTCCGCCAGTTGATCAAGGATTGCCTGGATCTCTCGGGTGGTGAGTTCCTGCGGCAAGGCGCGATGGGTCGGGTTGAAACAATGAACGCAGCGCAGATTGCAGCCGTATGTGAGTTCAAAGGTCACGCTGTCCGGATGGCGCCGCTGTCGGGATTTCCATGATAACTCGGCCAAAAATGTATCGGCGTCGAGCTGTTTCATGTGACGGCCGTGTGAGGCTCCGATGAGCGATTGAGCAAAAAATCGACGATGTCGAGCTGGTTCAGAAAAGCCAGGCTTCGGCAGGGCATCGTCCTGGTCAACGATGTGAGTACTTCAAGCGTGGTCTCTACGCCGGCGCGGTCCCAGTGCGGAAGGAACGCTTGTTGGAGCATCCTGGTCACCACTGTGGACGGTTTCAGGGTATCGATCCGGTGTCGCTCCTGTCCATGCTGAATACAATAGAGGGCAGTCATCGGCGCCGATGCGTTCGCGGCATACTGCCCTGATCCGACCCACGGCGTGCCAAACAGGACAAAACCGGTGTCCCGCATCCGCACAATAACCCGCTCATCGCTCAGGACGGTGGCGCCTCGGTCTGCGAACAGTTCCGCTATGGTTGATTTACCAGCCCCTGACGGGCCGGTGAACACATAACCCTGTTCGCACAATGAGAGGCCCGACGCATGTAAGAGAATGCCGCCTTCACGGGCAAGGCGCGACAACAAACAGACTTCGATGAGTGGGTTAAAGAGCTGCATAGGGCTCCATCCGACTTGCCCACCCGAGAGATCGGGGAGAATCCATGCTCGCACTGAACGGTAGTCGTCTGACATACAGGCGCGCACCCGTGGTTGGAGAGTTTTTGGGTCAAGGCTTTCGAACTGCAGTCCAGTCTTCGATTTGAAAAGTGTCCAACAGCCGTGCGACGAATCGAATCGAAGCTCTCCTGTCGGAAGATCGGGGAGCGGGGAGACAACCGTCACATAGACCTGAATATCCGGTGACGGAATCGAAGGGGTAAGAAATCTATCGAATGGCCGAAGCGGCCAGGCGAGGCAGGGATGATTGTTCGATTCGTGAATGTGCACGGTGTAGCCGCCGATTTGAACAGTCAGATCCATGGTGCTTCTACGACGCGCGAGGTCCGGAATCGTGGCATGTCCTTCCCATGTACATGGCCGGCAGCACCGAGCGCTTACAGCCAGTGGGACTCGCACCAGGATAGTTGCTACATCCGGTTGGAGGGCGGCAGCCCACCGTTCCTCCCGCGGATGTGGCCATCGTGGCCAGACTGCAGGTGGCCAGGATGGCTTGCTCCTGGTCCAGCACGACTTCGTAGAGTTGGGGTGGAGTATAGGGTTTCTTGCCGTTCATATCGGAATTCCTCCTGAAGAAAGAGCGGCTATCTGTTCAGCCACGGGATATGCCAAGGGGGTGGAGCAGCTTCTGTTTTGTCGCAATTTCTGCACGAGCTAAGGCCACGTCACAATTATAAGGAATCGGCGCCTCTGGATTTCCACATTCCCAGCGCGCCTCTGTCGGCTTCTTATCGCAGAAGGACTGAAGCTCGCAGGTTCCGCAGGGAACGTCCTGGTGATAGCGTAAGGATGCAATGTCAGTAAATAGCCGCTCGATCGCGTCGCCAAGGGAATATGTTCGCAGCGAATAGCGTCGCTCATACTGCAACGTGCAGGCGCCGAGTTCTCCCCGAGCATTAATGTGAATAGTGTTCGTGCCGCAGCCGCAGCGGTAGAGCAGATCCAGAGGCCGTTGTAATAGTGCCGTGGCCATCCGGCATTCTTCTTCGGAGGGAGCCTCTCCCATCAATTCCAACTGCAGTGTGGCCACATCGGAGGGTGTCAATCGGTACGCGAGGGAAGACAGATCGCCGTCGAGCCGAGGTGACAGTGCTGTGGTGAGACTGAATGGTTGCCCGAAAGACTCGACGAAATCTTTGATCGCCGGCAACTCCTGTCTGTTCCAATTCATTCCTTTCGTCTTCAGCGTAAAGGGGAGATCGGCTTTTCGCAGGAGTTCCAGCCCGCGCCGAAAAGCTCGAAAGGATCCAGGCACCTGAGTGAACCAATCGAAAGAGGATTCGTCGATTGAATGACAGGACATGTCGATCGTAAACGGAGGTTGAGCCTGGAGTCGTGCCACCATCGCCTCTGTGAACAGGGTGCCGTTGGTATAGAGTTGGAGCAGGAAGCCGCGGCGATAGGCGTGGTCATAGATTTCCCAAAAGCGTGGGTGCTGAAATATCTCGCCTCCCGTCAGGTTCAACCAGAGAATTCCGAGTTCAGCCATGTCGTCGATCAGTCGGGTGATCTCGGAGAGGGACAGCTCTTGAGCGATCCGGTCCTTATCGTTGTATGGATCGGTATAGCAGTGGCGACAATGGAGGTTGCATCGGTACGTCAGTTCGAGCTGCGCGTTGGTGACGTGATGGGCGTCCGTGGCGTGGGTATGTATCCGTCGGCTGAATTCGCCGTAGGCCACAGCGGGAAGCCTCCGCGCATCAGACATGCGTCACCTCGGGACGGAGGAGATCGGTCGTTGCTTCGCGCTTCCATCGACAGCCGAATGAAGGCAGGTAGTCGTAGAATCCTTCCTGGAACGATCCCTTCCGCAGATCGTAGCCATGAGCGCGGTTTCCGGAGCACAGTTGGAGAAATCCGTAGGCGTCGATGTGAAATCGTCGCACCCCGCTGCGGCAGGGGCGTGTGTCCGGGATTTGTTTTTGGTAGGCCTCGCGTAAAAGCTGCGGATCTTGTCGATGGAGTTCGTCGAGAAGCTGCGGTTCAAGCGCAAACCGAAAGGGAGCACCGGACCCATCAAGCGCCGGTCGAATCTCTTCACCAAGTTTGTAGCCCAAGGATTCGATGGTGTCGACATAGCGCTTGATCGGAAGGATCTCGTGTCGGTTCAACGTCAAGGCTGTCGACTTGAGCGTCAGAGGGACTTGTCGCTCGGTCAACCAGGCGATCGCTTGCCGACACCGCTGGAACGATCCTCGCCCCAACGTGACTTGTTCGAACGTGGTTTCTGTTATCCCGTGGATACTGATTTCGACTCGGTGAGGAGGGAGAGCCGCCAAGCGGTCGGCGATCGACTCGGTGATCAATGTCCCGTTGGTAAACAGCGTCACCAGAAATCCTAATTTGATCGCCCGTTCATAGATCTGGAAAAAGTCGGGCCGCGCGAGCGGTTCACCACCGGTCAGGCAGAGTTCCAGGCATCCAGCGTCAGCGAGTTCCTCCATAATGCGAAGCAGCTCGACGGTCGACAGCTCTTGTCTGATCCGCTCCGGTTCATTGAAGCAGTCCGTGTAGCACATGACGCAATGAAGATTACAACGACAGGTGACTTCCCATTGACAGGCGAGGGGGAAGCGGTCAGGCAGGTGATCCAGCTTACGTCGCTGAACCATCGTGGGTGGGTACCTCCTGAATAGCACCGATCATGCGCAGATCTGCCAGCAAAGTCTCGAAGTCACGATGCAGCTGTTCTACGGCGACGTCGTAGATGTCACCGATTTCCTGTTCAATGGACTGTGTTGAGCGTATCCCGTCGATGGAATTCCAGAAGACGGCACCGGTCTCGTTCAGGACGTAGATGCTGTTGGCCTTGGCCAGGTTCCGACGGATCGGAACGAGGATACATTCGCCTGCAACCTCTCGCTGCACGAAATCGGAGTGCTTCGCGTAGACCGGGGAAGAAGACATCGCCCGGAGGATACCAAATATATCGCGTACCTTCCAGGGGTTTTCTTCCTGCTCGTGGTCGCAACGCGGAACGGGATCAAGGTCCAGGATCGATGGGCGTGGGCCAACCGAGGACGACATAGCCGCTGGCCCAGTGGATCGCATGAATGATCGCACCAGTCTCGGTCACTTCCCAACGTAGCTCCTCTTCTGTTGTGAAGATATGGAGGAAGTGACTTTGATGGCAGGTATCGCCCGGCTGGTAACTCTTGTTGGCACCGGGCAGCTTTATGATGTGTCTGGCCAGAGCGAGCGTCAATCGTTGGGTCGTCGTTTCGGGCTCACGAACAACCATGAAGTTCAAAATGGCCAGCCCCTGTGGCTTGAGGGAGGTGCGTATGCTTTGCAGCCAGGTCTGTCGTTGAAGTTTCCCAGGAATCGCGCTGTACATGACACTTGGCAACAGGATGTAGTCGACGCTGGCGGCTCTCACCGGCATGGCCAGGAAGCTGGCCTGAACAAACCAGACGGATGCACCTCGTGCAGTTGCACGCTGGATGGCCCAGCGCAATGCATCCAAATGCAGTTCGAGGCCCACCACACGATAGCCTTGTTGGGCGATGGCGATGGATTCGCGCCCTACACCGGTCCCTAGAACTAAGACCGTCCCGGTCCCGCTCATATGGTGAGCCAACATGTCTTCTTCCCATGGTTCGAGTGCCCAGATAGGGGAGTGCTGAGGGTATTGAGCC
>CABVRV010000139.1 GCA_902500755.1 uncultured Nitrospira sp.
GCTTCGAGTTCAGAGCGTGCCCCCGTTTTCTGCATCGCATCGTCGAGCAGCGAGCGAAGGGCGACGTGCGCATCACGCATCCGTGTGATACGAAAGGTAAAGGCATAGTCAGGGAGATCCCCACCACCACACACCTCGTCAAGCGGACAGGGATTCAACACCACGGTCTCGATATGCTCATCTCCGACATTAGGCAGCGCAGTCTCAAGATCCAGCGCGGATAGGTCAATCCGAGCACGCCCGATAAAATCGTCACCGTTTCCATCATCTGCGCAATGAGGTCCGGCATGGAGGCCCTTTCCGGGAGGTGATGCCTTACAGAAGCTGGTACGCCATCCGAACAAGTCTTTCTCCCAGAATTCGACCCCAAATCCCAGCGGCGCCGGCTCACCGGCCTCATCGCACACCGATGTCCGGCCCAGCACAACGATTCCGGGACGCACCGCGATGATACAACTCCTGATCGGATCGAACGGGTGGAACTCACCGGAATCGACATCGCCGATTTCGCTGGAGGCGGTCCACCCTTTGGCATCCTCGGTCCCGACCATCACTTCGTCGCTTCCCCACCAGTCCCAACCGGTTTCATTTCGCGCTTTAAACCCGACCGCCTCGATCTTGTACCGCTGCTCGGTCCACTCGATCCTATCCCAAGGAATGTCGCTCGATACTTGCATGCGCCCTCCCGCGCCATCGGATCGGGACATTGCCTGACTCTCATGTGCAGATGCGCTGGCCACGCACCACAACCATGTCGTCAAACCAAAACAGCATGCCAGAAAACACCTATTGGAAGTCATTGTTGGGCTCCTCTTGTCTGAACCATGGTAACGAAACCGTCTGTTCAGGCTGTGCGTGTTTTCGTGTTCCATGAAGGACGTGAAAATTTACCGAACACGTCTGGCCCAAATCCAGCCCTGCGCGGAGACTATGATTAGCAACACGAATATACAATAGAGCGTACGTGGATCTTATACAAGACGGCCGGGCGCTCATCGTTGATCAGCGCGGTATACGATCCTATCTGAAACTCAGACGGTTCTTTTGTTTGGTTTTCGACGAGTGCTCAACTGGTGAGGAGCCAGGGTTCGTGGAAACCGCTTTCGCAGGATGGCAACACACCGACTGTCAGGTGTACGCGATTGGATCTGCCTTGCCGGAAGCCTGTCTGGCGCAAACTCTTAGAGCCTGCAGGCATCCTCGCTGATCTCCGGACCTGGGATCGGATGTTGGCGAACCTGCTTCACATAGTTCCGACAGTCCATCTCAGCCCCTTCCTTATTCGCTTGGCCTTCTTTCACCAAACGTCGCCATTGGGCGAGGCGGTCCATAAACGGATCGTACCGGCACTCATTGTTCGCTGAGGATGCCCCAGCCAGCTGTTGGCACTTGGTCACCCAGAGCTCCGGCGTCAGCGCGCCGCTTTCCACAGACTTGGTCAGCTCGTAGCGCGTATCGGCAAACGATCCAAAGTCACAGATTGCAGGATCTACAGGTGGTGGAGCTGAATGGTTTCGATCGACCGTATGCAGCATCTGGCGACAGTTGGTTTCACCGGCCTCTTTCGAGATCAGACCCTTTTCGATCTGCTGTTTGGTTTCCGTCCGCCGCTCATCGAACTCGGATTTAGACAGGAGGGCCGGAGCTCCAACCATCATCGCCGTCGTGGTCGGACACCCAGCCAGAACCAGTGGTAGAAGGCTAAGGAGAAATCGTCGCATCAGGAACCTCACATTCAATAATATAGATACAGGCCTACAACAGCCGAAAGTTGGCGCGATCTTACGGATCGCGTCCATTGAGATCAAGAGCCAACATGGGGTCGTGACCGCGGAGACACAAAGTGTTGCGCAATACTCTATAGGGTGCGCGTCAAACAGTTTGAACGCCATATTCATGGCGCGTAGGGTCATGAGTGCACTTTCAGGATGAGATCCCCTCAAAACCCAGTGGAATCTTGTGACAGATCGTGCCAAACTAGAAACTCGAGTGGTCGCCCTAGGCCCTAGGATAGTGTGGAAGGTCAGAAGCGATTCCCTATTGAGAGTGGATTGCGGAACATACGATACTGTGACCGCACAACGTTGTGTTAAATCTTATTGAAGAAGGAGACCAGAATCATGGCACTGCTGATTACCGACGAATGTATCAACTGTGGCGCCTGTTTACCGGAATGTCCGAACGAGGCCATCTTCGAAACTCGCAGCGGCGCGGAAGAGAAGGGACTCCATGTGGGTGACGGCCAGGGAGTGGGGGATAATATTTACGTGATCGCTCATGATCGGTGTACCGAGTGTGTCGGCCATTTTGACGAACCGCAATGTGCGGCAGTCTGTCCGGTCGATAATTGTTGTATTTCTGATCCGGCTTATCCAGAAGGGACCGATGTCCTGCTGGAAAGGGCAAAGACCCTCAATCCTGACAAGTCTATCGATCCGGCAAAGGTTTGGAGCGGCGTGCGGAACTGATTCTTTCACTTCGAGGTTCCGTGCGACTATAGGCTGCCGAAAACGCGATGTGCAGAGCTATGTTATGCCTTGGCATAACCGAACGATGAGTCATGGCTGATAAAATTCCAAGGTTTATGACCAATGCAACCGTCATTAAGGTTTTAGCGAAAGTCTTTGCGTTTCAAGCCATCGAGATCGAACTCTTGCGTTCTCATGCTGGAATATCCGATGCTGATTGGAAAACCCTGAAGACGAAAGCCTTCAAGAAAACCTATGCCAAACAACGTGCTTTTTATGAAGATCGCTTGACGGGTGCGTTCGCGTTGGAGCGCATTTCCCAGTCTGAACGCGAGACAAGACTTCTCGAGCTCTGGTTAAAACAAAGTGAGGAGTCCACCAAAGAGGAACCGTAGGCCAAACCGACCTTGTCAGGCACGCCTAGTGCTTAGCGAGGGAATTGGTCACGAAGCGAGGCTGCCGGTCGCAACCGGAAGTTATGGTTCTAGCCATTTGTACATGACCAACGCATCCATAGCCGTTGGATGAATGGTGGAACGCCTTGGGAAGACGCCCCACGATTGCGAAGCCGAGTTTCTTCCACAGCCTGACCGCACCTTCATTGCTGGATGCGACAAAATTGAACTGCATGGCCTTGTACCCAAGCTCTCGCGCAACCCCTTGAGAGTGCTCGCACATCGCCGTGGCTATCCCTCGCCCTCTGGCGGCTGCTGAAACCATGTACCCGCAGTTACACACATGGTCTCCTGGGCCTAATTGGTTTGTCCTGATGTAGTATGTTCCCAAAACTTCCCCGTTCTCTTCAAATACATACGTTTTTCTTGGAACCTCTATCCAGAGATTGAGCGCCTGCTCTTGAGTGATATCTCGCGGATATCCATACGTTTCGCCGGCTGCGGCAATCTCTTGGAAGATCGGCCACATCCGCGCAAAATCGTCTCGTGTGACTTGTCGGATACTCATGCCGCCTGAAGTCTGCTTGCTCTGCAATGCCTGTACGTAGCCGCTGCGTCTAAGGTACTCCCCTCAGAGTCGGCCCCGCAGCCGCTCATAGCCCTTCTTCAATTCGTCGATCGCCAGACCCAGTGCAGCGCCGACGGATTCCGCCGTCTTGCCCACTTCCTCCCGTACTGCTTCCAGCTTGGGCTTAATCTCGTCCCACTGACTTTCCAAACGGGCCCATTCATCTTTCACATCCGCCTTCGCCAAGTGAAGCTGGACTTGAAGTTCATCCCGCTGTTGTTTGAGCTGTTCCAGCGTTTTTGTGATCTGCTCTGTTACCTCTGCCATGAGTTCTCCTCCTTTGTTAAACGTGGACGTGTATCCTTGTGACTTCTCGCCGCAATGCGGTTAAGGACTCTAGAAAATTCAATGCCTTGCGATTGAACCATAGTGCTTATTCTATCTCGTTGAAATACACAGAACCAGCCCCACTCACCCATATACCCTCGCCCTGTCAACTCGATGCGAAGGTTACAATCATCATCCTCGTAAAGTCACCATTGCAGAAGGCGGCAAACTCGGCGATACTATCAGTAGGTGAGCATAGCCATTTCCACTCAAGACGGTGAGCGAGTGGCTGAACTGGTGGAAGCATATCGGTCTCCCATAACCGATAACGAACGACTGGTGCTGGCAGGAGAAACGGCAGTGAAGCGACGTATGAGAACCGGATTCTGGCCGATAGCGTGGGCACTCGTAGTGCTGACAACCTGGCTGGAAACCGAGGTCTTGGCTTATGAATCGGGACCAGTGAAGGGAGGGGCCACCGTACGAGGAACCGTGACCGTCGCCGGAACCGTACCGGCACCCAAAGAATTTGAGTTACGTCGTTTTCCAGACTATGAGTTTTGTGGCACACTATCCGATGATCGTGGGCATCGGCGCCTGAGGGAAGTCACGTTCAGGCCGGACGGCAGCCTCAAAGATGTCGTTGTGATGGTGGAAGGAGTGAAACAGGGCAAGCCCTTCACCTTCATCGATGCCGAAGTGGAAGCAACGCTCTGTCAGTTTCTGCCCTTCGTCACCGTCGTCAGCGACACGCGTCGAGTCACGGTGTTTAATCGGGACCCCGTACCCCACGACATCCAAGGGTTGGCATCGGAGCAAACTGGAAGCGATACGGTCTTCTATCGGCCATCCTTAGAGGCCGGTGGGACCACCGATTCTGTGCAGCTCGCCACAGGGCAACACGTGTTTACCATGCACTGCAGCCAGCACCCCTACATGCAAAGCTGGGGTTATGCCGTCGACAATCCCTATTATGCTGTAACTGATGCGTCCGGCGCCTTCTCCATTGAGGATCTCCCACCAGGGACATATCGCCTCAAAGCCTGGCATCCCATTCTCGGCACACAGGAGCGAGAGATCACGATATCTCCCAATGAAACGGCCGCATTGGAGCTTTCATTTAAAGCCAACTTCTGATTGGTGGTGTACGGACAAGCTCCGCCCTCCCAACCACTTCATGAACTCACTTCTGACGCTAGGCTGCCTTTCCCGATGAACGCCGGACCCTGACCAGCAAATCAACATCACAATCTAGGACATGGTTTAAGCGGCCCTGCATGCGGGTACGAACTATATCAAAGGTATCCGACCCCATAGCTTCTGCCACACTGTACGTGGAGATCGCCACCCACGATTCGTAATCCTTCGTCGCCCAGAAACAGCCGATTCCATTGGGCACATTCCGGTTCTCGGCTGCTCCGGTAGCGACGCCGAGATACTTGGCAATTTCCGCCTGCTGAAACAAGTTACAGACCGGATTGCTAGCGGCCTTACCTGGTGCGTTGCCACTCAATTCATCAGCCGGTTCTTGGCATCCTCCTGCGTGCAAACCTCCGCAACAACCGTACGAGTGATGGCCAGAAATAGAACGACTAGGCACAAGACATTCCCCTCATTTCCACTTGCTCGCGAAGCCCACGCCCCTGACGCATGAGAGGGAAACTTTTGATCCTCTATATCGAGGAAATGTGCCAGGCGCAAGGAGAAGAGTTGGAACGTAGACGCCTGTTGCCGAAGAGGTCGTGAGCTGACTACACTAGATCGTCAGTCCAAACAGTGGTAACCGATCAGACCCCCCGCGAGGCCGCGTCATGCGACTTGCTCTGGCCTTCATCTTCACCCTGCTAACGGGATGCGCCGAGTCTCGTCTCGATCAAGGGATGGATCCTGAGTCCAGAACCACGACCACTTCCGACCAAAGCGATCATGTGTGGACAGAGGAACGCAAGGCACTATATCAGCAGGCGCGCGAGGGGTTACGACTGTCTCGCGAACGGTATATCGCGACCACCAGCCCAGTCCTCAAGCGAAAGTTTCGACACGAGCACCCCGATTTAACCGCTCTAGAAATCGAGGCGCTGGTCAATGATGCGCTGGCAAAAGGATACCGGCACGAGGCGGAACCACGACCGGAGGGTCCGGCCAGGCTCCCTCCGCAACCTCCAATGAACTGTATGCCTTCCCCAGGGGGTTGGCCTTCCTATCCAAATTGCTACTAG
>CABVRV010000140.1 GCA_902500755.1 uncultured Nitrospira sp.
TTCGCGTCCGCCTCAAGGATGCTCCGGATGATGGTCACCACGTTCTCCGACGTCATGTTTACTCCATCAACCTTTATATTCCCATCCAGCAGAAGCGACGGGGTGGAGGACACCTTGATGCGTTCACCCCATCGACGCCCTTCTTCAAACAACTTGGCCGGCTTGCCGCTCTCCAGCCCGGCCTCGAATGCGTTCACATCCAAGCCCACCTCTTTGATCAAGAGTGAACGAATCGCACGATCCAGCACTCCATCAAGCTTTTCCTTGTGAATGGTGCGAAAAAGCACGGCTTTCATCTGATCGCCCTTGCCCATCAACTTCGCTTGCTCATACATGTCAAAAGGAGTGGGAAGCTTCCCAGGAATGACAGGAAATCCGACCATGGTGATCTCGACCTTATTGCCGAATTCTTTCAGCAGTAGAGGCACCCCCGTCTCCTCAAAGTGATGGCAATGCGGACAGTAGAAGTCGGCAAACTCGGTCACTTTCACTTTGCCAAGCTGATGAGTTGACGGCTCGTCCTTGAGTATTTCGAACTTACCCTTGAGTTCCGGTTTAGCTGCCTGTGCGCTGAACGGCGCACAGAACAGCCCGATCACTCCCACCACCAGAAGCATCCCCTTCCACATCAACGTCGTTCGACCAGCCATCTCCAGACTCCTTTCACAGGTACATGCCTAACGCCCATGCCCATTATAACGGATGAAGCGCCTCCTTGTGCTTTGTTATAATTACGTGATGGAAAAACTCTTTGCCATCTTTCTCATCTCGGGATTAACCCTCCTGCCCGGCTGTGCGATGATGGATGATCGAGCCGATGGCCTCTCGTCCGACACACCTCAGATCAGCTACGCGCAAGTTAAGGCAACTCCTGAATCCTACAGCGGGCAGTCGGTCACATTCGGGGGGAAAGTATTGGGAGCACGGCGGCTCAAGGAGGGAACCAGGATTATAATCTTGCAGCTACCCCTCACATCTTCTCTCCAACCAACGACGGACCTCAGCAGGTCCGAAGGCCGGTTCGCGGCCCTGCAGAAAGATTTTCTCGACCCGGCGACAGTCCCGCCAGGCACGTTCCTCACCGTGACAGGAGCATTGGCCGGTACGGTCGTCATGCCGCTGGACGAAACGGAGTACACCTACCCGCTCGTACACATCTCCAACCTTCGCGTGTGGACTGAGGAAGATGAAGTACCTCGCATCCGCCGCCCCATTGGCCCTGGCCCCTATTGGGGCCCCTACTGGTCGCCGTACTGGAGCCCCTGGTCTTACTATTGGTAAGCCAAACGCGCAAGACTCGTGGCATTGGGACGGTCAAGCCTCAAGTCCGACTTTTCGCGCTCTTCTCACCCACCTTGTTCACCGCCGTAACCATGTCCAAGTATTCACCTTGCGCGTGCGATCGATGGCATGACACTCATGACGCATTAGACTTGGTACGCCTGATTGTATACAATGTACAGAACTGCGACGCTTGAAATGAAACCGATTTGTCTGCCCGCACATGATGATGTGGCTCTCACCCTGGGCTCTTTCTGAGGCTCGGAGTTCCGAAAGAACATGATGATTCAAAATGACCGAATCGCGAAAGGAGAAGCATCCAACCTTAGTTCATCGATCGTCGCCACGTTGAAGGAACAGATCATTCACTGGCACTACCCGCCCGAACATCGGTTGACCGAAGTCGAACTCTGCAAGAAATTCAGCGTGAGTCGGAGCCCTGTGCGGGAAGCGCTCCGCGTTCTGGCAACCGATGGATTTGTAAAAAAAATGCCGAATCGTGGCTACGTGGTCAAGCAACACAACATCGACGAGATCGTGGAGCTGTATGAGGTTCGCTTAGCGTTAGAACTGTATGCCGTTGAATGTTTGGCGAAGCGAGGGCCGCTCAACAAGCATGGCAAGGAAGACCTGGTCAAGCTGAAGCAGACGTGGACCGGCCTGCTGAACGGATCTTTCAAGAAGGCCGAAGAACTCGCCAGACTAGACACTCTGTTTCACGAGACGCTCGCCCATGCGGCAGGGAACAAGACGCTCTTGCGGCACCTTCGTACCATTAACGAACGGTTGATGCTTTTTCGTATGATCGATTTCGATAAAGCCGATCGAGCCGAAAGCACATGCCGTCAACATCTGGAGATTCTGAAGCACATCGCCACCAAGGATCCGCCTGGAGCGCGAGCGGCAATGCAACAAAACATCGATGAGGGACGCAACAACGTCCATACTGCGATCAAGGATGCATTAGCCAGAGCCTACTCGATGAAAACCTAATAAACGCCCCGTAATTTTGGGACGATGGGTGCCCATCGTGCGTTTTCAGGCCCTTTCGGTCGGCAGCCAGGTACCGCCCCATTCTTTCAGCGGAACCGTGCATAGTGTGTTCCGCCAGGCCTGCAACCTATGGCTAGAGCCTGGCACGCTGCTGACCCTACTTCCATGCCAGAAAGGTAATCTCCCTCACGGCATTCGCTTAGACACCTCATCGCATTTTGTCTTCCTGCATGCCCTTCGGGTCGGACAATCGGCCGCATGTCGGGGAGGAATACTCCGCATCGACGGAGCTGATTTTTCCGTCGATCTGCGACCTGCACGCCTCTGGCACATCAATCTCAAGGAGTTGCACCTCGATCTTTGCCGACCCACTCAGGCTCAATCCTGGGTCGTTGCTTGGTCTGAATTGAACAGACATTACCACAAAGGCGGCCTATCGGAGAATCTGAGAACCTTTTTCCTATCAGGAGTACGGCCCGCTATGCCGGTGCTCTCGGAGACTCTTCTCCGACAAGGTGCTTACACAATCCCGTCGCTCTTACAGGCGACATGTCGCCTCCGATTAAGAGATGTCATATCCTGCATTAGATCGCTGATCGGCCTTGGGTATGGCCTCACGCCGTCGGGCGATGATTTCCTCGTGGGTTACATGGCTGGATTATGGTGCACGGCAAGGGCCAACCCGTCTCGGATGGAATTCCTGACGGCTTTAGGATCTGAACTGTCGGAAGTGTCCCAGAACACCAATGAGATCAGCCGCGCCTATCTCCGGTCGGCAGCCAAAGGCCATGTCTCTGAACCGATCGCGAAGTTGGCACAGCAGCTGAACCAGGCGAACGATATGAGCAGCCTCAGGGCAACCACGCAAACCGCTCTACGAGTCGGCCATACGTCCGGCAGCGATGGCGTGTTAGGGATGTTACTGGGCTGCCTTGTTTGGCAGGGGCTGCCTCCTCATTTGCTTTTGAGTGACCTTCTTCGGTTGCCTGTTCTCTGCGATTCAACGTCCCAACGATGAAACCAGAATCGAAAGATGCAAGAGGTGATGAGACGATGCCCGGTCCTCGGGCTGATTCGGCCTATGACTCGAACCCTGATTTTGTCCTTGACTTGGTATACAATCTTGTGTTCAATTCCGGGTTGATAGCCGAGAACTCAGACGTTCCGTCGGCAGTACTCTTCGACCGATTGTTTCTTTTCCTTAGACGAGGCATCACGCTGCATGATTTGACGTTCGCCACATAAGCCATCGGCGGGAGGCAACCCACCCGCCTGACGTTGAACGCCGCGAGCCTGCCAAAGCGAGGCGTCAATGGGAGACTGTCTACATGGCCAGGGCGACAAAAATAATTCGGAATTTCTACCGTGATTCCGTCTCATTGATGCAGCTTTCCTCCACGATCGCCAAGTTGCCCGGCGTGGAACAAGCGTCGGCCATCATGGCCTCTCCCAACAATGTGACACTTCTCGTGGAAGCGGGCCTGTTGGCGGAGCCGGTTGAAGCCTCTGCCAACGATCTCCTGATTGCCCTTCAAGGAGAAGCCGATGCGCTGGAATCGGCGCTTGCCACAGCAGAATCCTCGCTGAAACAACCTGCCCCTTCGTCGACCGGCAGTGAACAATCCCGCGGCATGTCTCCCCGCAGCATCGAGATGGGACTCGGGAACCTCGTCGGCGCAAATCTCGCCTTGATTTCCACGCCGGGCGAGTACGCTGCGGCGGAGGCCTTCAAGGCGTTGACTCTCGGCCTCAATGTCATGCTCTTCAGCGACAACGTCGAGATCAAGGACGAGATCGCGCTTAAACGGTTCGCCCAGGAGCGCGATCTCATTGTCATGGGCCCAGACTGCGGAACCGCCATTATCAACGGCATCCCGCTGGCCTTCGCGAATGTGGTGCGCCGTGGAGCCATCGGTGTCGTCGGCGCATCCGGCACCGGCCTCCAACAGGTGACCTGCCTGATCGACCGATGGGGCGGCGGCATCTCGCAGGCGATCGGAACGGGCGGCCACGATCTGCATCGCGATGTCGGCGGTCTTTCCATGCTGCAGGGCCTCAAGGCGCTAGCTGCTGATCCCTCCACCTCCGTGATTGTGCTCATTTCCAAACCTCCGTCGCCGGAAGTGTCCGCCACGGTACTGGAGGCAGCCACCGGCGCAGGAAAAGCGGTGGTCGTCAATTTTCTTGGCGCCGATCCTGATCAGCTGCGACGGGAGAATATTTACCCAGCCGCGACACTCGAGGATGCGGCAGCGGTAGCGGTGGCGCTCGCCAACGGAATAACTCCCGAAGCCAGGAGAGCGAGTGTGACCTCTCCTTCCACCCCGTCCCTTGCTCCGCAGCAGCGATACGTTCGAGGCCTCTATAGCGGCGGCACCTTTTGCTACGAGGCATCGCTCCTCCTGAAGAAACAACTGGGGCAGATCAATTCCAACACTCCAGTGGAGCCAGGGGACCGTTTGGCCGACGTCTGGACCAGTCAAAAGCACACGGTCATTGATCTGGGCGACGATCTCTTCACTCGTGGACGCCCCCATCCCATGATCGACCACCGGCTCCGAAATGAACGGCTGATCAAGGAGGCAAGCGATCCCGAGGTGGCGGTGATCCTGCTGGACATTGTCCTTGGCTACGGATCTCACCCGGATCCTGCCGCTGAAATGGTCCCGGTGATTCAGAAAGCGCGCGATCTCGCCACCAAAGCAGGCAGACATCTGGTCACCATAGGATTCGTCTGCGGCACAGCAGCGGACCCGCAAAATCTGTCCAGGCAGGAAACGGCTCTTCGAGAGGTCGGGGTAATCCTTGCGGAGAGCAACGCGCAGGCTGTGCGCATGGCTGCCTCGGTGGTTCTGGAGACTGACGTGACTGGAGGACGATTGTGATACAGACTCTGTTTCAGGAGCAGCTCCATGTCTTGAATGTCGGCCTGTCTTCCTTCGCCGATTCAATTACCAGGGCGGGCGGCTCTGTGCTCCAGATTGAATGGGCGCCGCCCGCTCAGGGGCAGCAGGAGATCGGTCGTGCGTTGGCCCGGTTGGTCAACCTGCTCTCTGTTGAAACCGCCAATCAGACAGCGTTCGATACCTACCAATCAGCTCAGCCGGTGTTGAACGGCGTGGGCACCGCCGGCCAGGTACTGCCCAACATGGCGGAACGGATGATCCTGCATAGTGGTCCTCCCATTTCATGGAAAGATATGTGCGGGCCCATGAAGGGAGCCATCGTCGGGGCTATCCTCTATGAAGGCTGGGCCGAGAATCTCGTCAGAGCTGAGGCCATGGCCTCCAGCGGTGACATCGCGTTCGAGCCTTGCCACCATCACAGTGCCGTTGGACCGATGGCCGGGATCATCAGCCCATCCATGCCGGTCTGGATGGTGACCAATACGACCCACGGGAATCAGGCGTTCTGCAACTTTAACGAGGGCCTCGGCAAGGCACTCAGGTTCGGCGCCAATGGTCCGGACGTGATCATCCGTCTCAAATGGATGGGGCAAGTACTCGCACCAGCCCTTGGAGCCGCTCTTGAACTCCTAGGCGGGGTTGACCTCAAGCCTATGATGGCGCAGGCCCTCCACATGGGCGATGAAGTGCATAATCGTAACGCCGCTGCCTCCGCTCTGTTCTTGAAGCGCCTCATTTCAGCATTGTTGAAA
>CABVRV010000141.1 GCA_902500755.1 uncultured Nitrospira sp.
GGGGCGCACAGAGGAATCCGCAATTGGTCCTCCAGAGAGAGAATGGTAGCCCCATTCGCATTGGCAAGTCATGAAGAACCTTCCACAGAGAGTTTGGTCGAGCTGCCTCCTTACACATCCAATACAACCCTGACGGTCCATCGTCCTTCTTCCTGGGCCAGTCGATAGAGATGCTTCGTGACTCCCTTCACATCGTTCCGCAACACCTGCACCGATCCATTGACCGACTCCCCACACAGCTCCCCCTTCAGATGCCAAGAGCCGTCGTCTCCACGTGTGATCGTGAGTCGACAGGTACTGAATACGACACCAGCGGCATCTTTCCAATACACCAGATCCGAGAGCCAATCGAACAACAGTTCGGCAGGATCCTCTTCTGTCCGTTCCACTGGTTTCCGCCAGGTAGACCCGACTGTCGAAGGATCGGCCATCGCTTCGATGACCGCACACGTAGCCCCGTCAAAGAGTTCTTGAAGGGAGTCCCCGGACGCATCAAACGCCAAGTCTGCCGTGGCAATATCGTCTAAAAAGTGGAACGACTGGGACATCGAATGTCACTTGAAGCAATACGCCGATCTGAAGCCATCACGGGGAAAGCGTGAGTCGTGAAGCGAGCTATTCGAGCTCGAAGACTTTCGGAAAATTGGTGAGATTGCGGCAGCCGTCTTTCGTGACTAAAACCATGTCCTCGATTCGAACCGCTCCCAGTCCTGGATAATACAGCCCTGGTTCAACGGTGACAACATGCCCCTCTTGGAGAAGAGAGCCGGTTCGGCTGATACGAGGCGCTTCGTGAATATCGAGTCCTACCCCATGCCCTGTCCCATGAAAATAGCCCTGCATCCGCCCGTTCACCAAGCCGGTCTTGTACCCGGATTTTTCGAACCGCGAACAAATGCCTTGATGGATCTTGATTCCATCGGCGCCGTCTTTGATTTTGGTGATCGCTTCTTCCTGGGCATCCTTCACGGCGCCATACAACCGTTTCAACTCCGGGCTCACGGTTCCACGAATCACTGTACGCGACATGTCGGCAAAATAGCGGCTTGTGGCAGATCGGGGGAAAACGTCAAAAATAATGCTGCGGTTGGCCGGCAACGGTCCACTTCCCTCATTGTGCGGATCACAGGCCTGTTCGCCTCCCGCCACGATCGTATGCTGGGCCACACAGTCGCGCTTCATGAGTTCGACATTGATGAGCTGCTTGACCCGTTCAGAAGTCAAGACGGCTCCGTCGCACCACAATTCTCCATCTCGAATAATCGCCCGCCGAAGCAGATCGTGGGCCGAAGTAACGGCCTCTTCAGTGGCCCGCTGCGACAGCTCAATATGCCGAATCTCTTCGGCACTTTTCATCACGCGCTGCTCGTAAAAGGGATCGCGCTTCGGCTTGAGGCTATACCCCAATTCCTGTAATCGCGTGGCATAAATGAAAGGGAAATTAGCAGGTACCAACAGCCGACGAGCTTTGAACTCTTTTAAGACGACGTTCACAATATCGATCGTCGTGGGGGCCTTGATCCCTTGTTTCTTGGCCTTCCGCTCGATTTCGGAGTAGGAGAGCACGCGATCCACTGAAGCCTGGGTCTTGGCACGATCCATTTCAAGATCGCTCATGACCATCAGCCGCTCGCCCTTGACCTCCAAATAGATGAATGCGTCAGGGGCAATGAAACGTGTCGCGTAGTACAGATTCGAGTCGTACTCGCTGGCAGCGATAAACAGAGTCGCCGCTTCTGCATGAGAGGTTGTGGTGCGTTTCATAGATGGCTTACCGGAATCACGGTAACCGGCAAGATATAGAAGACGTGCTCAGGATGGATGCATGGCAACGTCCACCAAGTGAGGGTGCTCGACGAGGGCTTTGGTGTAGCCTGAAGAGGCGTCTCACCATAGAGACAAAACCAGCCAGCATGTTCAGCATCGTAGGCGTGATGCTAACATGCGTTCGGAGGTCGGTCAAGAATCGAGATCGATCATGGAATGGCGGGGGCTGGTGAGGGGGAGATATCTCTCGGCTTCATACCGGTCTCTTCATCGGGTGCCACGAGGTCGATCGGAAGCGTCAGGGTGTTCGTCAGGACATCAACGGCGAGTTGGGCCAACCCTGATAGGCCGGACGCAAAGGACTTCACCGGAAGATAGGTGACCTCGGGATCTTCCATCGCTCCCTTCGCGGTGAACATTGCGGTAGCTACTCCCTTTCGCTCTCCCGCGATCATTCGACCAAAGAGTGGGATAGTCTTGAGGAATTGCGAGTAGGATCCAAACGGGCTGACGGCAACAGCAAGGTCCAACTGGTCAGTCGGCAAATCATAATTCCCGGCCGCCGTAATCCGTAGAATCGGGCTATCGATAATCACATTTTCTGTCTGGAACATACCGTTTTGAATCGCCACGGTCGCGGTAATTCTGTTATACGGCAATCCTTCCTTTTCCAGATCCACCTTTCCCTGCAACACTGCCGGAACGTTCAGTAGACTGATGATCTTCCATATCGCCCGCTCATTTGATTTAAGGATACGCCCATTTTCCAACAGGACCTCGACTTTTCCATTCAGTGAAGGATAGATTCCATGGGGGTTGCGCCCGTGTCCGCGAACCACTCCACTCAAACGGGCCTCTCCCGACACGCCATGGACCTGAGTATTGGTCAGCCTCAAGAGATCGTCGAATTCCACCCCTGTCACTCTGAACGAGAGATCAGTATCCGCCGGCGCCTTTGGGGGAAGGTGCACCACAAGTCGTCCGGCCAGATGGCCATGAATGGACTCACCAAACAAACGGTCGATATCAAGCACGCCATCTTGAATATTGATTCGAGCGGACAGCGCGGCGAATTTCATATGTCGGTAGTGCCCCCTCGCGACGGCTGCAGACATCGTCACCTGACTGGTCGCCGCCAAGGTCTCAAGGAATTCCCGTATCGGAGACCGTCCACCCGTTGGAATCACCAAACTCAAATCGAGCTGATTGGATTCAATCTTGCCGCTGATGGCAGGCTTTACGAACCAGTTCCGAACCATGGCTTCTACAGCAAGATCGCTGCCCTGAAGCTTGAACGATAAACGCTTGAGGTCGATCTCGTTGCGCGCAAATCGTACTCGAGCATAGAGATCCTGCAGATGCCCATTGACTCCGTTTACGACCATCAACCCGTTCGTCATCCCCATCCACCCCGTCACCCTCCACGCCTTCCAATCCGTTCCTTTGCCCTTGATATCAAGCGCGACATCAAGATTCCCCGCTTCAAGCCCGGCTTTGGAGACCCATTCTGGGAAACTCGACACCGACAAATCTCTCATCGCCACCGCCATATTGATCATGAAGCGATCACCAAGGTGCAGAGTTCCCTTGGCGGGAATGTGGATCCTGGGTAAGACGAGCTCCACCCGCTCCAAGGTCAGGCCGCTTCGTGGAGGGAGGATGCCATCGAACTCCACCGTGGCGTGAGCCCCGATGGGTTTTTCCAGTGGACCAAGTACTACTTTGGCTTCATCGAATAGGAGTGAGCCTCGAATCTGCGGTTTCGTCGTTGGACCTGACAGTGTCACCGCGGAGCTGAGTGTCCCCGCGAACGTACCCGGTTCGATGGCCGTGGATCCGAACAGCCCCACTAATTGGGACGCATCACCTCGCGTGCGAATGAGAAAATCTTGAAAGAGGCTCGGCGTTCCGCCGGTAATCATGCCTTGGACCTGCACGGCAGTGCCCCCAACTTGTCCGATGACTTGCTCAAACTGCGTCGATCCGCCGGCCAAGACGAACCGCCCCTGCAGCCCGGTCAACCGTTCGGGCAGCGCGGCATGGTTCAGGCTCACCTGGCGAGCTGTAATCTCCCCACCGGCAAAAGTAATCTTATCGGCATGATCCAACGGGCCCACCAGGCGCAATGTCGTCTGTCCTGTTCCTTCCGGGTCACGAATTCCAGCGATGAACTGGGAAACCGGCCCGGTCTTCACGGTCCTTGCAAGAAATTCGATCAATGGCGCCGCCGCCATATCTCCCGTAACCTCCAGCTCGAGCCATGGGCCTGCCTCAAGGAACGACACGTCTGCTTTTCCATCGGTGAGGTGCATCGCGCCATACATTCCGGTCACTTTCGCGATTCGAACACGTCCGGTCTCCACCATGACCACCGCGGCCAGGTCTTTCACCGCCGTACGATCACGACCGAGCACGGCTTGCCCATCTCGAATACGAAATTCCCCCGTTGTCGAAATATGTGGCCCGGTCGTCGCAGAGCCAGTCAGCGTGGCATGAATCACCTGCACGTTCCCGTCGATCTGATGATCGGCCAACAACGCGGGGAGCTGTGGAAGGATCCACTCCGGAGGAATCGTGTTCAGCAGCTTACGAACGGCCACCGAAGCACTGGAGAACGTGATGGAAAAGGTAGGCTGTGGGGTCAGCAGTCCCGCGAGATTGGCATGTCCTGTCAATGTGATGTCGCCCAAACCCGCGGTCATCTCGGATAACACCATGTCGTATCCAGCAACTCCCGGCATCATTCGGATGGTACTCCGGAGATTCAAGGCACCCTGGAGCTGCTCAGAGACTGGTCTTGGACCAAGAAAGTCAGCCGCTTCACGGATTCTCAGATCAGCCGCATCGATATGCCCTTCGAACTGATATCCCGAGATCGGATCTCCCATCTCCTCACCCGTCAAAGACACCGGTGGTTCCGCTGGTTTAATCACGCCATCGAGAGAGACAGCTGATGTCCCTTGTGCACCCTGATGAGTGATCGATGCATGCAATTCTCCATGACCACGTTCCGGCCTGATCAAGAGACCAAATTCGACACGTTCCAACTTGAGCGACCGAATTCCATCGGACCTCGTCGCATCGATCACCGTGATCGTACCGTTCACAATCTTGGCTTCTTTAACCCTGAAGGTCCGGGCCATCATGTCCATAGTTCCCCGGTCGGTATCAGCCTGGCCGTCCGCCTCCTCGAAAATATTCCAACGGCCACCTTCATTCCGCCGAAGGGTCAGCATCGGTCCTTCGATCAACAATCGCTTACCGACGATTTGTTTTTGGAGGAGCGGCAAGAGGCGTAGAACGAGATCGACCCGTTTTGCCGTCAACACCACTTGCTCCGACTGCGGATCATGAATTGTGATATCGATAAGTTCCGTACGTATGCTCGGGAAGATGATAAATCGAACTCGACGAACGTCGATTTTTCGGCCCAGACTCTCTTCGAGTTGTTCAAGAACAAAGTCCTTGAGATAGTCTTGGCCAGTCAGCTCTCGTGAGAATGCGAGGAAAGCACCGGCCAATACTACACAGGCGAGTATGATCAACGAGACCAGTCGAAAACGGGACACACCACCCCCTTCACACCATGGACAAGTCCTTCTTGGCATCTTACCGGATCAATTGCATGAAATCTATCAACTCAGCGTTCTGCAAGGGATTTATCAACGATTCTTTCCAGTATCGATACTGCCCTTCGGCACAAGCATCACCGTCTTTACGTCAGATGGATTCTGGCTTCCAACATACCCATAATCGCTCCATTGTCCAGAACGACCATTTCCTTTCGTGTTCGCTCAACTCTCGAGAGTTGACAGCGACTGGACAATAGAATTACACCTTTTCTTATGAAGCCTCATCAGCTCGCCGGGCAACCAGCCCCCTCATCGATCCTCGTCGACGTAGAGAAGCTCTTGTCTCTGTATTCAACCGAGCAACCGGATGCCTCGGATGGAGGACAGCGTGTTTCATTCGGTACATCAGGACATCGAGGCTCCTCGTTGAAACGAAGCTTCAATGAGAATCATATCGTTTCCATTACCCAGGCCGTCTGCGAATACCGAACTGCACAGCAGACGACCGGGCCACTGTATTTAGGCAAGGATACGCACGCGCTCTCCGAAC
>CABVRV010000142.1 GCA_902500755.1 uncultured Nitrospira sp.
TATCATCGATGAAGTGTCCCCGGCCGTCGCCGTTCGGCGAGCCTGATCCTGTTCATCAGGTGACCAGCCGCCGCCCAAGGCTTTGTACAGCTGAACCACGGATGTCAGGTAGAGGCGCTGAGTCGTCGCCAGCGCCAATTCCGCGTCGAAGAGGTTTCGTTGCGCGATCAGCACATCTAAATAACTCGCGAGGCCGCCCTTGTATCGAAGATTGGCGCGGCGAAGAGCCCCTTTCAACGCATTGACCTGTCGCTCCTGCGCAGCCGTCTGTTCACGCGTGGTGCTGACACCTGCCAACGCATCTTCAACTTCCTTGAATGCGGTGAGGATCGTCTGTTTGTACTGGGCGACCGCTTGCCTGGCTTGGGCCTCAGCGGCGTCTTGTTGAAACCCGAGACTCACCGCATTGAGCAAGGGACCGGTCAGAGTCGGGCCGAAGATACCGAAATCGCCACCGGGCGTGAAGAGTTTGGACAAGTTTGGATTAGCGACGCCGAGGAGTCCGGTGAGGGAGAGTTTTGGAAAGCGATCGGCTTTGGCGGCCCCGATCCTGGCGGTTGCGGCAGCCAGCTGCTGCTCAGCCTGCACGACATCCGGCCGTCGTTGCAACAATTCGGAGGGAAGACCGGCCGGCACCACCGGCGGCACCACTTGGTCCGTCAGCGATTGTCCTCTGGGGATCTGACCGGGATTCCTGCCTAACAACAGGCTCAACTCGTTTTCTTTCTGGATCATTTGGCGTTTCAGATCGGCGATGCGAGCCGCCGCGTTTTCCCGCTCGGCTTGGAACTGCTCGACATCCAGCCCGTGAATCAATCCTTGCCGGTGGCGTGCTTGGCTGATTCGCACCGACTCATCCCACGCCCGCAGGGTACGCTCGGCGATCTCCGATTGCAGATCGACCTGTCGAAGATCAAAATAGGCCTGCGCCACCCCCCCGACCAGCTGTAAAATGATCGCGCGCCGGTTCTCTTCCCGAGCCAGCAAGTCGCCGCGAGCCGCTTCGTTCGACCGGCGGATTCGCCCCCATACGTCGATTTCCCAGGCCAGATTTCCCTGCAGGTAATAATTGAACGGGCTGGGAAATCCCGCGAAACGGACGCCGCCGTCTCTCGCGATAGGAAAGTTCCCGGTGGCCGTCATTTGGGGGATATAGTCGGTTCTCGTGGTGAACAGTCGAGCCTCAAACTCATCGATCGTCGCGACCGCGCGTTCGAGATCCTTGTTTTCCTCCAACGCGATACGGATCAGGTTTTGAAGTTCCTTGTCTTGGTAAAGCTCCCACCACGGCATATTGGCAAGAGACGGTAAGTCGGCCGCTTCCTGAGCCGTGCGAAACGAATCATTGGTAGGAATATGGGGACGGGAATAGTCGGGTCCCACTGCGCAGGAACACAGGATACTCGAAAGCCCTAGCAACGAGAGGATGCGCATATCAAAGCCCTCCTCGCACAGAAGCCGAAGCAAGCTCGGTACGGTCTTCTCCTGTTTTGTCTTGTTGGTCAGATTGGACAGATCCAGTACCCGGCTTTCCCAACATTCGGATCAACAGGAAGAACAAAGGAACAAACAAGACGGACAGAATCGTCGCAGCGATCATGCCTCCGAATACACCCGTGCCGATCGAATGCCGGCTGGCCGCACCGGCTCCGCCGGCGACCACCAAGGGCACCACGCCGAGAATAAACGCTAATGAGGTCATGAGGATGGGGCGAAACCGAAGTCGCGCCGCCTCGATCGCGGCATCTTTCAACGGGAGGCCATGCTGATAGCGTTGATTCGCAAACTCCACGATGAGAATGGCGTTCTTGGCCGCCAATCCGATCAACGTGACGAGGCCGATCTGAAAATAAATGTCGTTGGCCATCCCCGACAGCCACACCGCCGACAACGCGCCGAACACGCCGAACGGGACGGCCAGGATGACGGCAAACGGGACGGTCCAACTCTCGTACTGAGCGGCCAGCACCAGAAATACCATGAGTAAGCCGAACGCAAACGCAACCACCGACTGGGAACCGGCCTTGCGTTCCTGATAAGAAATGCCGCTCCAATCGATGTCGAACCCCTGAGGGGTCAAGACCTCTCCCGCCACCCGCTCCAACGCATCGAGCGCTTGGCCCGAACTGTAGCCTGGCGCCGCGGAACCCAGGACAAGAGCGGTATTGAATCCGTTGAAGTGGGTGACCGGATCGGGCCCGCTGGAATAGGACGTCGTGACCACGGTGTCGAGCGGGACCATCGCGGTCTCTCGTCCATTCAAGGCCCGAACGTAGATCTTGCTGATATCGGCCGGACGCGATCGATACTGCGGCTCCGCTTCGGTTTGGACTCGATAGACCCGACCGAATTTGACGAAATCGTTGATGTACAGATTGCCGAAATAGGCCTGAAGGGTGTCGAACACTTCGGAGATCGGCACACCCAGCGCTTTAGCTCTCTCTCGATTGATCTTGGCATGCACTCGGGGTGCGCTGACGCGGAAACTAGTACTGACCGCCCCGATCGCCGGATCCTGTCTTGCTCTCTCGACGAACTCCTGAGCGACCGCGCCGAACTGCTTGAAATCCCCGCCGCTCGGGTCCTGGAGTTGCACGGAAAACCCGCCGGTGGCGCCGAGACCTCGAATCGAGGGAGCGTTAAACGCGAGGACCAGCGCGCCGGGAATCTTGGCAAACTCTCCGAACGCGCTTCCGATCAGCGCCTTGACATGGTCCTGCCGGCTCTTTCGTTCGTCCCAATGTTTAAGAGGGGCAAAGAGGGTCGCCGTATTGGTTCCCCTGGTATTGAAGACGAAGTTCTGACCCGACAGTGCTTGTGTGGCGTAGATCGCGGGCAGGGTGTGGTAGTACTGCTCGATTCGATCGACGACTGCGTCCGTCCGTCTTTTCGACGCCCCATCCGGCAGCTGAACGATGGTAATAAAATATCCCTGGTCCTCATCCGGCAAGAAAGCCATGGGAACCACCGCAAACAATTTAACCGTGACACCTATCACGATCCCGCAGAGCGCCAGCGAGAGGACTCTGTGCTTCAACGTGAAACCCACGCTCGTCGAATACCGCAGTTGGACCCACTCGAACGATCGGTTAAACAGTCCGAAGAAGCCTTTGCGCGGCCCGTGACTCGGCTTCAGCACCAGGGCACAGAGAGCGGGACTGAGCGTCAGTGCGACGAATCCCGAGATCGCGACAGAGACCGCGATCGTGATCGCAAACTGCTTGTACAATTGACCGGTGATCCCTCCGAGAAATCCCACGGGCACAAAGACCGCGCACAGCACCAACACAATGGCGATCACGGGACCTGCCACTTCTCCCATGGCTTTCTTGGCTGCGTCCTTCGGTGACAGCCCTCCCGCCATGTGACGCTCCACGTTTTCCACGACGACAATGGCATCATCCACCACAATCCCGATGGCGAGCACC
Organism: uncultured Nitrospira sp.; assembly: GCA_902500755.1. GTDB lineage: Bacteria > Nitrospirota > Nitrospiria > Nitrospirales > Nitrospiraceae > Nitrospira_D. Next base: position 3,429 of record CABVRV010000142.1, read on the forward strand.
AAGCCGAAAAGGGTGAGGGTATTGATGGAGAACCCGAGAGCGGCCATCCCGGCAAAAGTGCCGATCAACGAGACCGGCACCGCCAAGACCGGAATCAATGTGGCGCGCCAGCTTTGAAGAAAGAGGTACACGACCAAGACGACCAAGGCCATGGCTTCCCCCAGTGTCTTGACCACTTCCTTGATGGAGACATCGACAAAGCGTGTCGTGTCGTAGGGAATGTCGTAGGTGACGCCGGGTGGAAAGACCTTGCTCAATTTGTCCATTTCACCGCGAATCCGCTTGACCGTGTCGAGGGCGTTGGCGCCGGGCGAGAGAAAGGTGAGCAACAGCGCGGTCGGTTTTCGGTTAAAGCGGCCTTCGAGCACGTAGGATTGCGCGCCCAACTCGACCCGCGCGACGTCTTTGAGTCGAACCATCGACCCGTTCGGCATCGCTCGAACGATCAGATCCTCGAATTCGCGCACGTCGGTCATGCGTCCTTCGGTGATGAGAGGAAGTGTGAGTTCCGTGGGAATCGGCATGGGTTCCCGTCCGACGGTTCCGGCGGGAAAGTCACGGTTCTGTTCGCGTACGACGTTCGCGACATCGGTCGGCGTCAGACCCAACTGCGCCATGCGCACCGGGTCGAGGACGAGACGCATGCTGTAGTTCTGCTGTCCGAAGACGAGCGCATCGCCGACGCCGGGCAGCCGCTTGATATTGTCGAGGATGCGCAAGATCGCAAAATTCGAAAGGAAGAGCGCATCTTGCTGCGGATCGTCTGATTTCAGCACCATCACCGTCAGCAGATCCGGCGACATTTTTTTCACGGTCACGCCTTGACGAACGACTTCCGGCGGAAGTTGCGGCTCGGCCAGCTTCTGCCGATTCTGTGCCTGGACTTGCGCGATATCCACATTCGTGCCGATTTCGAAGGTCAGCTTGATGGTCACGTGACCGTCGTTCGTGCTCGTTGAATCGAAGTACAGGAGACGGTCGATGCCAGGGAGCTGTAATTCAATGGGACGGGCCACCGATTCCGCCACGACTTCCGCGCTCGCGCCGGGATAGTCGGCCTCGATCTGCACCACCGGGGGAGTGATTTCTGGAAATTGAGCGATGGGAAGGGTCAGCATCGCCACAAGCCCGACCACCACGATGATGATGGAAAGGACCGAGGCAAAAATCGGCCGGTCGATGAAAAACCTGAGGTTCATTTCGACTGTTCCGCGTTACCGGCGTCCGGTACGGGAGGCGTACTGGGTATCGTCGAAGCGACCGTGACCGGCTTGACCTGAGCTCCGGGCATGACTCGTTGGAATCCGTCTACCATGACGCGCTCCCCGGCGCGGAGTCCTTCCTCGATGAGCCACTGGTCTCCTCGCCAATCCGTCGCCTTCACGTCTCGAACTTCCACTTGATCACTCTGACCGACGACGTAGACGACCGCGCCCTTCGGCCCCTGCTGGACTGCGCGTTGTGGAACGAGGATGGCATCGGGTTTCGACACTCCATGAAAGCGCACGGTCACGAACTGGCCGGGCATCAACACTCGATCAGGGTTAGGGAACACCACCCGCGCTTGCCGAGAACCAGTCTCGGCCCGCAACCCGATATCCGCAAAATCCAACAGGCCGTCATGCGCATAGGTCGTTCCATCTACGAAGATGATGGTGCCCGTCAAACTGTAGATTCCCGGGTGCTGAATTCGTTTCGAAAGGGTGTCCCGGCGCCGCTTGAGAAGAAAACTCTCCGGCGCGCTCACGATCACGTACATGGGATCGACTTGATGAATGACGGTCAGGAGATCCGTCTGCGCCGTGACCAGCCGACCCTGGTAGTACCGTGTTCGCTCGATCAAGCCGTCGACCGGGGCCACGATGAGCGTATTGTCCAGATCGAACTTGGCCTTGACCAGATCTCCCCTTGCCGCCTCCAGCGAAGCCCGCGCGGCCAGATCTTCCGCGATCGCGTCGTCGACGTCTTTCTGACTGACGGCATCTTCGACGAGCAACGGCTTGACGCGAGCCAGATTTTGCTTGGCCTGAACGACCCGCGCCTCAGCCTGCGCGACTCGTCCCTTCGCGCTGGCGAATGCCGCCCGGAAAGGCACAGGATCGATTTCGTAGAGACGATCACCTTGCTTGATGTCCCGCCCCTCCGAAAAGAAGCGTTGCTTGATGATGCCGGTGACTTGCGGGCGGATTTCGACGATGCTCGATGCTTCGGCTTGCCCGATAAACTCCGGTTCATCAGGAACAGTCTGAGAGGCGATTTCGACCACCTGCACTTCGGCGATCTGACGAGGCGCGGATGAGCCTGCTTCGCCCTTGCACCCGGACAAGCCGACCGCTCCGATGAAAAGAACAGCCCCTAACGTGATTTTCTTGCGAGTTGTATCATCCATGATAATGCGCTCTCAGCGATGTCCAGTATGGCCTACTGAATTGTCGATCCACAAGAGCGACTTC
>CABVRV010000143.1 GCA_902500755.1 uncultured Nitrospira sp.
TATTCGGTCTCGAGAATGAGTACGGCCTTATTTTCTCTCCTAATGGCCGGATTTATCTTCCGATGGAAAAGGTTCTCGGGTACATCTTCGAGGGATTGATTCCCAACAGCTGGCCGTCGAACGCGTTCTTGGTCAACGGAGCGCGGTTTTATCAAGATACCGGCTGTCACCCCGAATACTCGACTCCGGAATGCGACAATATCCTTGATCTTGTGGTCCATGACAAGGCTGGTGAACGGCTGTTGGAGGCTTGTCTGCCGGCGGCTGAAGAACGGCTCCGCGAGGAAGGACTGTCCGGGGAGATCTATATTTTTAAGAACAACACGGACTCGTTGGGCAATACATACGGGTGTCACGAGAACTTTCTCATGCGGCGCGATGTCGACTTTTGGAAGGTCACCGAACAGCTGATCCCGTTTTTTGTGACTCGGCAAGTGTTCAGTGGGGCGGGGAAAGTCCTGAAAGTGTCTGGAAAGCCCCAGTACTTCATCTCGCAACGGGCTCAGCATATTCATGAGAAAACGTCGTCCTCCACGACATCTTCCAGAAGCATCATCAATACGCGTGATGAACCCCATTCCGACGCCGAACGCTATCGACGGCTCCATATCATCGTCGGAGACTCCAACATGTCCGAGTACGCGACGTACCTCAAGGTCGGGACGGCCGCGTTGGTGTTATCGATGATCGAAGAAGGCTACACCGTGCACGGGATGGAGCTTGAAGATTCGGTGAAGGCCATCAGGGAGGTGTCGCGCGATCCGACGTTGAAAAAGAAGGTCAAGCTCGATGACGGTCGGCAATTGACGGCGATCGAAATTCAACGTGTGTATCTGAGAAGAGCCAGAGAATATTTGGCCCAAGAAGATCACGAACCGACCATGGATGATGTGTGCGACAAATGGGAAGCCGTCCTTCAGCAGTTGGAGGAAGATCCCATGCAGCTCACCCATCAGATTGATTGGGTCACGAAGAAACATGTGATCCAGTCGTACGTGGATAAGCGACATTGTGGGTGGGACGATCCGCGCGTATTCTTGTTGGATCTGCAGTACCATGATGTGAAGCGGACGCGGGGCTTGTATTACTTGATGGAGTCTCGTGGGCTAATCGAACGGGTTGTGGAGGAAGAGACCGTCCAACGAGCGATGTCCACGCCGCCGCAAACGACAAGGGCCAAAGTCCGTGGGGACTTTATCCGGTTCGCGAGAGCCAAGAACCGGTCCTATACCGTGGACTGGACCTATCTGAAGCTGAATGGGTATTGGGAAGAGACGATTCTCTGTATGGATCCTTTCAGTGCGGTCAATCGACGGGTTGAAGAATTGATTTCCCAAGTGTCCGGAGGGCGGTTCTATCGATGAGATTGTTGTACGATCTGAATGCTCCATATCGTACCACGGAGAGACGGTTCTGGCTTGGGGCGATGCTCCTTCTCGCGGTTGCCTTTCCCATCGATCTGATTGCGAGTTCCCTGCCGAGCGTTCAAGCGGGTGATGCTCACTATAGTGGCAAGCAAGGTCAAATATTGGTGGTCAACGTTCCAACCGATGGTGGAGTCACCGGCGTAGAGGGAACGTTTCTAGGTCGTTCCATCAGCTTCTTTCCCGACACGCAATCTGAAGAGCCGAACAGGTTTGTTGGCTTGCTCGGGATTGACCTGCAAGATGAACCAGGAATCCATGAACTAACCGTCAAAGTACAGGCGGAAGAGCAACGCCAGACGTTCATGTACCATGTCCAAGTTCTCAAAGAGAAATTTCACGTTGAGCGCCTCACGCTGCCCAAAAACAAAGTCGATCTTGATGAAAAAAGTCTGGTTCGATGGAAGGCGGAGCAAGCACAGGTCAAGGAAGTGTTGGCGAACGATTCTCCCACGAAATTATGGCAGGGGGGGTTCGTCGAACCTGTGGCGGGCAAACGCACCGGAATATTTGGCAGTGTCCGAGTCATGAACGGTCAAGCACGGAATCCACACAATGGCGAGGACATTGGGGCACCGTTCGGCACGCCGGTCGCTGCGACGAACGACGGCGTGGTACGGCTCACGGTCGATCATTTTTTTTCCGGTAAGGGTGTGTTTCTGGACCATGGATTGGGTTTCTACTCGATGTATTTTCATCTGTCCGAAGTGCTGGTCAAGGACGGCGATATAGTGAAGGCTGGTGAGATCGTCGGAAAAGTGGGAGCCACCGGTCGAGCCACCGGGCCCCATCTCCATTGGGGTGTGAAACTCAACGGCGCGCGCGTGAATCCCTATGCCTTGCTGGATCTACCGTTCAAGGGGAGTGTGCAATCGGCAGCTCCTGTGACGGTCACGGTTCCAGGCTCCGGTGTCGGCGCACCGGATCCGTAATTCTGACCGCCTTTCATCTCCAGGTTTTTCTTCCATACAATTTCAGGTTGATCTCGACCTACTGCGGGCATACCCTGTCTCTAAGCGTTTGGGAGAGAGGCCGCCATGCGAATCTTTCTGTTTGTCCTCTCGATCATTTCCCTTTTGCTCGCCGCTCATCAGTTTGCGCTTACTGAACAGACGGGGCAGTTCAAGGGAGCACTCTTCCTTCTCCTCATCGGCATTCAGTTGCTGATTGCCGCGGCTCTCATTTCTCAACATCGAGAAGAGCGTGCCTCAAAGTTATCGATGGAGACAAACGAAAGAGAAAATAAGGAAAGCAGGGGATGATGGCAAGCAATAATAGAGGCCGTAACTAGAAGCAACTGTCAGAAAAGGACATCCATTCTTTGGTTACGACACTCCTGTGGTAGCTTTGGGAAGGCCGTGTCCTAATCTATCGCAGGCGGTGGATGAAGCAAGCTTTCGTTATCACGCTGTTCGTACTCATCTTCACTGGGACTACGAACCTTAACGCTGCGGATTTACGCAGTGTCTCGCCGAGTGCTATTTCACAACAAGACTCTTCCTCAAAGTCAGGACCTATAGTAGGTCGAGACATCTACTACGGGATTGAAGGAGCTAGAACTGGTCCTCCCGCACCACGGCTCAACGAGGCTGACTACCCTACGATCCTTGGCGAAAGCCGACTGGTCATCTGGATTGTTGCCCAGCAGCATCTTTATTGGGTCGCCTTTGTCTTGGGTACGTTCTTTATTGTAACCTTGTTGGAAGTGTGGTCGTTGATCGGTACGAGGCATCCGCGAGCCGCAGCGTATGATGAGCTGGCTCGAGAATGTCTTGATTTAGTGATGCTCGCCGTCGCGGTAGGATCGATTTTGGGTGCACTGCTCTCGATCAACCTCTTGGCTCTCTATCCTGATCTGACCACCTATCTCATTCGGATATTTCGCCCGGTCGTCCTCGTCTACGGAGTCCTTATTCTTGCCTTCACGTTATTAGCCTATTTGTATTACGTCACCTGGCTTCGTATGTCCGGTGGATGGCAGAAATGGGTGCATGCCAGCCTTGGCGTTGTTGTCAATGTGGTGGGTACTACCATCGCATTCCTTGGCAACGCCTGGAGTAGTTTCATGATGTCCCCCTCCGGCATCGACGAATCCGGTCGTTATCTCGGGACTATCTGGCATGTGATCCATACTGCGGTTTGGAACCCGTTTAATCTCCATCGTTTCACAAGTCATGTTCTCTGTGCCGCGGCGGTGCTCGCGGGATATGCTGCGTGCCATGCGCTGACAGCGAAACGACCTGAAGACCGAGCGCATTGTGATTGGATGGGTTTCGTCATGTTCCTCGTTCTACTTGGAGGGCTGCTCACCCTCCCATTTGGAGGTTATTGGCTACAAAGAGAGATCTATGCCTACCGGCAACAAATGGGGATTACGCTGCTTGGAGGTCTACTGGCCTGGTTGGGGCTTATATTGGTTATGGCGATGGGACTCATCTACTTCGCGATCAACTATTATCTTTGGCAACGGATCACGAGCATGAGAGGTCAGTCTTTGGCATGGGCGACGAAGTGGGTATTTGGCCTCCTCGCGCTCTGCACGATGGTCTACATCACTCCCCACACGTTCGTCATGACAATGCTTGAACTGAAGCAGATGGGTGGGCAGCAACATCCCGTGCTCGGAAACTACGGTGTGGAGTCAGCCAAGTCTCCTGCGGTGAATATGATGATGTTGATAACGGCTTGGTCATTTATTCTCTGGCGATGTTCTTGCGCGTCCACCCGGACGGTCGATGTCTTGCGCCGTCTTCGCATCTCCACGTTGATATTCATAGTCGCCGGTCTGAACGTGCTCTGGCTTGGCATCTATGGCTATTACATCCCAGCCAATGTGCGTGTGGGACTCTCAGTACCCATGGTGGCAACAACGTTTTCGGCAATTGTCGCAAGCCTTGTAGTAACAAGGAAGATGGAAGCACAAGAATTGGAGAAAATGGACTCGCGAGAATGGGGTCGATTGTCGGTTCGAGGCTATTATGCCTTGCTATCGCTATCGATCCTCGTGGTTTGGATCATGGGCCTCGGAGGATACCGCCGCTCGTCCGTTCGTCTCTTCTGGCATGTGAACGAAATCATGAGAGACGCATCGCCTTGGTCGTATACCCATACAACAGGCTTTGCAGCCAATGTGATGACACTGAATGCTCTCGTGTTTTTGCTTGGGCTGGTTGGAGTTCTCGGACTCGCCAAGATGGGTCGTTCGCAAGGACAGGGTGCGTACTATGAAGCAGCAACTCATCGTATGGATACACTGAAATAAGCGATGCACTTCATTGAAGGTTTTATGCCCGTCCAATTCCTGTTGGAGTTGGTAGGAGGTGTATTACTGCTTTCCTGGATCCTGCATCTGCTTGAGCGGTTTGGGTTTCCTGTTGGTCGCTTCACGAAGGGAGTGCTAGTCGTTGTTGGTGGCTTTATCTATTTCAAATATTGGGTTTATCCTCCGATGCCTTTCAGTATCCTCGTTACCTACATGGTTGTTCTCTTAGGTGCCACTTTCCTTTGGGCCTCGTCCTCAGATACCTACCGGCAGGAATTCAAGCAGCCAATCGTAGCCTTATTGGATGCAGAGACATCTACGATGAGATTCGCACGGTCTGTCCTGTTCATCCTGCTGCCTCTCATGGCCGGTTGGACTACTTGGGATATGTTGCAGGTGAAGATTGTAGAACCTATTGAATTGCGGACAGTAGGACCAGCACCGCTCGGAAGTTTTCAATTGCATGGGAAGGAAATTGTACTTCAAACAGCCAAGAATCCTTACAGGGTTAATCGAAACGGTGTGCATGACCCTCATTACCTGGCTCGTACAGTCCGTGACGAAAAAAGCGGTTGGAGCTGGAAAGTTAGCATCGAGTCGGATGCCTGGAATGCCGATATCGATCGATTTCTACTGGCTGCAAAGGAAGGAGGCCATATCTATTTTCAGGAATGTGTGTTCTGTCACGGGGCGAATCTCGGTGGGCGTGGGGTATTTCAATTTGCCCTCAACCCCTATGCAACGAACTTTACCGATCCAGGCACACTTGCACAGCTACAGGAGTCCTATGCGTTCTGGCGAACTGCGACTGGCGGGATCAATATCCCAACCGAAGGCTTTCCCTGGGCATCTACAATGCCTCGCATGGAGGAACATCTTTCAACTGATGACATTTGGAAGGTGGTTCTATTCAGCTATTGGCATACGGGCGGGGTTCCAAGAACTTGGGACTAACGGCCTGGTCGCTGATGAGAAAAAAGAAGATGGCAGGAACCGGAACCAATATCTCGGAAGCTGTATCCCGGGATGGGAACGTCAAAGGTGGCGATCTCTAACACCTGTGCCTTACTCAGTACACAATGCCTGAGCGCTTGCCTTTGACCATCAACGGTAGCTGCTTGAGCTGTAACGGTTTCTCAGGATAGCGCGTGTAGTCAGTCGGATCTT
>CABVRV010000144.1 GCA_902500755.1 uncultured Nitrospira sp.
TGCGTCGGCTTGCTCTGTAATGTTTCGTGAGTTTCGTGGAATCGGCCATGCCTTTAATAGAAGTCGGCTGAAAGCGATACTGTGGTAGGGGACGAAACCCCCATGTATGAGAATACCGTTGACGGTTAAGTTGACAGAAGGATAGACTCACCCATGCGCTTGAGTTCTCATTACACCCGATCTTTTCTCGCCGTAACCATCGCCGTGTTCCTGCTGGCGTTCAGTTTCAATGCCTACGCTTGTCTCCTGCCGCTGTCAGGAACCACCGATGCGTCAATGGCAAACGGCTGTTCAACTCCTGTCGAACAACCTAGTCGGCAATTATGTGACGCCTTCAAGATCTTGGGAGTCGAATCCCAGGCTCAGTCGTCATCGTTGCTCGTGGACCATCATTGGTCGGCAGACCATGAACTGCCTGCGCTTCCTACGGTGAGCCCTCGGCTCGTACGGATTTCCAGTCTATATTGCACTCTCGAATCAAGTTCTCCTCCGCATCAGTCTCTCGCAAGCACAGTGCTTCGTATCTGATCTTTCCGGTTCTTCCTTATCCCGTTTCATCATTGCGTAATCTGCCCGGCGCTCTGTCCCGGCTCATTCAATCGCTTCTTCTGTAGCAGATGAGGCCAGCGACAGTCGTGGGCAGGAAAGCATTTGGGGAGGACCATCCCATGACTCGTTCAATTCGATTTTTGCTGCTGGCCATAACAGTCCTGAGCGTCACCTTCGCGATAGATGGACGCCATGTCGTCCATGCCGCCGATCAAGCTGCGCGATCGTCCTTGGCGTTGCCAGATTTGATCCCGGAAGCCTTGGCCAGAAATCCAGAGCTTGTGGCGGCACGCAAGCAATGGGAGGCCGCCACGAATCGGATTGCCCAGGCTCGGTCGCTGGACGATCCCACCCTGTCCGTGCACTTGTGGAACTTTCCACAGACCTTCAACGTTACGCGGTCGGACAACAGCATCTTCGGTCTCTCACAGAATTTCCCCTTCCCAGGCAAATTGACTCTGAAGGGCGAAATAGCGAGTCGGTCAGCCGAGATGACCGAACAGGCGCTGCATGGGAAAGAACGGGAGCTGGTCGTCCGCCTCAAGCAGGCGTACTACGACCTGTTTCTTGCGCACAAAGCGATCCAGATTCATCATGAGCAAGTCGAATTGCTCAGGCAGTTCGTCGAGATTGCGAACGCGAAGTTTCGGACCGGCAAGGGATCGCAGGCTGATGTCCTCAAGGCTCAGGTCGAGCTGTCTGTGTTGTACCAGCAACTTCCTGTGCTGGAACAACGTCGAGAGACCGCTGCAGCGCTGCTGAATACGCTTTTGGACCGCGATCCTTTATCGCCTTTGGGCCTCCCCCAGGAGCCGTCTCTGAGCCCCCTCAATGCAACCATCGACGATCTGCACAGTCTTGCGCTGGGCGCAAGGCCGGAGTTGAAAGCCGCCGAGCTGGCAGTCCAACAGAGCGAGCAGTCTCGCGCGCTGGCCCAGCGTCAGTATTATCCTGATTTCAACGTGGCGCTTCAGCGCTTTCAAAACTTTCACGCCAATGACGGATTCGGCGCCTACGTGGCGATGACCATCCCGTTCAGCTTCTGGACCAAACCAAAGTATGACGCGGGTGTGCAAGAAGCCGCGGCATCTGTCGCAGCCGCGCGGGCACAACAGCACCAGCTGGAAAACCTGACTCGTTTTCAGGTCAACGACCTGTTGGCGAAGGTCCGGGCGAGTGAACAGGTGGCCAGGTTGTATCACACCACGATCCTACCCCAGGCCGTACAAAACCTTGAAGCAGCGCGAGCTGGGTATCGCGCGGGAACGGGAGGGTTTCTGGATCTCATTGATACGCAGCGGGCCTGGCGAGGATTTCAACAGGAGTATTACCGAGCGCTGGTCGAGCGGGAGCATCGTCTCGCGGAACTCGAACAGGTGATCGGAACTGATCTGGATAGGAGCAGCTAAGAAAGGAGGAATGGCCATGAGTCAGGACCTGCGCGGAAAAATTTTTGTTGTCAGTGTCGCAGTCGTCAGTCTGTTTGTCGGAATCATCGCCGGGTTCTTAGCCGCGCATTGGGGAATGAGCGACATGTCCGGGATAAAGGGCCAGGTGATGGAAGATCTGTCCATGAAGGGGATGTCGATGGGAGGCGCAAAGCCCACGAGAGACACGGAACCGATGCCGGGCATGACCGACGCTCCGTCCGATGCTGTGGCTGTTTCAGCTATGGCGAGGCAGTTGATCGGCGTCCGTAGTGCTCCTGTTACCCACGCAACGTTGAAGGAAGAGATTCGTACGGTCGGCACGGTCGGTTACGACGAGCGGGGCTTCACGCACGTGACGCTGAAAATCTCTGGGTGGGTTCGAAAGGTCTTCGTCGATTCCATCGGTCGACCGGTTCGCAAAGGTGAACCGCTCTTCACCTTCTACTCGCCGGATCTCCTGGCCACGCAGGACGAGTATCTCCTCGCCGTGAAAATGCAGGGGCAACTGGCCGAAAGCCCGCTCGACGAAGCGAAGGCCAACGCCGATGCGCTCGTGGTGAGTGCCCGGGAGCGCTTGCGACTCTGGGATGTGACCGATTCACAGATCGCGGATTTGATGCGTCGAGGCCAAGCCGATCCGGTGCTGACAATCTATGCTCCTTCCTCCGGGATCGTGCTGAAACGAGAGGCTGTGCCGGGGAAATATGTGGAGCCAGGGACGACACTGTATGAGATCGCGGATCTTTCCACGGCATGGATCTCTGCCGATATTTACGAATCAGAAGTGGCTGGTGTGAAAGTCGCTCAACCGGCCTCGGTCACCTTCGCCGCCTATCCGGGGGAAACATTCAACGGCAAGGTGGCCTATGTCTATCCAATCCTGAATACCGAAGCCCGCACGGTGCGAGTGCGGGTTGAATTCCCGAATCCTGAACTGAAGCTGAAGCCCGGTATGTACGGGACCGTGATTTTGCAGACGGATGCGGTCAAGACGTTAGTCGTGCCGAAGGAAGCCGTGCTGGAGACCGGGCTTCGCCAACTCGTATTCATGGATCGGGGGCAAGGCCGCTATGAGCCTGCTTCAGTCAAGCTGGGGCGCAGGAGTCAGGATGTGGTGGAAGTGATGGAAGGGCTCAAAGAAGGGGATCGGATCGTCACCTCGGCCAATTTCTTGTTGGACGCGGAAAGTAAATTGGCATCGTCTTCGAGCATGCAGGGCATGATGGGCCGGATCGGCATGGGTGACTGGCAAATGCGCGGCACCTATGAAGCCAAGATGGCCATGCAAGGGATGGAGGGAATGCAACGTATGAAGGATATGGGAAGCATGTCAGGCATGGGGATGGAGGGCATGAAGGGAATGGAGGGTATGAGCGGGATACCCGGCATGGATTCCGGCTCAGCCAAAGCCATTTCTGAAACTCGCAAGGTAGCCGGATACCTACTGAACTTCACGACCATTCCTGAAAAGCCCAAGGCCGGTGACGTGCTGCTCAGACTCAGGGTAACAGATCAGGCCGGCAAGCCGGTGACCAATGCGCAAGTCCTGTTCGTCTATACCATGCCGATGCCAGGCATGACGGATTCCAAGGTGACGGCGCGCCATACCAAAGATGGACTCTATGAAGGCAAGGTGATGTTCGGCATGGGCGGCGCATGGGTGGTGACCGTCAACGTGACGGTACCTGGGCAACCGTCCATCGTGGAAAAGTTTCAATTCCAGGTTGCAGGAGGAGGGATGTAGCTCATCATGATCGCGCGACTAATCGAAGCGAGCGCTCGGAATCCGGTCCTGGTGATTTTGAGTGTGCTCTTGCTGGTCGTCTGGGGCGGCTGGGCTGTGCTTAATGTTCCTCTGGATGCCATTCCCGATCTTTCGGATGTTCAGGTGATCGTCTACACCGAGTGGCAGGGGCGCAGTCCCACGCTTATTGAGGATCAGATCACCTACCCGGTCGTGACCGCTCTGCTTGCTGGGCCTCAAGTCAAACGGGTTCGAGGTGTATCGGAATACGGCGTTTCCTATGTCTATGTGATTTTCGAAGACCGGACCGATCTCTACTGGGCACGAAGTCGTGTTCTGGAATATCTCCAGAAGCTCACCGGCAAGTTGCCGCCAGGCGTGACGCCGACACTGGGACCGGATGCGACCGGTGTCGGGTGGGTCTATCAGTACGCGTTGGTGGACGAGTCGGGGACGCACGACCTCGCACAGCTTAGGAGTCTTCAGGATTGGTATCTGCGTTACCAATTGGAGAGCGTGCCCGGCGTAGCGGAGGTCTCATCGATTGGTGGATTCGTCAAACAATATCAAATCGAAGTCGACCCCAATACCTTAGCGGCGTATCGGCTGCCGATTCAGAAGGTCATCGAAGCCGTCCGCAACAGCAATGCCGAGGTGAGCGGCCGCGTGTTGGAGATGGCCGGCACCGAATATGTGATTCGAGGACGAGGCTATCTTCAGTCTGTTGATGAGATAGAACTGATCCCGGTCGGCACGGATCAACGAGGGACGCCGATTCTGGTGCGTGACATCGGGCATGTCCAACTTGGACCCGACCAGCGTCGGGGCATCGCCGAATTGGACGGCAAGGGACAGACGGTCGGAGGCATTGTGATTATGCGGGCCGGAGGGAACGCGCTCGCGGTGATCGAGCGGATCAAAGCCAGGCTGACAGAGATCACACCGGCTCTCCCGAAAGGCGTACACATTGTTCCCACCTACGATCGGTCCGATCTCATTCATCGGGCCATCGCCGTGCTCCGTGAAAAGCTGATTGAGGAGAGCGTCATCGTCAGCCTGATCACGATGGTGTTTCTATTTCACTTCCGAAGCGCCTTAGTGGTCATCCTCATTCTGCCCGTTGCAATGCTGCTCGCCTTTGTTCCGATGGCATACTTGAAGATTACCTCCAACATCATGTCGCTGGGCGGGATCGCCATTGCCATCGGCGCGATGGTCGATGCGGCGATTGTGATGGTCGAGAATGCCCACAAACGGCTGGAGCAATCTCCATCAGGGAAAGAGGCGTGTCCAATGGGAAGAGAGCCTGCTCCGGCAGGCTCAGGGCGGGAGGGTGTTACGACGCCTAGGGCGGGCGGGTGTGAAAGCCACCGAGCGGACATCATCATTGCCGCCGCCAAAGAGGTCGGGCGGCCCCTATTTTTTTCACTGCTGGTGATTGCCGTGTCGTTCCTGCCGATCTTTGCATTGGAAGCGCAGGAAGGACGGCTCTTCACGCCGTTGGCCTACACCAAGACCTTTTCGATGCTCTTTGCCACCGTGCTCTCGGTCACATTGGCGCCCGTGCTGATGGTGTTGTTGATTCGTGGGAAGGTTCGACCTGAAGCCAAGAATCCGCTGAACCGATGGCTCATTGCCCTGTATCGGCCCATCCTCTCCGGCGCATTGCGAATCCGATGGTTCACCATGGGGGTGGTCGTCGCAGCAGTAGCCATCACAGTGCCGGTGTTCTCTCGACTCGGCGCTGAATTTATGCCGCCATTGAATGAGGGCACCATCCTTTACATGCCGACCACCGTCCCGGGTCTTTCAATCCCAGAAGCGACGAAGGTCTTGCAGGTTCAGGATCAATTGCTCACGACCTTCCCGGAGGTGGAACGGGTATTCGGAAAAATGGGAAAGGCACCGACCGCGACTGATCCGGCCTTCGTCGGCATGGCTGAGATCACCGTGACTCTCAAACCGGTGGCACAATGGCGCCCTGGCATGACCTGGGACCGGTTGCTCGATGAGATGGATGCCAAACTGCGCATACCAGGTTTCCCGAATATCTGGTGGATGCCGATCCAGACCCGCACGGAAATGATCACGACCGGTGT
>CABVRV010000145.1:0-2468 GCA_902500755.1 uncultured Nitrospira sp.
ATCACCTTCATGCGAAAGAAGGCTTTCGTTTTTGGAGCGGTGGCTGTTGCCTTCCCTCTTCCATGAAGTCATCGGTAAACATGGCCAGACTGTCGGTGAGCGACTGCCACGTCTGCTTCTTTGGACGAATGACGAGCGTATTGCCGCGGCGTTGAATTTCGACTTCGTCACCCTCCAGCTGAAATTCGCGAGGGATTCGTACCGCCTGGCTGTTGCCACTCATAAAGAGCTTCGTCTTCTTGCGCGTCCTCATCGTCAGCCTCTTAGCCGAAGATAATGCTAAATGTAATGTATATACGAAATGATATACATCGGCACCTCTTCTGTCAACGAGAAGCTGCCGGTATGGACAAGATCGAAAAGCCCCACAGCTTGCGGGTCATTACGAGTAGGGACCGACGGCTTCATGCTCGACGAAGCAAGTTATGGCGATGATCTGGGCTCAACGGACCGCTGTCAATACGTCCACATGCAGCCTGACCTGGCCAGGGCTCGCTAACTGACGGGAATCCACAATACAAGATCCGGCCCCATAGACTCGACTCATCTCAACTTTTAGTGGACAAATACATTTTTGCAACTTAGCTTCTCTTGACGCTGTTTGCTATTTTATCACGGCAGTCACAATTGGTTGCTAAAAGCCTTAAGATGAGCATTGCACCACAGGAAACTGTATTTTGCCGTATTTCTTTGATCTATGGTGCTTTGAGCCTTGTTACTACACAAGATAAACCCGTGTCGCTGGCGTGCGACTGAATTGAGGAAAATGTTTCCGAAATATCCCGAAAACGATGGAATGTTTGGAATTGGTATCGTTGAAGGTTTTTTTGGCCCGGAGTGGTCGTGGAAAAGTCGACATCGACTTTGTGAATCTCTTGCCGTTCACGGCGGAGAGTTTTACCTTTACGCTCCCAAGCGAGATGGATGTTTAAGGATAAACTGGAAGCAACATCATGCCGATGAAATTTGGGACGAGTTAAAGAACCTGAGTGCAACGTGTCGTCAGAGCAAGATTGCATTCGGTATGGGGTTGAGCCCATACGAGATCCATTCAGATTGGACTCAGCGCACCAAAACATTACTGCGTGACAAAATCGAAAAAGTTCATGAACTGGACATTAAATTTTTAGGCTTACTTCTCGATGATATGAGAGGTGCTCTGGATCTAGCGGATCGTCAGGTCGAAATCGTTGAGTATGTAAGAAGCATGACGAGGACACCCATTGCTTTCTGTCCAACATACTATTCAGATGACCCGTTACTCGACAACGTATTCGGCCAGCGCCCGGACGATTACTTGGAGAAGATTGGGACCCTTTCTAATGATATTCATATTTTTTGGACCGGCAACCGCGTTATTTCTCGATCAATTTCCTGTGCTGAATTAGGTGCCATCGCGCAAGTGTTGAAACGCAAACCATTCATCTGGGATAACTATTTCGCAAACGATGGTCCACGACAGTGCAAATTCCTAAAATTGAAGCCGCTTGAGGGACGGCCGTGCAATACACTGCATAAGTCAACGGGTTGGGCATTCAATTTAATGAATCAGCCGGGTCTCTCTGAAATTGTATTCGCCGCTTCGATTGACGTTCTGCGGAAAGGAATGAATCCGGAAGAATCGTTTCATCGAGTAGCTGCGCGGCTTACGAGTCCTCAATTCGAACTTATGCTTAAAAAACATCGGGTAGCTCTCGTTGAACTGGGACTCGAAAAAATCAGTGAGGATAGGAAGAAAGAAGTTTTCGCATCGCTGGATGGCAGTCGCTTTTCTCAAGAAATATTCGATTGGTTGAATGGGAAGTATGCTGTCGGAGAGGAGTGCTTCACGGATTAGGGTCGAAATTCGCTCGATCAGTGCCGCGGAGTTTGCTTTGTTGTGCTTCTTGTATTGAGCTGCAAAGCTCCATAACAAATCTCATATCGTCGAAATGTTTCCATGACTCATTTTACTGAAATTCGCACTGCTCGTCTGTTGCTTCGACAATGGCGGGACTCAGATCTGCTCCCCTTCGCAGCGATGAGTGCAGATGCGGACGTCATGCGTTACTACCCAGCGATGTGGACTAAAGAGGAAAGCAACGCATTTGCCCTGCGAGTCATGCGGCTGATCGATCAACGAGGCTGGGGCTTCTGGGCGGTCGAAGAAAGAGCATCCAAGCGGTTCTTAGGTTTCGTTGGGTTACATACTCCATCTGATGACCTCCCGTTTGCGCCATGCGTGGAAGTCGGCTGGCGTTTAACAAAGTCCTCTTGGAGATTGGGCTATGCCACGGAGGCTGCACGAACCGCCATCGCATTCGGCTTCGAGCGGCTTCGTCTCGCTGAATTGGTGGCCTTCACCTTCACGGGCAATCTCAGATCGCGCGCCGTTATGGAGCGACTCGGCATGCAGTTTTCCAGTGAGTTCGACCATCCACATGTACCTCATGAATCCGAGCTGCGTCGGCATGTATTGTACCGTCTCC
>CABVRV010000145.1:2568-5723 GCA_902500755.1 uncultured Nitrospira sp.
GCTTTACCATGTTTCGCGCACTTGAGTCCGGCTCTCTGGAGGCTTATCGTAGGGGGCGGTATCAAAAGGGATCCCGTGGCCAGCATCGCGGACATCGCCACACCAACCGATCAGGACCATGTTCAGCGTCTACTGGACGTCGTGCGCAAGCTGGTGATAGAAGTCCATCCCGGCAGCACCGCTGCACATGCCGTCAGCTTGGACAGCATTCTCGACCGGGAGTTGGGACTCGACAGTTTGTCGCGCGTCGAACTGTTTGCGCGTGTGGAACGGGAGTTCAACGTCGATCTTCCCGAGTCGTTGGTGGCCGAGGCACAGACCCCTGGCGATTTTCTGGGAATGATCCTCAAAGGCGCGGTCTCCAGGCACGCGCCACTTGCCGAACCCAGTCTCGGTCAGGGCCTGGAAGCCGGCGCTGCGATTCCAGCAGGGATACAGACTCTCCCCGACGCGCTCGCCTGGCAAGCCGCGCATCACGGAGATCGCATTCATATCCACTTGTATGCGGAAAGCGAGACGATCGAGTCGATTTCGTACCGAACCTTGTACCGGAATGCCCAGGCTCTCGCGGTAGGTCTGCGCCGGACAGGTTTCAAACCCGGCCATGCCGTAGCACTGATGCTGCCGACCGGCCAAGAGTTTTTCTGCGCCTTTGCCGGAATCCAACTGGCCGGCGGCATTCCTGTGCCGATCTATCCCCCGACTCGGCTAAGCCAGCTCGGCGACCACTTGCTCCGGCAGGAGGGTATCCTGACCAACGCCGAGGCGGTGGCCTTGATCACCATCCCCGATGCAAAGCGCGTGGCGCATGTGCTGCAGGCGAAGGTGCCTTCCATTCAACGCGTGGCCACGACCTCGGATCTGCATGGCGATCCCGACGTCTTTTCCAGCCCGTACGTCGCGGCGCAAGACACGGCGTTTCTCCAATACACGTCGGGCAGCACGGGAAATCCCAAAGGCGTGGTGCTGACCCATGCCAATCTGCTGGCCAATATCCGGGCGATGAGCTCCGCGCTTCACGTGACGCCCGACGATGTCTTCGTGAGTTGGCTGCCGCTGTATCACGACATGGGACTGATCGGAGCCTGGCTGGGGGCGCTGTGCTGCGGGTACTCGCTGGCGATCATGTCGCCCTTGAGATTCCTCAGCAAACCGTCGCGCTGGCTGAAAGCCATCCACCGCCATGGCGGCACGCTGTCAGCCGCCCCGAACTTCGCCTACGAATTGTGCGCCGCACGGATCAACGACCAGGAGATCGAAGGGCTGGATCTGAGTTCGTGGCGCGTGGCCCTCAACGGGGCCGAGCCGGTCAGTCCGGAGACGATCGAGCGATTCACCTCTCGATTCTCACGGCATGGCTTCCGCAAGGACACGATGTTTCCGGCGTATGGCCTGGCCGAATCCACGGTCGGATTGACGTTTCCGCCGCCCAGTCGAGAGCCGGTGATCGACCACATCAAGCCTGAACCATTCCGCTCGGAAGGGCTGGCTGTTCCCGCCTCAGCCGACGAGAAAGACGCTTTGCGTTATGTGTCTTGCGGGTCCCCTCTCCCGGGTCACCGGATCCGCATTGTGGACGAAGAGGGGAAGGCGCTGCCGGACCGCAGGCAAGGACATCTTCAGTTTACAGGCCCCTCCGCGACAGCCGGCTATCACCACAATCCCGAGGAGACGGCACAGATCAAGAAGGGGGAGTGGCTGGATTCATTTGATCTGGCCTATGTCGCGAAGGAAGAGGTCTTTATTACGGGGCGCGCCAAGGATCTCATCATACGCGGCGGCCGCAATCTATACCCGTACGATCTGGAGTTAGCGGTCGGCAATCTGCCCGGTATGCGCAGCGGCTGTGTGGCGGTGTTCGGCAGCCGTGAGGCGCACGCCGTCGGAGAGCGGCTGATCGTGGTCGCGGAAACCAAAGAGCGGGACCCTGTGATACGCGAGCGGCTGAGAGGTCAGATCACGGCTTTGGCGACCGAGGTGGTGGGCTCACCGCCGGATGACATCGTGCTGGCGTCACCCCATACCGTGCTGAAAACATCCAGTGGAAAGATCCGCCGCGCCGCCATGCGCGATCGATACGAACGGGGTGTCATCGGAATCGAGCCGCGCAGCGGTTGGGAGCAGCTCGCGCAATTCCGAAGCCTCGGTCTCGAGATCCGAGTGCGGCAGGGGCTGCGTTCGTTCGCCACAGGGTTGTTCGGCCTCTACGCGGTCGGCGTCTTTGCGATCTTGGCCACAATCACATGGCTGCTCGTGGCGGCGCTGCCGGCGGGACGTACCGCGCGCAGAGTGGCACAAGCATCGGCGAGAGCGCTGTTTCGCGCCTGCGGTCTCCGCCCGCGTGTCGACGGGTGTGAGTATGTGAGGCCGGACTCGCCGCAGATTCTGGTGTCCAATCACGCCAGCTACCTTGACGGCCTACTCCTGTTCGCGTGGCTGCCCGGTCGTCCACGATTCATCGTCAAGGGCGAACTCACGAGGATGTGGGTCTTGCGCACGTTTCTTGAGAAAATCGGCACGGAATTCGTCGAGCGCTTCGCGCTCGACAAGAGCGTCGAAGACGCCGAACGGCTCGCGCATCGGCTACAGGCGGCAGGAGAAAGCCTCGTGTTCTTTCCGGAAGGAACGTTTCGCCGTCCTCCCGGTCTCTTGCCGTTTCGCTTAGGAGCCTTCTCCATCGCAGTTCGTGACCAAACACCTCTCCTCCCGCTGGTCCTCCGTGGCACCCGTACGGTACTGCCGGACGGCAACTGGCTGCCCCGGTATTGCCGGCTTTCGATCATAATCTGTCCGCCGCTTGAGTCCGAGGGCCGAGACTTCCAGGCGGCGCTGGCCCTCCGCCGTGCGGCACGCTCCAACATGCTGCGATTCCTGGATGAGCCGGATATTCTGGACTCGACGGAAACGGCCCTCACTCGTCAGATTTGCGAAGAACCCGAGTCCTGACCTGGATCTCTAGCTGAGCTGAAATCTACACAGCATGACAAGCTTGTTATCCAATCAATATCTCAGCAAAGCTATTCATTGGGAAATGGCTAAGAGGCTTGCAGCTATGCAAGCCCCTTCGCAGCTGTTTCGTCATCTCTTAAAATGAATGGCAGCTCAACGTTTCTTCCGGTTCTGCAGGTTGCCGGATCGCACCTGACAGGCCAGCA
>CABVRV010000146.1 GCA_902500755.1 uncultured Nitrospira sp.
ATGAACAACTCATTCTCGCTGGCAGTACTCATCCCGGAGAAGAGGAAATGCTGGTTGCGGCCTATGGCCAGATTGCAAAGGCCTATCCTTCAACGGTGTTGATGCTGGCGCCTCGCCACATTGAACGAACAGACCGAGTAGAAGCCATGCTTCGAGAGGCCGGGTTCGTGGTACAACGAAAGAGCGAGATATTGGAGAAACGAACCGGCCCACGCGTGATCATTTTAGATACGCGAGGAGAGTTGGCCCTCGCGTACCGCGAAGCCGTTGTGGCGTTTGTTGGTGGGACGCTCGTTCCGGTAGGGGGACATAATTTGCTGGAGCCGGCAGTGTGGGGCACCCCAGTGATCTTTGGACCCTATACGGACCATTGTGCTGAAGTGGCCACGCTGTTGCAGGAGGCTGGTGGAGGGTGCCGTGTGGTGGGAGGTGAAGAGTTGGCCACCGTGTTGGGAGAGTGGCTGGCGCAACCGGACACCCGAGCTCGAATAGGGCAGGCTGCGAAACGTATGGTGCTGGACAACCAAGGTGCGCTCGCTCTGAGTGTGGAGCTCATAGAATCCTGCCTCTATGCAACTCCAACCTACTCCGATCGGTATGCGGCGACAGGGCCAAGACCGCTCATGGCCAAACGCTAATATGGCATTGTTGCAACCTGGACAGCCGGTCCGCCATGGACTTCAATGGGTTGCTGGGTTATACGGGGTCGTCACTCGTTTGCGACTGTGGTGCTACCGGCAGGGGTGGTGTTCAATAACTCGCTTACCCTGTCGGGTCGTGAGTGTGGGCAATCTTACAGTCGGGGGAACGGGAAAAACTCCTATCGTCATTCTTCTTGCGCAGTGGTTGTTGGCTAACGGACAGCGAGTGGCGATCTTGAGCCGAGGGTACAAACGGGCGAGCACGGGACGGCATCTTCTCGTGTCCGACGGGTCGCGACTCTTGGCCGGCCCATCGGAAGCAGGGGATGAGCCGTTTCTTATCGCACAGCGATGTCCACAAGCCATTGTTGCGGTGGGTGCTGATCGGGTTGCCTTAGGTCGATGGGTGTTGAAACAACATCCCGTTGATTGCATTGTTCTTGATGATGGCTTTCAACATCGCGCGCTTCACCGTGATGTTGATCTGGTATTACTGGATGCGACCGATGGAGCTGGACTGGATGCGCTGCTTCCCGCCGGCAGGTTACGGGAGCCGCTGTCTGGCGTGGATCGAGCGAGCGCGATCATCATTACTCGATCCGAGGTTCGTCAGGATGTTGCCGCCATTCGGAGTCGATTACGAGAGGTTGCTTGTGCACCCTCGGCAATTGTGGAAGTCGTGTTCAGACCTGCGTCCCTTGCAGCGGTCGTTTCCGGAGAGCAACAGCCGGTAGGGTGGAGTCTGAGGAAAAAGGCTTGGTTGGTGAGCGGGATCGGCAATAGCCGATCATTCCACCGATCAGCGGAGTCCATCGGGATCGAAATCATGGGAGAATCCGCCTTCGAAGACCATCATCGCTATACGCACCATGAGATCGAGCAGATTCGGAGCACCGTGCGGGTCACCGGAAGCGAGTTCGTGCTGACGACGGAAAAAGACGGGGGGAAACTCATTCCATTTCTGACGCCCAGCGATCCTTGGTGGATGCTTCAACTTGGAACGGAAGTGGTGCACGGAGAAGACCAGCTGCGCAAGCTGATCGAGGTGCCGTCATCAGAGGGGAATCAACAATCGGAGGCCCATGCATAAGGCTCTCCCGCGAAAAATCCTCGTGCGGGTGCCGAATTGGATCGGCGATGCCGTGATGTGTGAGCCGGCGCTTCGTGGGCTTCGGTCTCTGTTTCCTGCGGCAGAGTTGACGATCCTTGCCAGGCCCGCCATCGCGGAACTGTTCACCGCTTACTCAGGACTGGATCGGGTGCTTGTCTACGATGACAAGGTTGCTCACGCCGGGATTGCGGGAAAGTGGTTGCTCGCAGGGTCGTTACGACGGCACGGCTTCGATCTGGCCGTACTATTTCAGAACGCCTTCGAGGCCGCATTCATCACGTGGCTCGCCGGCATTCCACGACGATATGGCTATGCCACCGATGGAAGAGTCCTCTTTCTCACTGAGCCGGTCGCTGTTCCTCATCGTGATAGGCCGGTGCACCAAGTCGAGTATTATTGGAACATGTTGAAGCCGATCGGGCTTTCCGGAGCAGTTCCGCTGCCGATGCTCCACGTTTCGGCCGATGAGGACCGCATGGCCGATGCAAGGCTCGCATCGGCCGGGATTGACTCGTCGGACCTCATCATCGGCGTCAATCCCGGTTCGACGTACGGCAGGGCCAAACGGTGGTTGCCCGATCGATTTGCTGACGTCGCACGGCAATTGGCTGAACGTTTGGAGAAGGAGGAGTGCGCACATGTGGCTGTAGCTCTCCTTGGAGCGAGAGGCGAAGAGCCTCTAGGGAAGGACATTGCATCTCGGATCGATTGTCGATCAATCGTCCTATCGGGAGCGACGAGCATTCGTGAACTTATGGCGGTGGTCAAGCGTTGTCGGCTGCTTATTACGAACGATACAGGTCCGATGCATATTGCTGCTGCCTTCGGCGTTCCGATTGTTGCAGTCTTCGGTCCAACAGACTCGCGCATGACGGCTCCCTATAGACAAGAACGATCGGTGGTAAGAGAGGCTGTCGACTGCGCGCCCTGCCTTCTCCGGGAATGCCCGATCGACCACCGGTGTATGACCCAGGTTTCGGTCGGCCGGGTGTATGATGCAGCCATGAAGCAGATACGTGCTGACACGCTCACAGGAAACAAGCTGGCCGGTGACACGTTGATGAGTCAAGAGACGGCTCCTCCCGCGACGAAGCTGTCGGCTTGTCGCCCTGCAAACTTGTCAACCGTCCTCGATGGCTACACCATCTTTCTTGATCGTGATGGGACCTTGAATGCAGATCCTGGTTATATCAAGTCTCCTGATCAGCTCGAGTTATTCCCAGGGGTTCCGGAGGCTCTTGCAAGGTTAAAGCGGGCTGGCGCCCGATTAATCCTCGTGACGAATCAATCCGGGGTCGCTCGGGGATTGCTGTCACAAGACGACCTTGCGGCGGTTCACGCGAAACTCAACCATATCCTGGATGGAGTCGGCGCATCGCTGGACGCCATCTATTTCTGTCCTCATCATCCTGACGATGGCTGTGACTGCCGAAAGCCGAACCCAGGGATGATAGCTCAAGCAGTGCGCGAACGACGGGTGGACCTTGAACGCGCCTATCTAATCGGCGATCATGTCCGAGATATCGAACTTGCAAAACGGATTGGAGCCCGGAGTGTCTTGGTGACGACAGGAGTGGTTCGCCCACAGGAGAGTGAAAGGCTCAAGGAGACGGCGCTGGCTCCAGATTGGATCGCATCCTCGATGACCGAGGCTGCAGACTGGTTATTGTGTGATGCCGGCAGGTTACCGGACCAGGCGAATGACGGGCGAGCCATTCATCGGTGATGCATGTGAGTAGGATCATGGGACCGACGGCAGCAAGACTTCTGTGGATCGGGCCATGAGTGGCGGCTGCGGTGAAAGAGCCGCAATGAATACGCGAGAGGCTGATATGCCTCACGTACGAGGAACCGGGCGATGAACCAACAGGTCAGTACGAGTTCGATCCCATGCAACCTCTGCGGTGGGAGAGAGGTCGCGATTCTGTCGAACAGAAGTCGAAGCGGGAAGCCATTGCAGACCGTCATTTGTCGTGCGTGTGGACTCGTATGGTCGGACCCTCGACCACATGAAGCCAGGCAGTTTTACGAGGAGGAATATCGCCTTTCTTATAAACAGACCTACAGCCCGAGACCGAAGCATGTGTTGCGTGCCGGCAAGGTGGCCCTGTCACGATTTGAGAAAGTTGCGGAACTGCTGTCGCGTCGGAAAACTGTGCTTGATGTCGGGACCGGCGGAGGGGAGTTTGCTTACTTGCTTCAGGCATTGGGACATTCCGTCAGTGGGGTTGAGCCGAATAGAGGCTATGCCGATCATTCGATACAAAACTATGGTCTCAACGTTCAGGTTGGATTCGTACAAGATGCGGTATTCCCACCTGAGTCATTCGATGTGGTGACGATTTGGCACGTGCTTGAGCACACAGAAGACCCAGGTCGTATTTTAGCGTTGTTGCGATCGTGGCTGAAAGCTGACGGCATGCTTATCGTGGAGGTCCCCAATATTGAATCAACTTGCCAGGCCCCGAAGAGCACATTTCATGAGGCGCATCTTTACAATTTCAACGTGGTGTCATTGCGGAGGTTGGCCAAAAGGCACGGGATGCATGAAGCCTGGCATTTGATCTCGCGTGACGGAGGTAACATCACGATGTTCTTCACGCCCAGTCAACCTTCACTCGAAGGACCATGCGAAGCAGTGATTCCAGGGAACTATGAGTGGGTGTCTAGGATTGTGCGAGGGCACAGCGACTTACGCCGCCACCTGACTCCATTGCCCTATCTGAGGGCATGGCAACGTCTCTACCGGTCATTGATGGAACGGCGCGAAACAGCAGGTGCAACAAGTGGCAAGGCGCTACTTGATCAGCTCTACGCTCCACAACTGAGGAGCTATTCCGTGAATCAGACCTGAGTCGACTCAGGTAGTGGAAGGATGCGCTGGAGGGCTCGTTGGGCGTTGGACTGTCTTGAATGGATGGATGTCGTGGAAGGCTCTCCTGTGTCATCTGTAAATCCGATCAATTGTGGTTCCTCTTCAGCGTCAAGCGGCAAACGTATTCTTCTGATCAAACCCAGTTCCCTTGGAGATATCGTTCACACGCTTCCGGTTGTGTCGGCGATCAAGGCACAATGGCCGGGATCGCATGTGACATGGCTGGTCAAGCGTCAATGGGCCGGGATTGTTGAGCGGGTCGAAGGCATCGATCGTGTGTGGTCGGTTGATCCGACGGTGAGGAGTTGGATCATGCAAAGTCAGGCGCTGCGAGCGGAACGATTTGATCTTGCCATAGACCTACAAGGACTGTTTCGCAGTGGAGTTCTGGCTCGTTTGAGTGGAGCACGGATGCGAATTGGATTTGCCAACGGACGGGAAGGGAGTCCATGGTTCTATACGCACCGGGTGTCGGTTCCCGATTCGGACATCCATGCGGTGGACCGATATCTTCTGCTTGCGGCGGCATTGGGGATATCCCTCCCCCGACGGCCACGGTTTGCATTCAGGATCCTGGATGAAGATCTAACGGCTGTTCGAGCACTATTTCAACGCCATGACTACTCCATCGACAAGCCTTGGGTTGTCATGAACGTTGGGGCACGGTGGTTGACAAAACGTTGGCCACTTACGTCTTTTGCCGCTGTTGCGGATCAGCTGTACGAGTCACATCGTGTTCCAGCCGTTATCATAGGTAGCGCTGATGATCGGCTCGACGCGGATCGGTTACAATCTTTGATGAAGCGTCCTTGTATTAATTTGAGCGGAGAAGTCCCATTAAGATGCTTGCCGGCACTCCTATCCAAGACGGCTGTCATGATCACCAATGATTCCGGACCAATGCACATCGCCGCAGCATGCGGGGTTCCCGTGGTCGCGATGTTTGGGCCGACCAGCGCGAGTCGGACTGGTCCGTATGGGACCGGACATCATGTCCTCACCAAGCAGGTTTCCTGCAGTCCATGTTTCAGTCGGGTCTGCCGGCAT
>CABVRV010000147.1 GCA_902500755.1 uncultured Nitrospira sp.
ATCGAGCACGAGCTTGGTGAGGCCTTCGTTGCGGCCTAACGTCGTCGCGCGTCCCGAGGCAGCCCAGGGAAACCGCAGGACCTTCACGGCTTGTCCCGAGGCCTTGGCGGTGTCTTCTGTCAGCCCGCACCAGGCGATCTCAGGATCGGTGAAGACGACGGCGGGGATTGCCGCGGCATCGAAGGCCGTCTGTTTCCCGGCGATGACTCGAGATGCGACCAACCCTTCGTGTGAGGCCTTGTGGGCGAGCATCGGTTCGCCCACCACGTCACCGATCGCAAAGATGGTCGGTTCGGCCGTGCGCATCTGCCGATCGACTTGGATGAAACCGTTCGGTGTGAGCACGATCTTGGTGTGTTCCAGGCCAAGCTGGTCGGTACTGGGTCGGCGTCCGACGGCAATGAGCACGCGATCAAAGGTTTCGGCGCTGGTTCCTTGAGAGTCTGTGAGGTTCGCAACCAGACCGTCTTCCCGTGTCTCAAGTAGTTCCACGGTGGTATTCAGTTTGATGGCTTTGAATCGGCGCTGCATCCGTTGATTGAGCGGTCGCACAAGATCTGCATCGACGTTGTTCAATAGGCGCGGCAATGCCTCGACCACGGTAACTTCAGAGCCGAGGGCCTGATAGACCGTGCCCAACTCGAGGCCGATATAGCCTCCGCCGACGACCAGCAGGCGAGCGGGAATGTCTACCAACTGAAGCGCACTCGTGGAATCCATGACGCGTGGATCGTCGAGCTTCAGCGATTTCGGGATAGTCGGTTGCGAGCCAGTTGCGAGGATGGCATGAGCGAACGAGAGTTCGCCTGGTGCGCTGGAGCCGGAGAGCTGAAGGGTCGTCGCATCCTTGAACGTAGCCCGCGCCTGGATGACCTCGACCTTCCGGCTGCCGGCCAGCGTCCGCACACCTTTCGTGAGCTTGCCGATGATCGCCTGCACGCGGCCACGAAACGCCTCCAGGTCCACGCGAGGTTTGTCGAACTGAATGCCCCAGGCTGCCGCCTCTTCTGCGTCAGTGAGCAAGCGGGCCACGTGAAGCAAGGCTTTGGAGGGAATGCAGCCGCGCAACAGGCACGTTCCACCTAGTTGCGGATCCTCATCGATCAGGGCCGTGCGTAAGCCCAGGTCCGCAGCCTGGAATGCTGCGGCATAGCCGCCTGGTCCGGCACCGATCACTGCCACATCATAACGCGATTCAGCCATACCACCTCCTGCTAGAGCCCCAGAAACATGCCCTGAAAATCTTCCAATACTTTGACAATCTCGTTGGTAAAGCGCGCACCGATCGCTCCATCCACCAGCCGATGGTCGTAGGCCACGCACAGTTGCAGCACCCGGCGCGGCACGAACTGGCCGTCACGATACACCGGCGTCATGCGGGCCTTGCCGACACCGAGAATGCCGACTTGCGGCGGATTGATGATCGGCAGGAATGGACCGGCGCCGATCCCGCCCATGTTGCTGAGTGTAAACGTCGCTCCGCGTAGCTCTTCCAGCTTGATCTCACGCGCACGGGTGCGTTCGGCGAGATCAGCCAGCTCCAGCGAAATTTGCAGGAGATCTTTCTGATCCACCTGGTGAACCACCGGCACGATCAGTCCGGCGGGTGTATCGACCGCCACACCGATGTTGTAATAGTCCTTGTAGATCACTTCGCCGTTGGTCAGATCGAGAGTCGCATTTAGTTGCGGGTACAGCTTGAGCGCATGGACGATTGCTTTTAGGAAGAGACTGCTTAACGTCAACGTGGCGCCTTTCTTCTTAAACTCCGGCGCATACCGTTTATGCAGCGCCATGAGATCGGTAATATCGGCATCCTGGAATTGATGCACATGCGGAATCGTCGTCCAGGCTTGGGTCATGTTCGCGGCGATCTTCCGCCTGATGGACGGAAGCGGCTCGCGCCGTTCAGACCCATAGGACGTGGAAAAGATATTGTCACCCGCTCCCGGGGCGACGCCGCGTTTGGTCCGCTCTCGCACGAAGGCTTTCACGTCCTCGGCAGTGATCCGGCCACCGGCTTCCGATCCCTTGACCTGAGAAAGGTCTACACCCAGTTCCCGTGCGAGCCGCCGAACCGATGGCGGGGCTGGGATAGCGGCTCCGGTGGACGGCGCGTGGACCGCAACAGGCTTCTGCTCCGCGGCTGGCCGGGCTGATTCGGTCAGGGATGGAGTTGGCTCGGCCTGTCCCTGCTTCGGATGCGCTACAGCATTTCCTTGAGTTGTTTGCGTGGTAGAGGGTGGCTGCGGAACGGATGCCATCGCTGGCTTTTCAGATGACGAAGTCTGTGCCTTCTTCGTCGTACCCTCGGATCCGTCCAGCTCCATGAGCGCCTGCCCGACCTTCACGTGATCACCCTGTTGAACCAGTAGGCGCATGACGGTCCCGGCACTCGGTGATGGAACCGGCACGGTGGCTTTTTCGGTCTCGAGCTCGATCAGCGATTGTCCCTCGCTGACCCGGTCCCCCTCGCGCACCAAAAGCTGGACCACATCACCACCCTCGATACCTTCCGCCAGAAAGGGGAGTTCGACTTTCATGCCCTATCCCTCAAGTGTGGACACCTTCTCTGGTCATCGATGCCACGGAGCCTCTGTATCAGTGGAGATTTCAAGATCTTGCGCTGCCTGTGTCACGACGTTTGCTTGGACGATTCCCCTTTGACAGAGGGCATAGAGTGCGGCGACGGCCAGATGTTCGGCGTCGATTTCAAAGAACCGTCGTAATGCCTTGCGCGTATCGCTCCGGCCGAACCCGTCCGTTCCCAAGGCAAGGAGACCACCCGGAGTCCAGGGCGCGATCTGCTGCGGAACCAGTCGAACGTAATCACTGACCGCGACGCAAGGGCCATCGAACTGATGGACTGTCTGCTGTAGGAAGCTCGTGCGCGGTCTCTCTTCCGGGTGCAGGAGATTCCAGCGTTCGGCCTCAAGCGTGCGCATCCGCAGCTGTTTGTAGCTCGTCACGCTCCACACATCGGCTGCCACTCCGTAGCGCAACAACAGATCCTGTGCGCGCACTGCTTCGATTACCAACGGACCGCTCGCAAGGAGCTGTGCTCGGTGCTTGGCTCGATCCGGCGCGGTTCTGAATCGATACAGCCCTTCTCGAATCCCTTCCTCCGCATTCGGCGGCATGGCCGGCATCGGGTAGGATTCGTTGTACAGGGTGATGTAGTAGGACAAGTCTTGTTGTTCATGGTACATCTTCTTCAGACCATCTTGGAGAATAACCGCCAGCTCAAACATGAAGGCCGGATCGTAGGCTGCGATCGTCGGGTAAGCGCTGGCGAGCAGATGGCTCTGCCCGTCCTGATGCTGCAGGCCTTCCCCCTCCAATGTCGTGCGCCCTGCGGTGGCGCCTAATAGAAAGCCGCGTGTGCGCATGTCGCAAGCGGCCCAGATCAAGTCGCCGATCCGTTGAAACCCGAACATCGAATAGAAGATGTAGAACGGGATCATATTGACGCCATGCGTCGCGTAGGCGGTACCCGCTGCGATGTATGAAGACATGGCGCCAGCTTCGGTAATGCCTTCCTCAAGAATTTGCCCGTTTTTCGCTTCGAAGTAGTACAACAGCGAGCTCTTGTCGGCCGGTTCATACAGCTGTCCGATATGCGAGTAAATACCGTATTGTCGGAACAATGCCTCCAGACCAAAGGTACGCGCTTCGTCGGGAATGATCGGCACAAGATGTTTCCCGAGTTCCTTCAGGCTGAGCATCCGGCTCAGCATTCGGGCGAACCCCATCGTGGTTGAGACGGAACGCCCTCCCGATCCTTCGAGGAACTCCTTAAACTGGTCGAGTGCCGGCGTATCAAGTGACTGGACAGTGACACGGCGCTCCGGGATGGGACCGCCCATCGTCTTGATCCGCTCTGCGAGATACGCCGCCTCGGGACTGTCGGCTGGCGGTTGATAGAAGGGGGTGGAGGTCAGTTGCGCATCCGGCACCGGCACACTGAATCTCGTGCGAAATTCCCGAAGCTCCTGTTCGTTCATTTTCTTCTGTTGATGGGTGACGTTGCGCCCTTCGCCGGCCTCACCAAGACCGTAGCCTTTGATCGTTTTGGCCAGGATCACGGTGGGTTGCCCTGTGTGCTCTACCGCGGCCTTGTAAGCGGCGTAGAGTTTTCGCGGATCGTGCCCACCCCGCAGCATCTTGTGGATCTGTTCGTCGGAATAGCTCTCCACCAGCTTGAGCAGTCTCGGATCGGCTCCGAAGAAATGTTCCCGCGCGAAGGCGCCGCCTTCCACCACATACTTTTGATACCAGCCGTCCACCGCCTCGCCCATACGCTTGACCAGCAGGCCTTCGTCGTCCTTCGCCAACAGCGAATCCCAATCACTGCCCCAGATCACCTTGATGACGTGCCAGCCGGCGCCGAGGAAGACCGCTTCCAACTCCTGGATGATCTTGCCGTTGCCGCGCACGGGCCCGTCGAGACGTTGAAGGTTACAATTGACGACCCAGATGAGATTGTCGAGCCGTTCGCGTGAGGCGAGCGAGAGGGCGCCGAGACTTTCCGGTTCGTCGGTTTCGCCGTCGCCGATGAAGGCCCACACTCGTTGTTGGCTCGTATCCTTGAGACCGCGGTCCTGCAGGTAACGATTGAAGCGTGCCTGATAAATCGATAGGATCGGTCCCAGGCCCATCGAAACCGTGGGGAATTCCCAGTAGTCGGGGAGCAGCCAGGGATGTGGATAAGACGGCAAGCCTGGTCCACTATCGTCCAGCTCGGTACGGAACCGGTGAAGCGTTTCCTCCGAAAAGCGTCCTTCGACAAAACCACGCGCATAGTTCCCCGGTGTGGCGTGACCCTGAAAATACACGTGGTCGCCGCCCTGGGGTCCGTTTTTCCCACGCAGAAAATGATGCAGGGCCACTTCATAGAGCGTGGCTGCCGACGCGAAGGTCGAAATATGTCCGCCGATGCCGGGACGCTGCTGATTGGCCTTCACGACCATCGCCATGGCGTTCCAACGGACCAGGCTGCGGATTCGACGTTCTAACTCAAGGTTGCCAGGGTAGGGAGGTTGTTGAGAGACGGGAATCGTGTTGACGTACGGAGTGTTGACCGATTGAGATACCCGGGCACCGCGTTCGCCCAGTCGATCCCGAAGCCGTTCGAACAAATACGTCGCTCGCTCGACGCCGTGCTGCCCAAGCACGTACTCAAGGGAGTCCAACCATTCCCGTGTCTCATGCGGATCGATGTCGGCCCGTGGTCGAGATGCGCGATCGTCGTCGCTCATGCGCGGGCCCTCGGTAGGTCAGTCCTTCCTTGAGACGCTCTCACGTCATGCGCCGGTCCGATCGTTTGATGAAGTTCTTGAGTCATCCGATTTCATTTTACCAGTTTTCCGCCTCAGAGTGTCCAGAGACGCCGACCTCTTCTTTCGTCAGACCTCAGGACTCCTAGTAGAACAATTCTTCGTTGTGGGGAGTTCGCCGCAGATACATCATGAGATATGGATTCGACCGGCAGAACGCTGGCGTGGCTGGTCCGTGAGATGAGATGGGTTGATCGTAAAAGACAAGGGCGGATCCC
>CABVRV010000148.1 GCA_902500755.1 uncultured Nitrospira sp.
GGCCTCCGAAGATGCGGACCGCATTGCGTTGTTGGAAACGGTTCAAGGTGCGAGGCGCGGTACTGGTCTCGATGTGAGTGAACGTCGACACCGGCACCAACTGGCCGCCTGGTGTTTTGATTTTGAGGTCGAGCAGCGGATCAAGCGTCGCGCGATCCTTATCGCCGAGTTGAGGAATGACTTTGTAACTGCGATCGAAGTAATTGAACCGATTGACGTATCCACCACCGAGCAACGTACCCAGCTCGCGCCCGACTCCGGCCAAGTCAAAGCCCAAATCAGCGAGTCGCTCACGATCCAAGATGACGCGTGCCTGGGGCAGATCGATCTTCAGGTCTGTGTCGACGTACAAGAACTTGCCGCTCTGCCATCCTGCGCCCAACACGGAACCGATTGCTTCGAGCATCTGCTCGGTGGGCGCATCGCTCTGTAGGACCAGCTCTACGTCATACTGACCGGGAGTAGGGAGAGGCGGGTCCAATCTGGGAAAGACGCGGAGCCCAGGCACCTGCGACACGGCGACATAGACATCGTCATACATCTCTTCGGTTGAACGTGCTCGATCATGCCAATCTTTGGCCACCACACCACCGAAGCCTCCCCAGGCGGTGGTGAGCGACCAGGTATAGTCGGTTTCAGGAAGGGCCGTGATCGCTTTGACGATCTGGAGGTGTTGGCGATCGGTGGCGGCAACGGTGGAGTCCGGCGAGGCTTCGAAAAACAGACTGATATGGTTCTGGTCTTCCACCGGAGCAAGTTCTTGACGGGAGAAATGATAGAGCGGCCAGGCAGCGATGGTGACGAGGAGGGCCGCCATCATGATTCCCCATCGCAGGGTCAGTGCGCCATCAAGTATCCGTCCATAGGTCCGACGGAGCGATTCAAAACCGCGGGTCACCTGCCTCGTCAGTGCCCCTTCCTTTCCCTCCGGGTGCACGAAACGCGAACTCATCATCGGTGAGAGCGTGATTGCGACGATACCGGACAAGACCACCGCGACAGCCAGAGTCATCGCAAACTCGAGGAACAGGGAGCCGGTCAGGCCGCCTTGGAAGCCGATAGGAGCATAGACGGTGGCGAGCGTGATCGTCATGGCGACGATCGGGCCGAGCAATTCACGGACGGCGGCTTTCGCGGCCTCGATTCGGGATTGTCCCAACCGGACATGGCGCTCCACATTCTCCACGACCACGATCGCATCATCCACGACCAAACCGACGGAGAGGACGATGGCGAGGAGGCTGAGGAGATTCAGGCTGAAACCGAACGCGGCCATGAAAAGAGCCGTGCCGATCAACGAGACCGGCAGGGCGACCAGCGGGACAAGCGCTGTACGGATCGATCCCATGAATAGAAAGACCACCACACCTACGATCAAGATCGTTTCCGACAAGGTCTTCGTGATTTCCGCCAGTGCGTTTCGGATGAACATGGTGCTGTCCCAGACGAGTTTCATCTCGATGTCACGTGGTAGGGTTGGGCGGATCTGTTCGATTTCGTCGCGCAGCCGGTGTCCGACTTCGATTTCGTTCGTGCCGGGCACCGCCCAAATCCCGAGGTAGACCCCTTCGATTGCATCGTACTTGGCGATCATGTTCGCTTCTTCCGCTTCCCGCTCGATCTGCGCCACGTCCTTCAGCCTGACGATGGCGCCGCCGCGGTCGGCTACGACCAGGTCCTCAAATTCAACAGCTGAACGGAGATCGGTGTTTGCCAGCAGGTTGACCTGCACCGCATTGCCCTTGGTGCGGCCGACGGCGGCCAAGTAGTTGTTCCGCCGGAGGGCGCTCTGCACATCGCCGGGGGAGAGGTTGAACGACGCGAGGCGGTCTGGGTCGATCCAGATGCGCATCGCGATCTGTCGGTCGCCTTCGAACGTCACTCGTTGGACGCCGGGCAGCGTCGAAAGCTGAGGCTGCAATGTCCGTAGAAGCCAGTCTGTGATGGCTGGAACCGTGCGTTCGGTCGAGTTAAAGCTGAGGTAGAACGAGGCATAGGGCCGATCCGCCCGCTGGATGTCAATCGCGGCCGGTTCGGCATCCGGTGGGAGTTCCGATCTGACTTGCTGAAGTCGCGCCGTGATCTCTGCCAATGCCGCCGTGCTGTTGTGATTCAATTTGAGATGGACGGTGACGGTGCTGACACCGGCGCGGCTGGTCGATTCCACATAGTCGACACCGCTGATGGCGGACACGACCCGTTCAATGGGTGTGGTGAGGAAGCCACGAACTGTTTCGGCGCTGGCCCCGTAGTAGATGGTTGTAATGACCACCTGCGAGTTTTCGATCTGTGGGTATTGTTGGACTGGCAATGTCGTCAGCGCTCGCCACCCAGCGAGCAGGATCACCAGGTTGACGACAATCGCCAACACAGGATGCTTGATGAATACCTCGGTGAATGATGTCCGAGTGGTGCCCGGCTTCATGCGCATCTGTTTACGGCTTCACGGCTGCGCGATCATTTGTGGAAAGAGCCGCGGGCGTCTCTGCAATCGCGACGAGGAGGCCATCGCGGAGTTTGAAAGACCCCTGGGCCGCAATCTGCTCGCCAGGTGTCAGCCCACTATAAACGACGACCTCATCGCCCAACATCGGCCCGCTTTCGACCTGACGAGTATGCACGCGCATCCGGCCGTCGTGGTCTGCGGCAAGGACGAACACCTGATCGCTTCCCGGTCCCTTGCGTAACGCACTGACCGGGATGGCGACGGCACTCCGTGTCGTGCCGACAGGAACGCGAACGCGCACCGATGCACCCGGTGCCGGTACATTTCGAGCACTCTCGATCCTAGCCCTGACCATGGCATTCCGAGTCGTCGGATCAACACGTGCATCGAGGGCGACGATCCTGGCTGTGATGATGGGGGAATTCCCAGTCGCAGATACCTCAACGGTTTCACCGGCGCGCAAACCCGACGCCACCTGCTGCGCGACCGTGAAGTCGACATGGACTGCTTCCCCTACACCTTGCAGTGTCGTCAGGAGTGTCCCTTCATCCAGATACTGCCCGGGGTGGACGTCTGCGATACCGACTCTGGCTCGGAATGGAGCACGGATGGTCTTCTTGGCAATGATCGCTTTAGTGCGGGCAATCTGTGCCTGGGCGACATTCAAGTCTGCTCGCGCCCGATCCACTTCCTCCTGTGTCGTGGCAAGCTCCCGGCTGAGGTTCTGCCTGCGATTGAGGACTGTCTTGGCGAGCGCGACCTGGGCCTCCTGGGCTCGCAGGTCGGCTTCCTCGACCGAGACGTCGAGGGCGACCAACAAGGTGCCGGCTTCGACGATTTGGCCTGGGGTGAGCCGAACCTCGCGGACGGTCCCGGCGAGCTCGTTCTTCAGCGTAATTGATCGTAGCGCGAGGACCGTTCCGATCGAGGTCGTGGTCTGGCGGTGGTCAATGGCTCGCGCGACGGCAGTGGTCACCGATTCCATCGGTTCCGGTTGATTGGCCGAGGCCGCTTGTTCCCCCTGGATGGCTTCGTATTTCCACGCGGCCAGACCGATGCCTAGCAGGAGCACAATACACACAAGGACGATCGATCCGATCCAGTTTTGGCGATTCATGATAGGCTCACCGAGCCATGTTACCAAATTTTGGTCTTCCAAGGCTGTAGGGCCAAGGTGAGTCCCGTTAAGCGGATGGGGTTGTAAGAAATCGCACGATTGATCGATTCTCTCCAATGGCAGAGCGTGGAATTCAGCCGACTATTATGGAAGTACGTGTCGCGTGAGATCAAGTTCTGCGCCGGAGGTTTCCATGAGCATGGAGGAAGTAGTCGGTCCTGATTCACAGCATTGGGTCGATGAACAATCGACGTCGCGTTGACCACTCAGCGCCACTATTGTATTGAGCTCCACGCCGATGCGGCGAGAAAGACAGGAGCACGTGATGAGGAACGAGCTGAAGCCGGTTTCGTCGCGGCGGCACTGAGAGCCGGAAGTGCCGTCACTTATGCGACCCATCTCCTCAAACTTTTCAAAGAATAACAAAAACAATTCTGCTCAGTCCAACTCCATTAGACGTTTTTCTAGGAATCGGCGTTCCGGTTCTTGCTTCGAGAGAGCCAGAGCCCGTTCATACGAAGTGCGGGCATCTGCGTTCTTCCCAAGTCGTCTGCAGAGGTCGGCCCGTACGGCGTGGGCCAGGTGATAGTTGTCCAACTCCCCAGCCTCCAGAAGTGCATCAACCAACTCCAAGCCCTTGGCTGGTCCATCACGCATGGCAACCGCCACGGCTCGATTGAGCTCCACGATCGGTGATGCTTCTACGCGCAAGAGTAGATCGTACAAAGCGACGATCTGTGCCCAATCAGTTTCAGCGGCGCTGGAAGCCTCGGCATGGACTGCGGCAATCGCTGCCTGCAACGTGTAGGGGCCGAATCGCCGTGAGGCCAATGCCTGTTCGATCAACTCCACACCTTGTCGAATGTAATCACGATTCCAGAGCGACCGGTCCTGATGCTCCAACAGCACCAGATCGCCCGTTGAGGATGTACGTACGCTGCGTCGTGATTCGTGCAGCAGCATGAGGGCGAGGAGACCCATCACTTCTGGTTCTGGCAAGAGTTGCAAGAGAAGCCGGCTCAAGCGAATCGCTTCACCGGAAAGATCGGCTCTGGTAAGCGAGGCCCCGAACGAAGCCGAATAGCCCTCGTTGAACACGAGATAGATGACCTGCAGCACCGTGTCCAATCGGTCCGGCAACTCTCTTGGAGGCGGTACCTCGTACGGGATACGGGCTTCACGGATCTTCGCCTTGGCGCGCACGATCCGTTGCGCCAGTGTGGAAGGGGTAGAGAGAAACGCTCGCGCTATTTCTTCGGTCGTGAGGCCGCAGACCTCACGAAGAGTGAGCGCCATTTGTGCCTCGGGCTTAAGCGCAGGGTGGCAGCAGGTGAAGATGAGTCGTAGACGGTCGTCTTCGATAGACTCGTCCTCTTTCTCTGATTGAGTGCCCGTGGTTGAGTCGATCTGTCTGGCGAGTTCCGCCAAGGATGCGTCATGGCGGGTACGCCGTCTCATACCATCGATGGCTTTGAAGCGACCGGTTGAAACCAGCCAGGCACGTGGGTTGACCGGCAGGCCGTCCCGCGACCATTGTTCCATGGCCGCTGCGAAGGCTTCATGCAGCGCTTCTTCAGCTGCGTCAAAGTCGCCGAGCAGCCTGATCAGTGTCGCCAGCACGTGGCGCGATTCGGAACGGTACACCTCTTCCACCTTCTCACGTGCCGATGTGTGTGCGTCGTCGTCCATGGGCGGATGTCGTTACGCGCAGCCGAGTTCTTTCATCGGACGGACTTCGACGCTCCCGAAGCGGGCAGCTGGAAACTGAGCTGCCACCCGGATGGCATCGTTGAGATCCGGTACGTCGATCATCAGAAATCCACCCAGCTGTTCCTTCGTCTCGGCAAACGGTCCGTCGGTCGTCACTGTTTTGCCGCCTCGGACACGTACGGTTGTTGCCGTGTCCACCGGATGGAGTGGAGAGGCCGCGAGCAATTGGCCTGCTTTCTGCAA
>CABVRV010000149.1 GCA_902500755.1 uncultured Nitrospira sp.
ACCGTTTTCCACTGCCTTTTGACATGTCCTATCATACTGATGCCCTCCCTTGTGAATAATAAGAACCCTTGCCCACCACGAACTACCGAGCCCTTTCACCTGGGAATTATGACGCGGAGTATGCCCAAGCCCTCGAAAGATAGCAAGAAAATTCTGCGTAATACCTTCATTACGCCATAACTATACATATGTAGTTCTGCTTGTCCAGGCAAATGCAGAAAGCGATCAGGTGCGATACTGATGTGGTTTTCACCTGCCCACATCAACATCCTCCACGCAGATAGGATCCAGGCCATATCGTCCCTGACTCGTTTTTTCACGTGCCGACACCAGTGCCTTCACTCGCCTACAGGCTGCACCACTGTGACCCAGTGAACGAGTGCGCAACGGGTGCCCTCTGCCCCGTCGGCCAGAGCCCTTGAGCATACCGAAACCTTGACGAAGGGAAACAGGTTTCGGCTCGTTTTGCCGAAGGAGCCCGTAGGATCACGGCTGTAAAGCCATAGAACCCAGCCGGGGCTCAAGCAATCCTTGTACCTCAGCTCTTGAAATGCAACGACATCTACAGTCAGAG
The DNA here is from genome assembly GCA_902500755.1 of uncultured Nitrospira sp. Lineage (GTDB taxonomy): Bacteria > Nitrospirota > Nitrospiria > Nitrospirales > Nitrospiraceae > Nitrospira_D. The sequence goes on from CABVRV010000149.1 coordinate 575, forward strand.
AGAATAGAAGATCGACAGCGGTGAGATTTACTTCTGAACTATAGAAAGGCTTGGCTGGATAACACGTTGATAAACAAGAGCCAGGCAGAAGATGTTGGTCATCCTCTGCCTGGTGTGCTCACTATACCGGTCAGAGTCTATCGGTTCGGCTGAGGAGTGTAGCGGAGATACGGCTTCACAGTCGTGAACCCTTTAGGAAACAGTTGTTGCGCTTCTGCATCACCCACCGCGGGCGTAATGATGCACTCTTCACCGTCTTTCCAGTTGGCAGGTGTTGCAACCTTGTATTTTGACGTCAACTGGAGCGAATCGATGACCCTCAACAGCTCATCAAAGTTACGACCGCAGGAAGCCGGATAGGTCAGCGTCAGTTTTACTTTTTTGTCCGGACCAATAATGAAGACTGAACGCACGGTCATATTATCAATGGCATTCGGGTGGATCATATCGTAGAGCGTCGCCACCTTCTTGTCCGGATCGGCGATAATGGGGTAGTTCATCGTCGTCTTTTGGGTTTCATTGATGTCATTGATCCAACCTTTGTGCGAATCCATGGGATCCACACTGATTGCGATCACCTTCACTCCCCGCTTCTTGAACTCCGGGGAAATTCTGGCTACCGTACCCAATTCCGTCGTACAGACGGGGGTATAGTCTTTGGGGTGGGAGAAAAAAATTCCCCAACTGTTGCCCAGCCACTCATGAAAATTGATCGTGCCCTCTGTCGTCTCCGCCGTAAAGTTCGGCGCATCATCGCCCAATCGTATCGCCATGGCATACCTCCTTGTATCGCAATAAATTCAAACGAGAATGAACTGACTCCCTACCATACTGGTTCGCGAAGAGCGAGTTCAAGAGGGTGACTGCTGAAGGGCAATGCAAAAACTGGAACGAGGCTTTCAGCTAACCCACGTTATTCGCGAGGCGTGAACAACGCACCTCCGGGTTTCGACTTCGGCTCCGTCAGAGCCGGGCCTCCGCTCAGGGCTAGCCTTGAGTAGGCGCGATGCACCGTGTCGAAGTCAGCCAGTGGGCAACAAGCCGGCTGGCTGACGGGCATGAATGAACGCGCCGTTTTCATGAATGAACCGGGCTAAGTCTCTCTCCTGGTTGAATAATGATTGACGCGTGGCAAAAAACGTCCCTCACCGGTTCAAGTTTCTTCTCCCCTTGCCGATATGACTGTCGAGAACTCACAACGGAGCACAACATGGATAAAGCCGAGCCAACGCGCATGAAGCTCCATATTTCGAAAGACCCGATGTACCTCATGTTGCGAGAAGGCTGCATCAAGGAATTCAACGCCAAGAAAGCCTCGGGTGATTCATGCGATCTTCGGGGATGTGACCTGCGAGGTTTGGATCTTCGCGGTCTTGATGCGGGCGGGCTGGATTTCAGCGATTGCTATTTCCGGCAATCCGATCTCCGCGGTGTAGACCTGAGCAACGCGAAGATGGAGGGCGCCAGTATCAATGCTTGCAAGATTTCAGGTGTTCTGTTCCCCTCTGAGCTCAGCGCATCGGAAATTGAACTCTCGCTTTTGCATGGGACGCGAATGCGGTACAACGCGAAGTAGTCCGCGTACCCATTCATCTCTCCACTCTATTTGCAGACTGATCATCCACATCCGTTGTTTACCTGCCCTTGCATCGAGGTCTTATGAGCCGGCAGACAGCGACAATTGAGTCCGCACCTTCTCATGCCCAGATTCGGCATCGCCGGTATCAAGAAGCACGACTCGTTCCTCGGTGAGCACGCCATCCTCAAGCAGCCGATTGCGGATCGCCTCAGCACGCTGGCGAGCCAACGCTTCAAATTCTTTTCCCGAGATCTGAATGGCCGCCGCGAGTTTCTGTTTCATCTCTTCTACCGTCGGTTGAGTGGACTCGGCGGGCGCAGCTGCTGGATCAGCAGGAGGAAGCTTCGCATAGAGTTTTTCCACCAGCCGTTGTTCCACTTTCGGCGAGAGCTCTTCCTGATCTGGATTCGCACCACCCTGCATGGCAAAGAGTTGTGCTCGAAGCTTCATCGCTTGCAGAGCCGCACGGTCCAGGGCCGAATCAGTCGTTCCCTTGATATCGAGCCGGAGTCCAGCGCGTTCCTCCAACGCCTTCTCAAGCGCATCGAGTTTTTTCACCTCTTCCTCAACGAGAGAGAAGCTTCCTGGCTGGAACTCGATGAACTCCAGATTTTCTGCACTGCCGTCTCCCGGAATGAGCTTCCCCATGAGCGCAAACGGCGAGGCGACGACTTTGGTGAGTAAATTGAGCAACGTTGAGATCACCACCTTGCCGTATTTGAAATCCGGATCATTGAGATCGCCGCGAATCGGCATATCGATCTCGATCAGCCCTTTACGATCCTTCAGGAGCCCCACAACCAGCGGGACCGGCAATGAGGTCGCATCCGGACTATCCGTTTTCTCACCGAATGTCAGTTGATCAACCTTGACCAAGTTCTCCGCCTCCAGCACCTTTTGTGAAACCTTGTATTTCAAATCGAGCGACAACTTGCCTTTGGACAACCCATAGCCCACGTACTTGCCGCTGTAAGGACCGGTCGGTCTGAGATCCATACCGTTCAGCGTGATGACCAAATCAGTGAACGCATCCTCGCTCAATGGGTTGATCTTTCCTACGATCTTAAACGGAGCCGTACGTCCGACTTTGCCCGCCAGATTGACATCCGCTTTCTTGAGCTGCTTGGACGATAGGCCTTTGATAGTGCCCCCAAACTCCGTCAGACTCGTCCGAACTTTCGGTTCGAGGGAGAGGTCTTGGAATGTCGCAGCCAACTTTGCCAACTTGACCTGATCGATCGTCACGGGCACTGGTTCCCCTGCTTTCGCTTGCGGCTTGTCGTCTGTGGGTTCTTTCAGAGGCGCCAGCTGCTCACTCGACGCGGGCGATTTGGCAAGACGGGAAAGATTGAGCTGCCCATCGGGATCTACTGCGATCTGGATGGAAGGTTCCAGCCAGAGCACTTCGGCAATCTTTACCGCCGTCGGTTCGACATCCAACGCAACTTGGTTCACCTTCAATGCCTTCCATGTCACCACATCACCGAAGTCTTTACGATCGGCAATCGCGAACTGATTCACCGCCAGGTTTCCCTGAAACTGTAACAGAGGCTCACGCACATGCTCCTTGGCCAAGCGGACCGCCCCATTCAGATCAATCGCCCCATCCAACACATCGGCATTGAGGAACCGATCGAGATACGGTTGAAATGGACGAATCTCGATATGCTCCAACTTGGCCTCAACGTCGGCTTCTAGCGGCTCAACCGCCACTTTGCCTTTGACGTTGATCGCCCCAGTCTCGTTCAATTTCATCGACAGGTCGATCGGAAGCGGTTTCTTGAACGGAATCTGGATATTGTTCACCGTCAGATTCATCGCGTCCACCGCGAGGCGTCCAGGACGCTCCAGTGTGCGGTCCTCGAACGTAGCCCCGTAGTTTCGTAACGCGACTTCATCAATCGTGATCGACCAGGGCTTGGCTGGTTTGTCCCCCTCAGCCTTTGAGGGAGCGGACTTCGGTTCCGTACCGCCTCCACCGACTGGAGTGAAGAGCGTGTCGTAGTTCAGGACACCTCCGGTATCCAACCACGCATCGAATCGGGCATCGGACGAATGGACCTTGGCGATATCGATCGATTGCTTCTGCAAATCCAACCGAATGCCTTCCACATCAAAGCCCGGCACCTCGACAACGGGATCGATCCCGCCCCGTTCGACAATTTCCAGATTCTGCACCGACACCGTTCCATTCTTCACCGTTGCTTGAGGAGCCTGACCGCGAAGATCGAAATGATAGGACGCCGTCAGGCCGAGAACACCTTGTTTGATATCGAACTGAAACAGATCATGCACGGCTTGATACAAGGTCTGAAGCTTGACTCCGGACAAACTCAGCTTCCCATCAGACTCCACCGGCTCCAGAAAGATTGTCCCTTCCCACGCTACCACTTCACCTTTGCCGATCTCTGCCTTGAAAGCATGGGCATTTTCATTTTCCGGGCTCGGCATGGTACTGAAATCCCGAAGCACGATCTGGATCGGCACAACATCGATGCGAACCGGCCTGGGCTTGGAATCATCGCGGTACTCCACAATTCCACGCTCGATTTCCAGCAGGTCGACCTCCACCGGCATCATCTGCTTCAGCTCGCCTGTTGGTTGAGCGGGTTTCGGAGCAGGCTCATCGGCTGGTGGAGCCAACGCCATCAGATTCAGCTTCCCTTCGGGATTGACCCTGGCTGCCACAAACGGCATGACCAGACGAATCTCGTCGAACGCTACCTTCTGGACAAACAGTGTGACCGCCCGTAGATCGATGAACAGTTCCTCGAACCCGAGCATTGCAGTCTGGTCCTGATCTCGCACCTCGAACCCGTTGAGACGAAGCGCGAGCGTAAACGGATTGAACGCCGCCTCGCGGAGGACGACCGGATGCTTGATCTGCTCCGCCGCAGTGGGAATGCCATACGCCTTGATGAGATAGGGAACCAGCACAAATCCAATGATCGCGTAGAGGGCGATAAGCCCCACCAGGATGCTGATCACGACTTTGGGCTGAAGCAGCCGACGCATATCCGACCGACCCTTATGAAAGGTGGAGATGAGGAACAAAACTATAGGGGACGAGACCCTTGAATGTCTACAGGAGAGGATCCCTCTTTAGCATGGGGTTTTATTAGGGAATACAGCGTGCTAGTGGCGACGCGAAAGAAAAGTCAACAGGACTTACAGCCCCCACGAGGACCAGACTGATGGAGGAGTTTATCCCGTCGCCTCAAGAGAAGAAATAGGCTCCGAGTCAAGCGAGCTCTGTATGGTGCGCCCGGCTGGAATCGAACCAGCGACCCTCAGCTTAGAAGG
>CABVRV010000150.1 GCA_902500755.1 uncultured Nitrospira sp.
GTATCACACGCCGCTACTGTTCGCGAACCATACGCCATAACTGTTTGCCGGTTCAATGAGTTGTGACTACTGGACCATTGATCACGGGGTCTTATACGGATCCGCCTAACATGCTTCCCTTATCCGGTCCACATCCCTTCAACGGACTGCGGACCGTCCGCCTACGAATTAGGCCAGGAGCACTCGGCCTGTGTTTCTGACATACTCTTCCTCCTACCCGATATCAAAGGAAGGAGAGCCTTTCTATTCACGATCCCGCTGTAAGAACTCCGTATTTCAATCGACTGACACATCAGCCGCTATTTCTCTGTGACAATGGCAAACAAATAACTCGTTCCTGTAAGCCAGCTCACAGAAGTGCATTGTCCTTTTGGTGTAAGGTGAGGGATCCTTTGTCCACCAGCTCTCAGAAGAGCTGGATTGACGCCGATCGAGAGTATTGATACATAGACGTATCTCCATACGTCATTCAGAAGGAGAAGGCCGGCCATGCCAATCGATGAAATCACCCAAAAAGTCAGCGAACGTTATGCGCAAGCTGCCAGCACCGGCGAGCAGATGTGCTGTCCCACGAGTTACGACGTGGGACATCTCAAGACCTTTATTCCTGAGGAAGTCCTCAGGATCTCCTACGGCTGCGGCACGCCGGCCGGGCTCCAGACGGTGCAGACCGGCGAAACGGTGTTGGACATCGGATCGGGGGGCGGCATCGATTGCTTTGAAGCCTCCCGTTTGGTCGGCCCGACCGGACTGGTGATCGGCATCGACATGACCGACACGATGCTGGAGATCGCCCGAAAGAATGCATCGACCGTCGCAACCAATCTTGGTTATCCCGCATCGAACGTCGAGTTTCGCAAAGGCTTGGCTGACGCCATGCCGGTCGAGGACGGCACGATCGACCTGATCATCTCCAATTGCGTGATCAACCTGGCGCCCGATAAACGGAAGGTGTTTTGCGAGATGTTCCGTGTGGCCAAACTCGGCGGGCGATTCACCATCTCCGATATTGTCTCGGACCAACCCGTTCCCCAGTATCTTGTCCACGACTCGCAGAAATGGGGAGATTGTTTGTCCGGCGCGTTGACTCTCGCCGACTATATTGCGGGGATGAGGGAAGCCGGGTTTCTCGGCATCCATTTGGTCAAGTCCTCACCCTGGCGAATCATCGACGGCATCCATTTCTTTTCCGTGACCTTGACCGGTTACAAGCTGCCACCGGCAGCCACGACCTCTTCAGTCCGATACGCCACCCTTCGAGGCCCCTTCAGTCGTGTGACGGATGAACAAGGGAAAACGTTTGAGCGGGGCATTCCACAGCCAATTGCGCCGGACAATGCGAGTCTGCTAAGCGCTCCTCCCTTCGCCGACCACTTCCTTCTCACCACCGAGCCGGTCCAGCTGGACAACCACGATCCGCGTTGGAGCGCCATTCTCCCTGCTGATGCCCCTTGCACCTGGCAAGGCCACTATGCGTTGCTGGCCGGACCGTTTGTTGAAGCAGCCGATGACGATCACCATATCTATCGACGGGGAGAGCCGCTGGAGATTTGCTCTAAAACCGTCACTGTTCTTGAGACCGCGGGGTACCAGTCTCATTTCGCCATTTTGAATCGAGCCGGCGATCGCGTGAGCGGCGAAGCCGTAACCTGTGCTCCTGATGGAGGCTGTTGTTGATGAGGGCTGCCCGCAATGCTAACGTCCGCACTCCTCGCCAATGCGCGTTGGTTCTCAAGGCGCTGGGCGATGAAACTCGACTGCGTATCTTAGAATCGTTGCTCGTCGTGGAAAAATGCGTGACGGATCTTGTGCAAGAGCTCGGCTGCTCCCAGCCTCATGCCTCCCATCATCTCCGTATTTTGCGGGATTCTGGCCTGGTCGAAGGGCATCGGTGCGGCAAACAAGTGTGCTACAGAGTGACGCCTGAAATTCAACGCGCTTTGGCAAAAGGGCAAGGACAAGCCCTGGACTTTGGTTGCTGCGAGTTACGGTTTCCCGAGTCGGCCTTGATGACGATCGCTCGCGCGCGCTGAGGATCATCATGTCCTGAGAAAATTTCTTACGTCCGATTGGAACCGATATGCCGCTGACCTTACTGGGACGACACAATCCCCTCGCCTCTGCTTCCGAACAACTTAAGGTATTGGAGCAACCTAGCCCAAATCCCTCCTTCGCGGCGCAACTCGATCGAGCCGGCCTCTATCCTCTCCGTGCCACAGGAATAACTGTCTTTCAGATCAATGTCGGGAAACTCTGCAACCAGACCTGTCGCCATTGCCATGTGGACGCCGGCCCCGATCGTATTGAAATCATGTCACAGGAAACGGCAGAACTGTGCGTTGCTGCCCTTGCCCGGACCGATATTCCCACAGTGGATATTACGGGCGGTGCGCCGGAGCTCACTCCGCATTTTCGCTGGCTGGTCAAGCAGGCGCGGGGACTGGGCCGGCAGGTCCTGGATCGTTGCAATCTGTCCGTGTTGCTGCTTCCTTCACAGGCCGACTTAGCAGGATTCTTAGCCCAGCATCAGGTCGAGATCATCGCCTCACTTCCATCCTATCGTGCCGGCCAGACCGATGCGCAGCGCGGGGACGGCATCTTTGAGAAATCCATCGAGGCCCTCGGCCTCTTGAATCGCTTCGGCTATGGACGACCGGACAGTGGCTTGTCCTTGAACCTGGTCTATAATCCCGTCGGCGCGTTTCTCCCTCCGAAACAAGAGTCTATCGAAGCGCAGTTCAAGAAAGAACTGCGCGCCAAGCACGGCATTGAGTTTAACCGTCTCTATACGATCACCAATATGCCGATCAGTCGGTTCCTGGAGTTTCTTATGGAAAGCGGGAATTATGATCAGTATATGACGCGGCTCGCCAATGCGTTCAACCCCGCCGCCGCCGCCGAGGTCATGTGTCGCTATACCCTGTCGGTCGGCTGGGACGGGAGACTGTACGATTGCGACTTCAACCAGATGCTCGAGATCCCGGTCGACCATGGTGCGCCGTCGCATATCCGTGACTTCGATCCAGTTCAGCTCCATCATCGCCGGATCGTCACCCGCAACCATTGTTATGGCTGCACGGCCGGTTCCGGCTCATCTTGCGGTGGAACGGTCGCATGAAAAATAGCCTCTCTCTAAAATATGGAGTTGTTTATATGTTTAGATGTTTTGGTGTCTACTGGGAGAAGATCGACGGCTTGCTCTTCGCGTTTCTCCTGCTCGCTCTGCTCGAGGCGCAGGGATCGGCAATGGCCCAAACAACCGGGTCCGATCAATTAGCCGGCAAACTGGTGATCACGGGCTCCAGCACTGTGGCTCCATTGATCGCCGAGATCGGCAAGCGCTTCGAGCGTCTCTACTCCAAGGTGCGGGTGGATGTTCAGACCGGTGGCTCATCGCGTGGAGTCGCCGACGCGCGCCAGGGTCTGGCCGATATCGGCATGGTCTCACGCGCGATGAAAGATGAGGAGAAGGACCTGCATGCGTTTCCCGTCGCCCGCGACGGAGTTGGGTTCATTCTCCACAAGGAGAATCCCGTCCAGTCTCTCACCGACGAACAAGTGATCGCGATCTACACGGGCAAGATTACGAATTGGACGGGCGTGGGTGGGAAAGACGCTCCCATCACGGTCGTGAACAAAGCCGAAGGTCGGTCCACGTTGGAACTGTTCCTCCACTACTTTCAGCTGAAGAATACAGACGTGAAATCGCAGGTGGTGATCGGCGACAACGAGCAGGGCGTCAAAACCGTCGCCGGCAATCGCAACGCGATCGGGTACGTCTCCATCGGAACCGCTGAATACGACGAATCACAGGGAGTCCCGATTAAGCTGCTCCCGGTTGGAGAAGTCGCCGCCTCCACTGAGACGGTACGGAATGGAACGTTCCCCCTTTCCCGTCCATTGCACATCATCACCCGGACGCCACCGGTCGGATTGACCAAAGCCTTTATAGACTTCGCGCAGTCCAAGGCGGTTCATGACATCATTACACAGCAATACTTCGTTCCATTGGTCGATTGACGAGCTTCTGTGCTGGCTGTTGCGCGGCCTCGCGGCCATCGCCGGCACGATTGTCTTATTCATCGTCATCTTCCTGATCATGGAAGCGCTTCCCGTTCTCCGTCACGTCGGGCTACCCCGGTTCTTTAGTGACCCGTCTTGGCACCCTGCTGAAGGCTTCTACAATCTCACTCCGATGTTGTGGGGAACGCTGTTCGCCATGGGTGGTTCCGTGCTGATCGCCACACCACTGGGTATTCTCTCCGCCGTCTTCTGCCATTACTATGCCCCGCTCGCCCTGGCCCGCCCTTACCGGCGTCTGATCGAGTTGCTCGCAGGCATTCCTTCCGTGGTCTATGGATTCTGGGGGTTGGTGGTGCTGGTTCCGCTTATCGGAGAGATTCACCCTCCAGGGCCCAGTCTGTTAGCGGGCATCCTGATCCTCACGATCATGATCCTGCCGACCATTGCGTTGATGGCCGATGCCGGTCTTGCCAATGTGCCTCAACAATACATCCGTGGGGCAGCAGCCTTAGGGCTCCCGCGATGGGCGACGATTCGAGGCGTCGTCTTCCCAGCGGCAAAATCGGGGTTGTTCACCGGTGTGATCCTTGAAACCGGCCGAGCCATCGGGGAAACAATGGCTATTCTGATGGTTTGTGGAAACGTGGTCCAGACTCCTTCCAGCCTCTTTGATCCTATCCGAACGTTGACTGCCAATATTGCCCTCGAAATGGCCTACGCGCTCGGCGACCATCGGGCGGCATTGTTCGTCAGCGGGTTGGTCTTGATGGCTATGATCATCGCCCTAGCGATCGCGGCTGAATGGATTAGCCGAGGGAGAATCTATGGCTGAGACGCTGAGCCGGTCACAGAATCCCCGTGAATGGCTTGCCTTCGTATTCGTTTGGGGTGCTGCGATTCTCGTGACCGCCACGTTCTGCTGGCTCCTAGGAGATATCATCCGGCACGGATTGAGCCATATTTCCTGGACGTTTCTCACCGCCCCGCCGGAGAACGCCGGACGCCGAGGTGGTATCGGACCTATCTTGGTTTCGACAGCTTTGATTCTGGGAGTCTGTCTTGCCGTATCCCTGCCCATCGGCATCGGCACCGCCGTCCTCCTCGCCGAGTTTACGTCTGACTCCAGTCTGTTCGGGCGGCTGACCCGTCGCAGTCTTGACGTCCTGGCCGGTGTGCCGTCGATCGTCTTTGGCCTGTTCGGCAATGCATTTTTTTGTAAAACACTGGGCTTGGGCTTTTCAATCCTTTCCGGTGGGCTGACCCTGGCCTGCATGGTGTTGCCGATTTTGATTCGATCAACCGAGGAAGGGTTTCGCGCCGTGCCGGCTTATTACCGACTTTCCGCTGCAGCGCTCGG
>CABVRV010000151.1 GCA_902500755.1 uncultured Nitrospira sp.
CACCCTGTGCATTATCAGGTTTCAATTTATCCAGCGCGTCGAAGAGAAATTCTCCTGATACGACATAGGTACCGACATTGATTTCGTTGGTGGCTCGTTCTGCCGGAGTCGCATCCCGATCTTCGACAATCTTAAGCACATCGGACGAGGCGACATCACCATGTTGGACATCGGACATTCGGCGAATAACCCGGCCGTACCCACTGGGATCGTTGAGCTTCGCGGTCAGGATGGTGACAGTGGCGCCTTGCGACTGGTGAACCCGCACGAGATCTCGCGCCGTCTGCTCCTTCAATAACGGAGTATCACCGTTGAGGATGAGATACTGTGTCGGCCTTGTCGCCTTTTCGGCGATGAATACAGAACGGCTTTGCATCACCGCATGGCCGGTCCCAAGTCGCTGTGCCTGCTCGACAATGCTCACAGCCTCAGCTCTCAATCTGCCCGCCATACCCGCCTCAATCACTTGCCGAACCCTGTCAGCCTGATGCCCAACTACCACGGCAATGCGATGACCCGCCAGCCGTAAGGCCACATCGACCGCGTAAAGAACCATCGCCTGACCGGCAACATGATGCAGGACCTTGGCATGGCTGGAGTTCATCCTCTTGCCCAAGCCGGCGGCCATTACAATGACCCCTAAGCCGGGAATAAGTGAGGAAGGCTTGTGGTGACTCGAAGCTTGTTTCATATCCACTCCGGGAAAGAGACCGTCTCAATGTAAACGTGGCGACACTGCATTATCCGATCGGGACGCCGGCATCCGGCTGTTTAACCTGGCCCCACTTTGGATCCGCGTTCAAAGCTGATGCGATTGTACCGGAGGGTGTATACAGACCCCCGGAGACAATCAGTTTCATCGCTTCCTCGATGCTGATATCAACGGACGTCACTTCCCGTTCCGGCACGAGCAGAAAATAACCGGACGTAGGATTAGGCGAGGTCGGGACATACACATGAATCAACGTATCATGACCCAATGCCGTGGTCTCGCTTTTTGTCATCCCGGTCACGAATGCGAAACAATAGTGACCATTCTTCGGAAATTGGATCAAGACAACACGTCGATACGACCCTCGTTCTGAAAAAGAAAGAATGTCCATCATCGACTTTAAAGTAGAATAAATCCCGCGGACAATAGGCAGCCGGTTGAGCCAATCTTCCCAATGCCAGACGATCTGGCGCCCGATGAAATTCGCCGCAAACAACCCGACAAAAAAGATGAGCAGAACCAGAGTGACGATGCCTAATCCCGGGATGTAGTGGTCCGGCACTAATTCCGCCATGGCATCGCCCAAAATGCCGTCGAGAGCGGTAAAGAGCGTCTTCAGGATAAGGATCGTGCCCCAAATAGGAATGACAACGAGCAAGCCCGTCAGAAAGTACCGTCTTAGCGCGGTCTTGAGCATGAATCACCGAGACGTGGCCAATGGGAGAATTTTTCAAGCTTTATCTTACAGAGTTCCAGACAGACCTCGCAAGCGTTTTATTGTAAATTTCAACGAGTTAGGCGATCACTCCGATGAGATTTCTAAAGGGTACCAGTCTTGCTATTCACGATGAGCTGACATAGGATCGGCCTCACATTTTATTGAGTACGCTACGAGGATGTACAATGCCGAGTGCCTCCCGACAATCACGGGGCATCTTCATTACGCTGGAAGGCGGTGAGGGAAGCGGGAAAACGACGCAGGCCCGCAGACTCTGTGCATACCTCACCGCTCAGGGTCTGAGTGTGCTACGCACGCGCGAACCAGGAGGGACGCTGCTCGCTGAACGAGTTCGCACGCTCCTCCTCAACCATTCCAAAGAAACCGTCGCTTCGGAAACAGAAGCCTTGCTCATTCTGGCGGCAAGGCGTCAGCATGTCGACCATGTCATCAAGCCTGCCCTCGCGCAGGGAAAGACCGTGGTCTGTGATCGATTCTCCGACTCGACGATGGCGTATCAGGGGTATGGGCGTGGGCTGGACCTCCGGACCCTGCGCACGATGAATGATTGGGCAACCGGGAAACTCGTCCCCCATCTAACCTTCGTCTTCGACGTTCCCGTTTCAGTAGGACTGCGGAGAAGGCGAGGCCAGGGCACCACGCAAAATCGATTAGATCGAGAGACCGAACGGTTCCACAAGAAAGTGCGGGCAGGATTCCATGCATTAGCAAAGAAGGAGCCGCGGCGTATCATGATGATTGACGCGTCTTCTTCTCTCGAATCTGTCGAACGCGAAGTCAAATATTGCATTACCAACTGGCTCAAAGCCCACCGTTCCACAAAACCACATCGCCGTTAGGATACATGCCCTTCGCCGAAATCACAGGCCACGAACAACCCATCTCCTTGCTCCAGGCGAGTGTACGCAATGGCCGCCTGGCCCACGCCTATCTCTTCCACGGCGAGGCCCGAATCGGAAAGTGGATGACCGCGGTACGACTGGCCCAGGCCTTGAACTGCGAACAGCCTTCCCACACTGACAGTTTCGACAGCTGTGGTCACTGTCGATCCTGTGTACAAATAGTCGCACGAACTCACGCGGACTGTTTCGTGATCGAACCCGATCCAGAATCAGCATCGCCTCAAATTAAGATTGAGCAGGTCCGCGAGATCGAACAGCAATTCGTGTATCGACCACTCATCGGCGAACGGAAGATCTGCCTTATCGACGAGGCCGATCGACTGACCATCAGTGCGGCCAACGCACTGCTCAAGACCTTGGAAGAACCTCCTGGTCACGGGCTCTTTATCCTTGTCACGAGCCGACCTCATGCGCTCCCGATCACCATACGATCACGCTGCCAAGGGCTCCGGTTCACCACGCCGGCCCGCACACAAGTTGAAGCGGCGGTGATACTCAAACGTGAGATTCCCCCTGCCGATGCCCATTTTCTTGCAGTCCTCGCTGATGGCCGAATCGGAGAAGCGATCGAGACCAATGTTGCCGAAGTTCGGGCGCGACAAAAGGAATGCCTCGCATTGGTGAAACCGCAATCGTTGACATCAAGCACCGCTATCCTTGCCGCAGCCGAAGTGTTGGCGAAATCAGACCGTGGGGCGGAGACACTCAGCTGGCTGACACGATGGATCCGTGATCTTGTCATCGTCATCGTGCGTGGAGACCAGGACCAGCTTCTTCACCTCGACCAACTCACCGATTTGCAGCAATATGCCCAGCGAGCGGATATCGACCTCCTCCTGACAGTTTTGAGTGACATCGAGCGCTTCCAGCAGCAAGCCACGAGACACCTGAACATGCAGATGGCCCTGGAAACGACCTTTTTTCGCCTGCGCGAAGCACTCGGGCTCGTCCCAGTCGCGGTCTCTGCCTAGAAATAGAGGCTGCCAACCTGATATCTTGCCTTCGTTATGGCGAAGGGCAACACCTTTTACATCACGACCCCGATCTACTACGTCAACGACGTTCCGCATATCGGTCACGCCTACACCACGGTTGCGGCCGACGTGCTGGCTCGTTATTGGCGGCTGCGCGGACACGAGGTGTTTTTTCTCACCGGTCTCGATGAGCACGGTCAGAAAGTTCAGCAAGCCGCGACCAAGGCCGGCATCGACCCGCAAGTCCACTGCGACCAACTCGCACCGCAATTTGAGACTCTCTGGAAGAAACTGAATATCTCGAACAATGCCTTCATTAGGACGACTGATCCGCAGCACAAATCCATCGTCCAACGATACCTGCAACAGCTCTATGACAAGGGTCTGATTTACAAAGATTCATATACCGGATGGTATTGCACCTTTGATGAACGATTTTGGACTGAAAAAGACGTGGAGGCTGGACTCTGTCCGGACTGTAAGCGCCCTATCGAGCAGCTCAGCGAGCACAACTACTTCTTTAAGATGGGTCAATACCAGGAACAGCTACTCGATCACATCAGGACGCACTCAACCTTTATCAAGCCGGAATCGCGACGGAATGAAGTTCTGGGGTTCTTGCAAACTCAGAAACTCGGCGACCTCTCGATTTCGAGGCCGAAGTCACGCCTCTCCTGGGGGATCGAACTACCGTTCGACAAGGCCTACGTCACCTACGTCTGGTTTGACGCACTGGTCAATTACATGTCGGCTTTGGAGTATCTCCCGCGAGAAAAGCCGGTCGGCGCGCGCTTCTGGCCTGCCACTGTCCACCTTGTCGGCAAGGACATCCTCACGACCCACGCCGTGTACTGGTCCACGATGCTGATGGCGTTGAATCTTCCGCTACCGGAAACGATTTTTGCCCATGGCTGGTGGACGGTGGATGGTGAAAAGATGTCGAAGAGTCGCGGCAACGTCGTGGATCCCAACACGATGGTTGAGCGATTCGGGGCAGATGCATTTCGCTATTTTTTATTGCGCGAAGTGCCGTTTGGGCAAGACGGAGATTTCTCCCAAGCAGCCATGATCACCCGCGTCAATAGCGACCTTGCGAATGGGTTGGGCAATCTTCTCAGTCGGACACTGACTCTGATCGAGCGAACCCAGGCAGGACAGGTGCCGACTCCCGGGACGATCGGGCCAGCAGAGCAAGAGTTACAGAGAGCGACGATGACGCTCCTACATGAGTCACTACCGCGCCCTCTCGAACAGTTGGAGTTTAACCGAGCGCTTGAGGCCATTTTGCAAGTCGTTCAGCTCGCCAATCAATATGTGGACAAGACTGCGCCATGGGCACTGGCAAAGCATGAGGCCGATGCAGAACAACTCAGAACGGTCCTCTATACGATGGCGGAGACTCTCCGCTGCCTTAGCCTCGCAACATATCCCGTTATGCCAACGAGTGCGCAATCGCTCTGCGCTCAACTTGGAATCTCCGTTGACTTCACCGACTCCTTACTCAAAGACAAGATTGAATGGGGCGGCCTGAAGCCAGGTACCGCGATCCACAAAAGCCAGTCACTTTTCCCACGTATCGAATCAAAACCAGGAGCTAAACCAGTGACCGAATCATCCGTCCCTTCCCAGCCAATGCCTGCCGCACCAGCACCCACAGCCGCCCCTGCACCGCCGGCTGCGCCGCAGATCACCATCGACGAATTCATGAAGATTCAGCTCAAGACGGCGATAGTGCTCTCCGCCGAGCGGGTGCCGAAATCAGAGAAGTTGATCAAGCTGCAAGTCTCGCTCGGCACCGAACAGCGCCAGATCGTGGCGGGCATCGGCAAGAAATACGAACCAGACGTGCTGGTCGGAAAAACCATTGTGATCGTGGCCAACTTAAAGCCGGCGAAGCTCATGGGCATTGAATCGCAGGGGATGGTCCTCGCAGCAGGTGATGCCGACGTGCGCGGGTTGCTCACCATTCTGGAAGAAGTAGACCCCGGCACCAAAGTCAAATGACGCGGTTGACCCTCGCTTTGTTCGGATTGATCCTCGC
>CABVRV010000152.1 GCA_902500755.1 uncultured Nitrospira sp.
ATAGAGTCGCCCTTTCACGGTCAGCTGATTCGCAAATTCGTGCTGATACTTCAGGTCCAGATACCCGCGGTCATCAACTGTGGCGTCTCGCCCGTTGTTAAAGATGGTTCCAAATGCCGCGGTCGGGATTCTTTTTTTTCGTCTCACATGTCCACCCTGCAACGTGAAGTCTCCGTAGGAGGCTTTGGCAAAGAAGTTGTGGAAGGTGTCTTGATCCATTCGGTGGGCTATGCCGTTGTTCTGATCAGGCGTGTTGAACTCTTGGTAAAACAAATTCTGCTGGCCCACACTGTAGTAATAGGACCCGGACATGATGAATTCCAGCCCGCTGGAGAGCTTCTGACCATAGGTGAGCCGACCCTTGTTGGAGGTGTAAGTTGAGTTTTCCCATGAGGCTTCTGCCCCCTTGATGTCGCGCCCCCGCTTGGTAATCACGTTGATGACTCCGAAGAACGCGTTCGTCCCGTACAAGGACGAACTCGGCCCACGAACGATTTCGACCCGCTCGATGAGGTCGACATCGACTGGGGATTCCGTCCCGATCGGTGCTTGATCGTAGATCGCATCGTTTAATCGGTGACCATCAATGAGCAAGAGCACCCGACTGTTATAGTCACCGGGGCGGTTAAACCCACGAATGCCGAGATAGTCATAATTCCGATCATAGGTGGCAAACAGACCTGGAACGCTCTGGAGGACTTGAGTGAATGTGCGATATCCGTATTTTCTGATTTGATCAGCCGTGATGATCGTAACGGACGCCGGCGCTTCATTGATTTTCTGTTCATACTTCGCCGCGCTGTACACGATGGGGGTCTCTCCGAGCAGCATCGCCTCCTCTCCGGATACCTGAACCGGTTCGCTTGTAGGAGTGGAGTCACCCGTGGCCGGGGCCTCCTTCGACTCCGTTTGCGCAACCACCAACACAGGACTGGTAAGCAGCAGTATGACAACCACCAAGCCCGAGCAGATCTTGCCCAACTGGAGCATAGGCCAGATATTCATGGTTCTTCTCACATTTATTCAGAAGGCCGGAGAGTTAGGAGTAAACGTTCTATGTGCACCTGAAGCGACGATAGCAGTATTTTTTACTGGGTAAAGAATTGAGCGAAAATCAGCTTCTTATCCTTGAGCGGGTAGAGATTGAAGGCTTGTATCCTCGGCAGGATAGCGAGCGGTTGCACTCACTCACGCTGTTACCTGTGAGCGATTGAAGAACTCTTCTGATAAGGATGAAGTTCGACCTATGGAAAGGCTATCGCAGATGAACGAAATCTGAGTGGCATAGTCTGATTACCCCTTGATGTTCCCGATCGGGCGCAATTCCGCGACTGTTTTGGTGATTCCCGCACGATCAACCGATTCGACCACCTCGGAAATATTCTTGTAGGCGAATCCCGCTTCCTCTGCCAATCCCGACATTGAAACGGCCTTCACAAGAATACCCCGTTGCTTCATGTGCTTCTGTACCTGTTCACCGCGAATCGCTTTCTTCGCCTGCGCCCGCGACATCGTGCGCCCAGACCCATGCATCGTCGAAGCAAAGGTGTCACGCACCGCTCCTGCTGTTCCCGCCAACAAATACGACCCGGTTTCCATCGAACCGCCACAGATGACCGGCTGACCGGTCGCACGATACCGTTGCGAGAGATCGGAACTCCCTGGCCCTAACGCTCTTGTCGATCCTTTTCGATGCACGACCAGTTCGCCTTCCGGATATCGCTCAACTTTGGCAATATTGTGCGCCACGTCATAGACCAATTCCATGCCCATGTCTTCGGCCGATCGGCCGAACACCGTGGTGAACGCTTCACGGATCTGATGGGTAATCACCTGCCGGTTGGCAAACGCGGTGTTCGCCGCACAATTCATGGCAGCGAAATAATCCTGCCCTTCGACCGATGCAAACGGGGCACAGGCCAATTGCTGGTCTTTAACGGAGATGTCGTACCGCCGCATCGCCTTTTCGAATACTTTTAGATAGTCACTCGCGACCTGATGTCCGAACCCACGTGATCCACAGTGAACCATCACCACGATCTGATCATGGCCGGTAATTCCCCACGCAGCCGCAGTTTCTTCGTCGAAGACTCGCTCGCTGGACACCACCTGCACCTCAAGATAGTGATTACCCGATCCCAATGTTCCCAGTTGATTGATCCCTCGGCTGACTGCCTGGTCGCTGACTTTCGACGGATCAGCGTTGGCGATGCATCCTCTCTCCTCGATCGCATCGAGATCTCGATGCCACCCCAATCCCCGTTTGATACACCATCGGGCTCCATTGGTCATGACGTCCTCGAACGAAGCGCGATCCAACCGCATGAACCCACTCGCACCAACTCCGGCTGGAACTCTCCGAAACAATTCCGTCATCAATCGTTCAAGCTGCGGCTGCACATCCTCGATGGTCAGATCAGTTCGGATGAGCCGCATTCCGCAATTGACGTCATACCCGACACCACCGGGTGAGATGATTCCGGATCGGACATCGAAGGCAGCCACGCCTCCAATGGGGAAACCGTAGCCCCAATGGCCATCCGGCATGCAGAGCGCATATCGTTTAATTCCAGGGAGACAAGCGACGTTCGTAACCTGCTCGAACACTCCGGCATCCATCGATTGAAGAATGGTCGGGGTGGCATAGATTCGCGCAGGAACGAGCATCCCTTCTTTTTCCGTTGGCGCAATCTCCCAGACTTCGTCGGAGATGCGTGCGACCCGCATGTGTGTGTTGAGTTTCATTCTGCTCTAGCTAAGCTCCCTCTTCATGATGCACCCGCTGCATCCACAACATTCATATAACGGGATATGATCCGCATGTTTCAGGTCATAACGGCTCCCCATTTCATGTATGCAAGAGACAGGATGCGAGACGGTTCTAGACATTACTAACATGACTTCCTATTGCTCCCCCCGCCCTGGCAGTTGTGACAGCTGCAATCAGAGTTACTGTCACTATTGAGGTCTCTCTGGAAACTTCTTCAAATCGGCATCACAAGTTGAGGAATAGCATCAACAATCCACCAATTTCTGTTCTGTTTTTTGCGTTTCCATCTTCCAACATCTCTGTTCCAGCGAGAGCCGACATCACGTCGTTCAATACGATAGCTTTCACTTCATGAGGTAGGACCATGAGCAACCAAGTTGACGTGTTTCATAGAGATGCCCACATCACCAATATACACGAATCGAGATTCGTGCTGTCGTCAGAGCACGATCAAATTCCACACCACCGTGGTCACCTATTAGACTTCTCATAGTTTGCTGTAAGAGGAGATAGAGCCTTGTCCCCGCCACCAACATCATTATCGACCTGGTTCACCAAGGATTTGTCCGACCAACCGCCACCGAAAGCTCTGTAGATCGATACCAGAGAAACGCGCACCGCGGTTTCGGCCTGGGTGCGCTCGTCGCTGGTTGCAAGCCTTGTCCGCTGGGCATCAAGTACCGACAGAAAGTCCGCAGCACCGCGTTCGTAGAAGGCTTGGGTGTGGGTGTGGGATCGCTCCGCCGCCGTCTCGGCCCGGCCCAACTGATCGCGACGCTCGAGGGCCGCGATATGCGCGACATAGGCGTTTTCCGTGTCCTCCAAGGCGAGCAGAAAGGTCTTCTCGTAGTTGGTCGCGACGTGATCGAGCCGTGCATCTGCCGCAGTGATATGCGCTTTGATGCGACCAGCATTGAATATCGGCGCCGTGAGACCGGCACCGAGCGCATAGACACCCTCTGCCAGACCCGGAAATCCGCCGACCGCCAATGCACCGAACCCGCCGCCCGCCGACAGGACGAATTTCGGAAATAAATTCGCTCGCGCCGCACCAAGGCTGGAGGCTGCTGCACTGACTTCCCTGTGTGCAACCCGCAGATCCGGCCTCTGTTCCAGCAGGCTCGAAGGGAGAAGCTTGGGGATGCTCGGCAGGGTTGCAGGCAGTGGCATGGAATGAGTCAACCGCTCTTCCAAGCTCGCTGGGGTTACTCCCGACAGTACACTCAATCGATGTATCAAGTTTTTTGCCGTATTGGTCAGGACTGGCAGTGTCCCCGTTGTATTGTGCAGCAGAGTCTCTTGCCGGGCCACATCCATGTCAGTAACCAAGCCGGCTTTATAGAATGCTTGCAGGGCTCTCAAGCGTTCACGCTGAATCTCAATGTTCTCCAACAGGATGTCGGTACGTCGCTGGATCCCGCGCAGCTCCAGATAATTCGTCGCGACCTGGGCTAATAATCCCACTTGCACCGCGCGCTGGGCCTCTTCGGTTCCCGCCGACTGCGCGACGGCAGCCTCCGCCTCAAGGTGTCTGCTGCCGAATACGTCGATTTCCCACCGGGCCGCCAGTCCACCGGTGACCAAATCGGCGGTGGGCGTGATCAGCTCGATGCCCTGTGGACCCGGCACTCCAACGATTCGGTCAATTCTCTTTTCCCGACCGCCGAACGAAAACAGATCCACGCTGGGGTAGAGCGTCGATTCGGCGACGATGGCCATGGCTTTGGCTTCACGCACACGCGCCTTGGCGAGTCTGAGATCGTGGTTGGCGGCCAGTGCTTGGCCGATCAAGTCGTCCAGCATAGGATCGTCGAACCCCTTCCACCATTCGCTGAGATCTTTACGCGCCGAGACGGGTTGAGCATCAGGAGCGTTCTGCAAACGCTCCGGAACGACGAGCGGCACGCGGTCGCTGACGCGCGTCGGCGTGCAGCCGCCCAACCCCACCAACACCAGGGACAACACCATCATTGAATACCAGGCTTTCATGCGACACCTCCCGGAACAACAAGCGACTGTTCCTCTGGTGTACCGTTATGCGTTGGATAACACGGAGCCGCAGTCTCCGGGCTCTTCGCCTGAGGCGTCCGTTCGACCTTGAACCATGCGGCATAGAGGGCCGGAACAAAGAAGATCGTCAGCGCGGTGGCTACCGTCAGCCCTCCCATGATGGCGATCGCCTGCGGTCCGAAGAAGTCGTTGCGCGACAACGGAATCATCGCCAGAATGGCCGCCGCCGCGGTCAACAGGATGGGCCGGAAACGCCGCACCGTCGATT
>CABVRV010000153.1:0-2999 GCA_902500755.1 uncultured Nitrospira sp.
CTCACCACAGACAAACTGCCAAGCCAATGGTCTAATTTCCGGGGGGAAGGTCAATCGGACTTATCTCAGGAGAGTTTCACGTGTCGTGACGGCCTCTTGTCCGTATGTGTGTCATCGAAACGGCCAACCATTCAGCAATGTGATTCAAGCCTGGAAACGGCCTGCAAGCGGATTGGGGTGCAGGACAAGACGTTTCACGATCTGCGACGTACTGGAGTCAGAAATCTGATAAGGGCCGGGGTGCCTGAGACGGTCGCGATGAAAATTAGTGGCCACAAAACTCGGTCGGTATTCGACCGTTACAACATCACGAGTGAGGATGATCTACGAGAGGCGGCAAAGCGCCTCAATCAGTATATACAGGAGAAAAAGGTTACACTTTCGGTGACACCAGAGGTAGTTGGGCGGGAAGGTGGTGTGGATGGAACTTCACAACCTATTGAAATATGGCGGAGGGGGCGAGATTTGAACTCGCGGATGAGTTACCCCATCTCCGGTTTTCAAGACCGGCACGTTCGGCCGCTCCGTCACCCCTCCATACCAACCTTCGGTTGACCCGGCGACTATTTATCGTGTTTTCGTTATTGAGTCGCCGGATAAAACCCTTTTACGAGATCGCGCAGTATACGGCGTTCCGGTGGGCTTGGTAAACACCCATTCGCTTTCACACGTACATCGGACGACGGTCGCTCAGAGTGACCCAGCCGCGAACAATGCGATACACAAACCAGAGTCCCACCAGCGTGATCGGAAGCCACATGAAGAGGAGGCCGATCCCAAGGGTCGCAATGATGAAGGCCCCGCAGAGGCAGATCCAGAGCAGTCCAAACCAGAACGTTCGGATCTGCCAACGAAAGTGTGATTCAAGCCACGTGCCGCGAGCCTCACTCCGCTTGATATAGTTCAGAACGACCGCGATGATCGAAGGCCAGCCGGTGAGGAATGCGCCGACCACCGTCGCCGTGCCGATGATGCCGGTCAGCAGGCTGAACGCGTGCAGGGCGTACACGACCTTGGTCCAGGTGACAAGTGAATCCATGAGTTCGCTCCATTCTCAGGTTCGGTGGTGACGGTTGCGTATATCCTGACCGTACGCTCAGCATATTCACCATCTTCGGTCGAACGCAAGACCACCAGGTACCTAGCACGTATGATGCAACGCGAGCTGGGTGCGGCGAACTTGTTTGGGGCAAGGGGGTAAAGGGCACTTTTGAGCGGTGCTGCACAGCGGAAGAAACTTCCTCCGGGTTTAATTGGGATTGCAGTCAAGCGAAGCATGCTCGGTTCGGCGATCTGTATTCTCGTTGGATCGGATCCATAGGGCATACTTGTCATCGTCAACATACGCCGTAATGCTGTCTCCTTTCTCAATGACGCCCTTCACTGTCCTCTTATCGGAAAGTAGGCTCACTTCTTTCCCACTTTTATCCTTGATGAAATAATAATCGTTGTCCGTACTTATCAGTTCACCGGAGATGATATGGGTGTCCGTCTCTACATATTGTTCGGCCCGCATCGCATTTTGCCCAGGCGGTATTTCACATGTGCTTCTTTTCGTCTCCTTTGCCGCGAACGCGACATCACTGACCTGAAGCAGGGTAACCAGTCCAAGAAACAAGAAGATTCCGTCTGACGACAGTCGGCCAGCTTTTGAAGACAACATAAATCGCCTCCCGGTTAATATGAGGCTCCTGGTAGTTGAACAGATTACTTCAACTCATGTTTCACTGTACCTTTTGGGAACCTATCCGGACACTGGTGCAACCACTAGAGGTCACAAAATCCCTTTAGAGTCACCAATGCACAACGAGGAAGGAGACGCTTCGCCGCAGAGACCTCCAAAACCGAAATCAAACCCGTGCGGATCTCATGAATGAGTGTTGTAGTCTTCTGTCACTGGGCAGGTCTGTAGGACCGACAACTCCTTCGGCAATCTCGCTTATTTGAAGGAAGTCGGGTGTTCTTTGGAAGGCCTCAGCGACGATGTCGCCCAACTCCTGAAGATCTGCAAATATCTCCTTGCGGCTCTTACCCGATCTATGTCTGGTTACGTTCAAGCCTTCTGTTTCCCGCGTTTGGCAGCGTGTCTGGGATTTTCATACACCAACTCTGCCCGTTCATGCTCCGCCCATAATCGCACGCCATAGACTTTTTGTAATTCCGCCTTGGCTTTCTCGTCGCCCTTTCTCGCCTTTCGAAACAGACGCTGGCGATTCAGGTCTTCTTCCTCTTGACTAAGAGACCACTGCTCTCCCATCTCGACTCCTTTGTTGTAAGTTGTTCTTTCCGTGACGGCGTGTTAACGGAGGCGGGTATGTACACGAGTTGGATAGCCAATTCAACGTGTGAAGAATTGGAGCTGGGGTACTGGACATTGTCGAGCTGTTGGCTCAAGGCTCCAGAGAACTAACCGAACGCGCCTCGATCAACGCACATGCTTGGCGATTTGATTCAGATCCTCGAGTCACACTGATTACCCGATGCCCATTCTGTGTCGCACGCACAATACAAGATCAGACCCCTATTTTTAGATTCTTGCAGGCTCGCCGTTACAATCAAAATTTTACGGTACTTGCTGGCGGTTGTTTCAGAATGTCAAATCTAGCCTTGATCTCATGGAAGAGTTTGCTGGCTCGATCCAAGAGATCCTTCGGGAACTCGCTAGGCTTTGTTGTACTCCACTGGACAACAACTCGTGTTGAGGTTTCAGCTTTCCAGCCCTCGGGAAGAACAACCCCTGAAGACTTTGCTGCGTCTTGAATCCTGTCAACCAGGGTCTTTCCTTTTTTAACGTGAGTGTTTTCCCGCAAATCTCATTCACCACCGGAAGGAGCACGCTTTCACCAATCATGTCCTCTACCTCATAATCGGTATGATCCTGTGTTATGATCCCGAGCGAAGGGTCAGATTATAAGCAGTTGGCCTATCGCGATGGAAGAGAGATTTTGTAAGAATCGCAACGCAGCTCGTTCCTGCTCTGACCAGAGACGCACGCCATA
>CABVRV010000153.1:3099-4962 GCA_902500755.1 uncultured Nitrospira sp.
TGGATTTCCTTTTGTAGGTTAGAATCTTATGGTAGCTTTCGTGCTGTCCTGGTAAAGATGCAGGCCCGTCTACCGAAAGGTGCATCGTTATGAATGTAGCGCGACGTGAACTCCTTACTCGCGGGAGCAAAATCGTAGTGAGCCTGGCGGCTGCCGTTTTGGTCGGTAGGCTCCCACGAAAAGCATTGGGTGCGGATAGACCGGCACCAACTCTCTTAAAGTCTTTGACCCCTGCGCGAACCGCCTTATTAGTAATCGACATGCAGCGTGATTTTCTGTCACCAGAGGGGTACGCGGCACAGGCAGGATTGGACATCTCGCCTCTGGTTGCCGCCATCGGGCCTATTCAAAAGTTACTCGCGGTAGCACGCCCAGCCGGCTTGCTCATCGTGCATACCCGAGAAGGCCATATGCCGGACTTGTCCGATTGTCCGCCCTACAAAATGGAGCGCAGTCGAAAGGCTGGTGCGGAGATCGGGTCGAAAGGTCCGCTTGGTCGTCTGTTGGTGCGGGGAGAAGTGGGCCACGATTTCGTTGAGGCTTTACGCCCCAAAGTTGGAGAAGTTGTGATTGATAAGCCTGGATATAGCGCATTCCCTCATACCCCGCTGCAACAAGTATTGATAACGCGCGGCATTGAGACGCTTATCATTACGGGTGTGACGACGGAAGTGTGCGTCAGTTCAACGTTACGTTCTGCGATCGATCTCGGGTATCGATGTATCACCGTTAGTGATGCCTGTGCTTCCGGAGATCCGTCCCTACACAAGGCAGCCTTGGCAATGATCGGGGTAGAAGGGGGCATCCTTGGTGAAGTCGCAACAACCGCAGAGGTCGTCGAGCGACTCGCCGCAAAATAGCTTATTAAGCGAGAAACAGACGAGGGGATAAACGGGGGGGAATAGATTGCGGTAAACCACGGTAAAGGACGGTAAACGACGGTAGAAGACGGTACTCAGGTGAGCAGGGGAATCGCTAGTGTTAGAGAGGGGTTTCGAAGTTTTTCGCGGAGTTCGAGGTGTTCCACTTCGGGATTTTCAAGACCGGCATGTTCGGCCGCTGCGGGGGCCACAGAAGTCTTTTATATGGTTGACCCCTCAGTAAGCCTTCTGAAAATCAGGTTTGCTCAGCACGCGCACGATGTCGATGCGGGCCCCAAATCGCTTAAAGACCACCCGATAATCGCCTGCTCGTAATCGATATAACGGTTCCATAAAGCCTTGCAACTTCTTGATCCGTTTTCCGTCTGGAATGGGATTGTCGGCGAGGCGGGCACAGTCGGCAAGAATTTGGTTGGCGATCTTGTCGGAGAAGACATCCAGATCGCGTTGTGTCTTCTCGGACAGAAACACCTGGCAGGTCACGCGGTACGGACTTTCTTTCTCCTCCGTGTGGCCTTGTAGTCGGATAGGGACATGGACCGGCCCGCGCGGATGTCTTTCAACCCTTCTTCGATCTTCTTCCGCAGTTTTGGGCTATAGGCCAACAAGGCATCCTCGATGTCGTCTTCCGTTACGGGAACCAGCATGGCGGTCGGGCGTCCGTGGGTGGTGACGAGGACGGTGTTCCCTCGTTCGACGGTCCTGAGCATTTCAGACGTCTTGGTCTTCAGCTCGCGCACGTTGGTAAATCTCACGACTCTCTCCTGTAGTTGCAAGTGTGGCTACATCGTAGAGTCTCGCCGCAACGAAGTCAAGGAGCCACAGAAGGATAGCGGGGGGTAGGGGGCGGATACCTTTTCAACCAAGATTGCTCGACCCTAAAGATCACGTGCGACAGCATCATACCACTCTTGGGATTCTATTCTTTCTGTATTCTTTCCAGCCTTCCCATATATGGCCGCAGGACTGATGGTATCTCAAC
>CABVRV010000154.1 GCA_902500755.1 uncultured Nitrospira sp.
TCGCAGGGAATGGCCGATTCCCGATCATCTTTGCGGATAATGCACGCAAGATGGGTCTGCAAGTCTCTGCGGTCGCGCACGAGGGTGAAACAGATCCAGAGCTTGAACAGCATGTCGATCGGATTCATTGGGTCAAGATCGGCCAGCTCAACAAGCTCATCAATGCGTTCAAAGCCGACGGTGTTCGAACCGTGGTGATGCTGGGAGGGATCAAAAAAACCCATGTCTATAGCCATGCTCGTCCCGACTTTCGCGTGTTGGCGCTCGCCACGAAATTGGTGCTTTGGAAGGATGATGATATCCTCCGGGCGCTTGCTGCGGAACTTGAGCGGGATGGAATCACGATCTGTGAGTCGACGTTCGGTCTCGAAGGGATCCTGGTTACTGAAGGAACCCTCACCTCTCGCCAACCGACCAAGAAAGAGTGGCTCGATATTCGGTATGGCTGGGACGTGGCCAAAGAGACCGGGCGTCTGGACATCGGCCAATGCGTGGTCATCAAAGATCGTGTGGTTGTGGCAGTTGAAGCAGTCGAAGGAACCGATGAAGCGATCAAGCGGGGAGGCGCGCTCGCCAAAGATGGAGCGGTCGTCGTCAAGCGGAGCAAACCACAGCAGGATCTGCGATTTGATTTGCCTGCCGTCGGTCCGCAGACGATCGAGGTGATGCGATCGGTGAAGGCGTCGGTTCTCGCGGTCGAGGCTGGTCGTTCCGTGATGTTGGATCGAGAACAATTGATCCATCGAGCGGAGGAGGCAGGTATCTCCGTGATCGGGCTGAAGCGGGAAGAGGAGTCGACCTCCACGGATCCAGTGAACCAGTGATCCGTCCGTACCTGAGAATCTGTCGATCTCTCGATGTCGAGCGACGTTGAACAATGACGTGGTTGTAAGGCTCGTCACACTCTAGCCGAACAGGTATATGGTCAAACTGCGTGCTGGTGTTATCGGAGTCGGGCATCTCGGACAACACCACGCGCGTCTCTACGCTTCGTCTCCGGACTCGATGTTGGTTGGTGTGGTTGACCATGACCACAGTCGAGCATCTGTCATAGCCGAGAAATACGGCGCACGGCCCTTCAATGACCTATTGGATCTGCTGAAGCAGGTCGATGTGGTGACCATCGCCGTCCCGACATCCGGCCATTATCCCCTTGCCAAAACCTGTCTCCAAGCCGGGAAACATGTCTTGGTTGAGAAACCGATTGCCGTATTGCCGAGAGAGGCGCAAGAACTTGTGGAGTTGGCGAAGCGCAATGGCTGCATCCTGCAAGTCGGGCATAGCGAGCGTTTCAACCCTATCATGCCGTTGATGCGGCCTCACATTCGCGAGACAGTACTGTTCGAGTGCCATCGATTGGGGAGCTATAGTGAGCGTGGTGTCGATGTGGATGTCGTCTTGGATTTGATGATTCATGATCTTGACCTGCTGTTGTCGTGCAATCCTGGCCCCATAGAGGATGTGAGGGCGGTTGGGGTCTCGGTGCTTTCTTCGACGAACGATGTCGCCAACGTCCAAATCCAGTTTCAAAGTGGGTGTATTGCCAGTCTCACCGCAAGCCGAATCTCACCCAAGGCGATGCGACAATGGCGTCTATTCCAATCTAATGGGTGTATGTCAATCGATTTCCAATCGCGCCAAGGAGTAATCGGACGTCGATCGGCTGAGCATAACCTTAAGCCGATGGTTGCGATAGAAGAGATTCAAGCCGGCGATGGTGAACCGTTGAAGTTGCAGCTTGAGTCGTTCCTCCACGCGATTCGCGCCAAATCTCGCCCTGTCGTATCCGGAGAAGATGGGGCAGCAGCTCTGGAGCTGGCTCATCGTGTGCTGTCTGCGATGAATGTGTTTGAACAGCAGAAGATATAAGAACACCGCCTATTCCTTGACGGTTGTGAGCCTTCGCAGCCCCATGAATTGAAATCGCGGTTAGGACAAGTACTCCTCTAGATCATTATGGCACGCATCCTGATCATTACCGGTGAAGCATCAGGCGACCTCCATGGAGCCAATCTCGCCAAGGCACTCACAGCATGCGATTCCCAGGTTTCATTGGCTGGAATCGGTGGGCGTGCGATGGAGGCGGCCGGTGTGCAATTGGTCTGCAAGATGGGACAGTTCGACGTGATGGGTATGGTCGGGCCGTTGGCGTTAGTGGCCATCATTCGACGGTTTTTCTTCATGCGGCGACTGTTTAGATCCGAACCATGGGATGGAGTGATCTTTGTCGATAACCCCGGATTGAATCTGCGATATGCTTATTTTGCCAAGGGCGCTGGGTTGCGCGTGTTCTATTATATTGCGCCTCAGATCTGGGCATGGGGGCCCTGGCGGATGTATTGGATAAAGAAACGAGTCGATCAGGTATTAGTGATATTGCCATTCGAGAAACCGCTCTATGATAGTGCCGAGATGCCCTGCACGTTTGTCGGCCATCCCATACTGGATGCAGTTGAAAAATCCTACGATCGGACGGCGCTTCGCGCCAAGTTCGGCTTTTCGCATGATGAGCGTGTAATTGCGTTGTTGCCGGGGAGCCGGACGCATGAAGTGCAGGGTCTGCTGCCGATCCTGATCGAAGCGGCTGAGAAATTAGCCAGCCGGGATCCAAAAACAAAGTTTGTCTTGGCGCAGGCCTCTACTATTGAGGATAATCTGCTGCAGCCACTCTTGCGGAAGGGTTCGCTTCCTGTCACCTTGGTCAAAGAACAAGCCAGTGAAGTCATGGCCGTGTCGGACTTGGTGCTGGTGGCGTCGGGTACTGCCACATTGCAAGCGGCCGTTGTGGGCATTCCCATGGTGTTGTTCTATCGAACGACGGCTTGGGAATTTTGGATCGCGAGTTTCTTTCTCCGAGTCAAATGGATTGGGCTCGTGAATTTAGTGGCAGGTCGATCGATCGTACCGGAGTTGTTACAGGACGAGGCAACGGGTCAGCGCTTGTACGAAGAGGCGATCAGGATCTTGGAAGATCAATCCGTCTATGATGAGATGAAACGAGATTTGGCAAAGGTGCGGGCTGCGTTGGGAGAACCAGGCGCTTCGACGAGGGCAGCGGAGGCAGTGTTAGCAGGATGTCGGGCCTAGAACGATTTACGCGACTCATGCGGTATGTCCGTCCCTATCGGACGAGATTTATAGCGGCATTCGTCTGTTCCGGGTTTGTCGCCATTCTTACAGGGGTGTACGCCTGGCTTGCCCGTCCAGTTCTCGACGGGATCTTCATCGAAAAAAACGAGCGGCTGTTATTAGTCTTGCCGCTGGTGATCCTTGGGGTGGCCACGTTGAAGGCGGTATTCAGCTATGGAGTAGGATATTTGATGGCCTACGTGGGCAATCGGGTTGTGGCGGACATTCGGCAAGAATTGTTTCAACGGCTCATGCGACTCTCAGTCGGATTTCACGATGCGAATACATCGGGGCGCCTTGTCTCGCGGGTCGTGAATGATGTCGGAATCATGGCGAATGCCGCATCGAGCGTCGTCAAAGATATTTTTCAGAACGGCCTCACGTTTGTGGCGATGATCGGTGTCATCATCTATCAGAATTGGAAATTGGCCGGGCTTTCGCTCATTGTGATTCCGCTCTCGGCACTCACTATGGTGAGGGTCGGGAAGAAATTGAAACGATTGGCCACAAGTACGCAGGAGCAACTGGGTGATATGTCGTCGACGCTTCAGGAAACGTTTTCCGGTATCAGAATGGTGAAAGCGTTCGGCAGGGAGGAGGCTGAGGCGGAGCGATTTCGGGAGCGGAACCGAAAGGTTCTCTCGACCACCCTCAAAAGCAATCAAGTCTGGTCGCTCGGCCATTCGCAGATGGAAGTGATCGGCGTGATCGGCGTGGCGACGATTATCTGGTACGGCGGCTATTTGGTCATTCAGGAGATGATGACTCCCGGCGCATTTTTCTCGTTTATGGCGGCGATGTTTATGGCCTATACCCCGATTCGGAAGCTCTCGGGGTCGAATAACCTCATTCAGCAAGCGCTCGCGGCGGCTGAACGAGTGTTCGACGTCTTGGATCTCAAAACTGAACAATCTCAAGATCACGGGACTACTCCACTGATGGGGATCAATCAGGCCATCGAATTCCAGGGGGTTTCCTTGAGGTATGAGAACCATACCGTACCGGCGCTGACCGATATTGATCTCGTCATTCGTCCGGGTGAGGTGATTGCGCTCGTTGGGAGCAGCGGCAGTGGGAAGACCACGTTAGTCAGTCTCCTGCCGCGGTTCTATGAGCCGACAGCGGGACGCATTCTGGTGGACGGGATTCCTTTGGCCTCCTATGAGTTGGGATCGCTGCGGGCGCATATCGGGATTGTTTCGCAAGAAATTTTCCTGTTCGATGATAGCGTCAGAAACAACATCGCATTCGGAAGGTCAGGTGCCTCCCCTGGCGATGTAGAGCAGGCGGCGAAGCTGGCCTATGCCCATGACTTTATTCTGAGGCTCCCAGAAGGGTACGATACGGTTATCGGAGAGCGTGGAGTCAAACTGTCGGGCGGCGAACGGCAACGCGTCGCCATTGCACGGGCCATTCTCCGCGATCCGCCGCTTTTGATCCTGGATGAAGCAACGTCGGCGCTCGACACCGAATCCGAACGGATTGTGCAGCTGGCGTTGGCCAATTTGATGAAAAACCGAACGACGATGGTGATCGCTCATCGGCTCTCCACCATACAGAATGCAGATCGAATCATCGTCTTAGATCGAGGGGCCATTGTCGAAGTGGGATCACATGAGGAACTGTTGCGGCAAGGAGGCATCTACCACAAGCTGC
>CABVRV010000155.1 GCA_902500755.1 uncultured Nitrospira sp.
CAACAACGGTGGTGAGAAGGCATCGGCACATGCCTGCGCGACCTTCATCCAATAAGAAAAAATCTCGCAGGGCTGTTCTTCCGGACCATTCTACCAAGCGTCGATTTCAGCGACGACTTTTGAAGTGGTATGGAGAGCACGGTCGGGATCTGCCCTGGCGCAAAACTTCAGATCCCTATCATATCCTCGTCTCGGAAGTCATGCTTCAGCAGACACAAGTCGACCGGGTCATTCCCAAGTACCACGAATTTTTAGAGCGCTATCCGAGCTTTGAAGATCTGGCGGAGGCTTCGGTCGCTGATGTAAAAAAGACCTGGTATCCACTCGGCTACAATATACGTCCGGAACGGTTGCATGGGATCGCTTGTGAAACGGTGGAGAGGTATGGAGGGAAATTGCCTCACGACGCCGACGAGTTGCTCTCGTTCAAAGGGATTGGGCGGTATACGGCCGGGGCGATTCGCTCATTCGCCTTCAATGAAGATGCACCGATCTTGGACACGAACGTGATTCGGGTCTTACACAGGGTCTTTGTTGCCCAGGGCGATCCTAAAACTCAGAGGGCGGTGTTATGGGAATTGTCGGAAGCCTTGATTCCTTCTGGAAAGGGCTATGACTTTAATCAGGCCATCATGGACTTCGGGGCGATGGTGTGCACGGCTCGTGATCCCTATTGTCTTCTGTGTCCAATGAAGTCTTTCTGCAAGACATACCCATTCTGTCGGACATCGGCTGAACCGTAGCAGGCTATGTATGCGGGTTATTGAAGTAGCCGCAGGGCTCATTCATGGTAACGGACGCTATCTGATCGCCCGTCGGAAGCCCGGCGTTCATTTGGCTGGGTTCTGGGAGTTTCCCGGTGGGAAACGAGAAACCGGCGAATCTCTCGCCGAGTGTTTGCAGCGTGAATTACTCGAAGAGCTGAATATTCACATCGACCTACCTATTCCCTATCAGATCGTTCGGCACGGTTATCCGGACAAGATCGTGGAGTTGCATTTCTTTCGCTGCGCCATCGAACAAGGAGAGCCTGTTCCTCTCGGCTGCGAAGAGATCCGATGGGTGTTCCCTGAAGAGCTGACTCAGTTTAGATTTCCACCGGCTGATCATGCCATCATTCAGGCGTTGCAGCGCGATGCGTTAGGAGCTTCCCGATGAAGGTCGTGCTCGACATCGAAACCGTTCAGGCGCCTCGTGACGAATGGGCTCGTCTAGTAGGGAAACCGTCCATGAGGGACGAATCTTTTTTGGAGGAGGAGAAGTACGATCTTTTTGCGGCAGGCGCTGCTGAGGAACAACGTCGCGTGGAAGACGAGTCGTACTCGAAATCAGCGTTCGACGGGACATTCAGCCGCATCGTCTGCATCGGCCTACTGGAATTTTCCGATCAGATGGAAGCGCGCAGCGCCGTCGCCTGGTATGGGGCAAATGAACGTGAGCTCCTTCGCCAATTTTGGGCGCGTCTGGCTCAGGACCGCCCCACGTTGTACATTACGCATAACGGGCTTGGTTTTGATCTGCCTTTCATCAAGAAACGGTCCATCATCAATCAGGTAAAACCCAGCTTTGAGATCAACCTTGCGAAATTTCGCAGTGAGCCGGTCTACGACACGATGGCGATCTGGAGTAATTGGGATATGCGGGGTTGGGTCAAGCTGGATGTCCTAGCCCGAGCGCTGCAGGTTGAAACGAAGTCAGGTAGCGGGGAACAGGTTGCCGAGATGTGGGAGAAACGTCAGGGGCATGAGCTGGCGCAATATTGTTTGCAAGATACCTATGTGACCTATGCCTGCTACTGCCGCATGAATTTTCGCCAACCTCTCTCCAAGGAAGTCGTCCTGTTACAGCCTGAACTGTGCGACGTCGGCTGAATCGATAGCAAATCAGCGGACCCGGTGTGCCTCCGCGGATTTCTTCTTTGGGGCCGGGCGGGCCGATGCCTTGCTGGCTTTCAGTGCTTTCACTTCTTCCGCTCGCTGACGGAGTTCTTTCTTCATCCAGGCCGCTTCCTTCTTGAGAGTCGCGATTTCGGAATCTTTCAGCTTGTTGGCCTTGCGTGCATCACGGAGCTCATCGAGTTTCTTGTTCAACAGTTCATCGTTGTTCAATGCGAGAGATTCCGAATCAAGAGAACCATTCGCCTGGAAGTCCTGAGTGGCTGCTCCAGCGTCTTGTACCGGTGCTGTCTTCATGGTCGCAACGGCTTGTGACTCAGACGCGGGCATCGACTTAGGTGCTCCTGCCACCGGAGATGAGCCTGGCATCGGCGTTTTGGCAAGCGCCTGGTGATCGATCACGAGCGTCATCGCGTCGCTTCCCATGGCGACAAAGGAAGGAGCCTTTTCAAGGCGAGCAACGGAGCCAGGGACGAATCCGGACGACTTCATGTTCTGCGCAGAAGCGAGTGTCAGAAAAATCGATCCATTATGCACGTAGAGTGTGCCCGCCGTGGGTTCGGCGCCTGACCCTGCCGATGGAGACACCTTGAAACCGACAATCTGCTCCGGTTTCGCTTGCGATAAGCCTTGGGCTAGCAGGGGAGCAAGAAACTCGGCGTCTTCATCGCTGAACATTCTCATCGGCTTGCTGCCACTGGCGGGCATTTTTGCGGTGCTGTCGGTCACCACGCCTTTGATCACCTTGAGCATCGTCATTTGGTCGATCATGGCAGGATGACTCGCTTCAAAAGACCAATCCGCGATTTCCTTGAGATAGACGGACCCCTTCGCATTCTTGTGAACCTTTGCTTCTCCAGAAAACATCGAGCATCCGGCCACGATCAGAGTGAGCGATATCAACATACCGACATATTGAACACTGCGGAGGCTAGTGGGTGCATGCATATGGGTTCTCCTCATCCTTCGATGTGGTCGTGAGCCTGAGAAATGCCACTGTCAGTAATCAACGGTTGATCTCGATCTTCTCGCGAATAATGTTGCTTATGTTGAATTACCAGATGCCAAGACCCATGAGCACCATACCTATCGCCAACCATCCGAGTACTCCGACGGAAATGATCGCTTCGAGTGTGATGCGGGAATCGGAAGGGTTGGGATTCGGCTTTGAATCAGGATCAGCGGGCTTCATGACGAGCGGCGAAGTCCAAGGTTGCCAAAGCGATAGACGCTCAAGCCAAAGCAAGGTCCGTGCCTTTATGGGAGCGGAACGGAATCATAAATCAGTTGTCCGACCGTATAGAGATTCTTGTCATGAGCTAGAAGGTCGTGAGTTTATCAGGTTGGAATGATGTGGATTGATGACACGACGCAATTTGTAGAATTATTGAGCCGTTAGAAGAAAATCATGCCTTAGTCCTGGGCAAAAAAGATTTGGGGTATCGGTAAGAGAGTCGATGAGCACCGAGATCCGAGAGGAGTGGGTATAGCTGCGACCAGTTAAGGAATTGTCAGAAGGTAGACGGTGGAGGTGTCGGAAAATGTTCAAATCCAACGTCGGATGTACAGGATTGTTCTCCAAAGTGAGACAGTTGTCTCATAAGGAAAACAGCATGAGGCAATGACAGTCAGTCCCCATACAAAGTCGCGGCTGAGGCATTGACGATGCGTTTCGTCGAGAGCGTGCCCGGACCAGAATCGCCGGTGCTCTTGTCCCAGACCACCGTGATGTTTCCATCGGTTTTCCCCATTCCTTGAGTTGATGAACGGGTCGCATCTCCCTCGACGAGAACCTCAAGGGCCTGACCGATATACAGGCGGTTACGTTCCAACGTGATACGGCGCTGAATCTCGATGAGTTGCGCGACGCGCATGCCCTTGACTTGATCGGGAATATCATCGGCATATTTCCTGGCCGCGATCGTGTGCTTCCGCTCAGAGTACTTGAAGATGTAGGCTGAGTCGAACCGCACCTGTTCCACTATCCGTCGAGTGGCTTGGAAGTCTTCAGGTGATTCTGAGGAGAAACCACAGATGATATCCGTCGTCAGGATGATATTGGGGATGGTCCGCCGAACATGATCGACCAACGCAAGGTACTCAACTCCCGTATAGGTCCGCCCCATGAGTCGCAGAATGCGATCACTCCCAGCCTGAAGCGGAAGATGAATGTGTTTGCAGACCTTGGGGTGCGTGGCAATGACCTCGATCAATCTGGTGGGAAAATCTTTGGGGTGTGGAGAGGTAAACCGTACTCGTTCGATGCCTGGAGTGTCTGCGACCGCACGAATGAGACCGGCGAAGTCCCAATTTCCGTAGCGATAAGAGTTGACGTTTTGGCCGAGTAACGTCACTTGCTTGAAGCCGCGAGCCGACGCGTCGCGAGCTTCGAGTAGAATGGACTCTGGATCACGGGACCGTTCACGTCCTCTGGTATAGGGAACGACACAGAAAGAACAAAAATTATCACAGCCTCGCATTACTGTGATCCAGGCGTTCACCCCGCTGTCGCGGTCCGGCATGATCCCTTCATAGGTTTCATACTCCGACAGATCAAGAGCAAACCCTTTCTGAGCGAGTCCCCGTTCTTGCGCTTCAAGCGCGGTCGTCAACAACGAGGGAAGTTGACGGTACGCATCCGGGCCGGCTAACACATCGACCAGCGGTTCCTTTTCCGCAAGCGCGCTTTTCAGGTTTTGGGCCATGCAGCCAAGGACCCCGACGACAAGCGGGCGTTGTTTCTTCAGTGTTTTTAACTCAGAGAGATGGGCGTAGATCTTGTTGTGAGCGTTTTCTCTGATGGCGCAGGTGTTGACCAGCACCACGTCGGCCAATTCGCGGTCCTCCG
>CABVRV010000156.1 GCA_902500755.1 uncultured Nitrospira sp.
AAGGCGCCTCACCTGCCGTTGAGCTCGCCGCGAAGATGATCATCAAGAAACACGGACAAGAGCGGCTGGGGTCAGTGGCCAAACTGCATTTCAAAACGACTCAATCCATAGTGGCTGGGCTGCTCTGATTCTCCGTCGAAGTTATCGTACGGAGACACGGCTCAGCCCGATAGGCCACCACGCGGTCGATCCCAAAACTTCCCCCCCTAAGGAGGCCAAGCCGATGAACGAATCCTCGTGGCTGGACTTAGGGCGATCTCGCTTCACAAGACAAACCGTTTCGTTGTGGACCACGACCCACGCTGGAACGCCTGGTGCGGTAGCCATGTATGCCCATGCGTCTACTATTAATTTTCATATGACAACCAATGGCACCAGACAAAGCGGGACACATTTGATTCGTTTCAACCATTCTTGGCTGTTCACTACTGGAACAACATGGCTTATGCGAAGAGCTAAGATTGGAAAAGAATCATGTCTGATATCACATTGATTCAAATGGATTTTTCTTCAGTCAATACGCTTCTTTGTTGCAAGCTGATGCCATAATGCCGAGTGTGAGCACTGTACACCTATGAGACGATCTTCCGTTTCATTTCGCTAACTCGCCATTAATTCACATTATTCAGCGGGGCATACGAATTGAAGCTATACAGCGCACCCGAGGTCGTGCGTGTATGACATACGGAATCCGCGGTATGCGACGGCCAAGGTAGACTGAAGCACACATCGGTTCAGGACTTCTTTCGATGCCGCGGACCACCTAAAACAGTATTTGGAGGACTGTGTCATGTCTGCCATGAGTGCAGCACTCTGCATTCGTAGCGATCAATGTCCTTCGGGGTTCGGACGATGCCGAATGGATTCATAAATGTGCCGGATTGGTTTGCGTGGGAGAACGCTGGAGGTGGCATTGCCGTCGGCGATATGACCGGCAACGGGCTCCAAGATCTTGTCGTCCTCATGGTGGATGATCCGCCCGGTAAGAACCGTGGTTTGTATCGTGTGGGCAGGAATCTCGATACTGCCGGCAAACCCACTGCCGGCTGGGGACCATGGATCGACATACCGGACTGGTTCTCATTTGAAAATCAGGGCGCTGGACTCGCCTTATGGGATCTGACCGGGAACGGGCGGCTTGACCTCGTAGTATTCATGATCGACGCCCCGCAGGGACAGAATCAGGCGTGGTATCGAATCGGCCGATCGCTGGACGCCAACGGCAACGTCACGGGTGGCTGGAGCGACTGGATTCAAATTCCTGACTGGTTCCCCTGGGAGAACCAGCATGGCGCGATTGTGCTCAGTGATCTCGACGGCGATGGCCGTCCGGAACTCTTCGTCTTCATGATCGATAACCCTCAACAGCAAAACCAAGCCTTTTACCGAATCGGGAGACGACTTGATACCGACGGTCGTGTCACCGCCGGATGGAGTGATTGGCAGCAGGTGCCGGATTGGTTTTCCTGGGAAAACCAGGGTGCCGGTGTCGCCGTCGTCGATGGGAATGGATCTGGCGATCATGATCTCATCATCTTCCAGATCGACAACGCGATTGGTCAAAACCAGGCGTTCATTAAACGCGCACAGCGGCTCCAGATGACCGGAGATGTCGGCAACTGGGGACCATGGATGGGTGTCCCCGGTTGGTTCTCCTGGGAGAACCAGGGCGGTGGGCTTGCTGCAGCGAATCTCGGCGGTCGCCGCACGCTCATTGCGCTCAACATCGACAACCCGCCCCAGCAGAATGCCGGCTTGTACGAGGTCCTCGATCTCGATTCTGATCCGGCGCGCGAAGGAAGATGGGAGGTGCTGCCGTTCAAGTCTGGTGTCCTCGCCGTGCATGCCGCCTTACTTCCCAAAGGGAAAGTGCTGTTTTTTGCCGGCTCTGGAAGCAGCGCCGTGCGGTTTGCCAGCCCCGACTTCGGTAATGAAGCACAGGGCATCTTCACAAGCGTGGTGTGGGACCCGGCGGTACCCCATGGTCCCGGAGCACCGAACTTCTCGCACCCGGACACACTACGGACTCCCGACGGCAAAGTCTTTGATTTTTTCTGCGGCGGCGATGCGTTTTTACCTGACGGCCGCATGCTGTCGGCTGGTGGCACGCTGGGTTACAACCCCTTCAAAGGCCGTAAAGAGGTCGCCATCTTCGATCCCTTCGACGAATCCTGGGCATTCGTGAAGGACATGCAGCATGGCCGCTGGTATCCGACCCTCGTCACGATGGGCGATGGCCGAGTTCTCGCGACAACCGGTCTCAATGAAGCGGGGAACGGCCACAATCAAGCCGTTGAGTTGTACTCGGCGGCAACCAACACCTGGCAGGGGCTACATCTGCCGGCGGGATTCCCAGGTCTGCCGCTATACGCGCATCTCTTCTTGATGCAGAACGGTCGCGTCTTCTTCTCAGGTGGACGAATGGACGATCCTTTACAAGTTGAACCCTGTGTGCTGAATCTCACACAGAACCCGATTGGTCTCACCTTCGTACCGGACCTGCTCGACCCGGTGCTCCGGAACCAGTCTGCCAGCGTGCTGCTTCCGCCCGCGCAGGATCAAATGGTATTGATCATGGGTGGTGGCCCCGTGGGCAAGGCGGATAAGACCGACGCGACCGGGATGGTCAGTATCGTGGACCTGAAGGCTCAGCCTCCCAACTATGTTGCAGCCGCGCCCATGTTGCTGCCACGTCTGCACTTGAATGCCGTGCTCTTACCGGACCGGACCGTGTTCGTCACGGGTGGATCGCTCAAGCAAGAGGACGAACCGCTGGCACGGCTACAAGCTGAAACCTATGATCCAGCGACAGGACAGTGGCAGCTAATGGCCGCCGCAACCATCCCGCGCCTGTATCACTCGACAGCTCTGCTCTTGCCCGACGGCCGCGTGGTCGCTGCCGCGGGAAATCCCGAAGGCGGGCACTCGGTAGCCTGGGAGCCGCCGGATCCTGAAGAGGAGATGCGCCTCGAAGTCTTCAGCCCGCCTTACCTCTTTAAGGGCCCACGACCCACGATCGGTGCGGTGGTGACAGAATGGAACTATGGCGAGCAAGTTACATTGCCCACACCGCAGGCAGCCATAATCCGCTGGGCCCATCTGATGAAGGGCGGTGTAACGACGCATTCGTTCGATTGCGAGCAGCGGCTCGTCGATCTCCCGATCGTGGCTCGCGAGGCAGCCTCGCTGAAGCTCGCGGTACCAAACAACCGGAACCTCGCACCACCGGGGTGGTACATGCTCTTCATCATCGATACGAACGGCGTTCCTTCCGTGGCCACTTGGGTACACCTCACCTAACCACTTCGAGTTCTGCCGACTTGCCTTGTGACGCCTGTGAAGCATCCACAACCGATTCCCCCTCCCAATGCTGACGCCTCGATCGACTCCTCGAACTCCAGACCCCTGGGATGATGTCGATGTCCATAAACATCGGCTGGCTGCCGAGTTGTTCCAACAGAAATTCGGCTAGCTCCCTGGTCCGTCCCGCACCATCCTCTCGAGCATAACTGGCCATCGCTCCCACCTCCTTGCTGTGCCAACCACGCAATGAGTGATCAGAAGTTGCTACACGCTTCATCTAGCAACGACCTTGCCTGGCTCGGAAGGATGATTGAAGTGTCTGATTTTGTGGGAGTATGTAGGCAAAGAGTGCCGCAGCACCTCGACGTTCTCTGTATCTGATTGGGCCTCTCCGTATCAGATCAGATACGCGAAGGCAGCACCGCCTCGCAAGCACTGGGTCTTTTCAGACGATCATGAAGAGAAGGGGGTGATCAGGTAACTGTCGAGGCGCTCGCGGCTAGCACTTTTCACATCAAATTATACTGACTCCCCAACTTCAAGGTCTGAAGGCTTAACTCCCGGCACTGAGGGCGCTTCCACTGCCGGCTCACCTTCCCAGTAGAGCATTCGCCGGCAATAGGGACAGACATGCAGATCGTTGGAGCGTTTCACCTGCGCGATGAGTTGCGGCGGAATCTGGAGGCGACAACCGGCGCAGATCCCGTCACGCACCGCGGCAAGAGGCTGATCTTTCCGCGAGGCCTTCACTTGGTTGTATCGATCGAGTAGACCTTTCTCGATCTTCGCGGACGCCTCCCGATAATGACCTTCGAGTTGCGCCAGCTCGGTCGCAAGCTCTTTGTCTTGTGCGTCCAGGACGCGCTTCTCCTGAGCAAAGACTTTCTCTAGAGCGTTCTTCTTGTCCTGAAGTTCATTGGCGGTCTTCTGAAGCTGGTCGGTCTTGTCCATCGACAACAGAATCTTCTCTTCAAACTCTCCCCGTTTCTTATTCGCCAGCTCCAATTCGAACAGATGCGCCTGATACTCTTTGTTCGTCTTCAGGTTCGCTGCATGTGATTTCATCTTCTCTGTATGCGCCTCGTGCGCCTCGAGATCCTTTTCGTGCGCGCGCCGTTCTTTGGCAGCGCCGTCGACGGCGGCTTTTGTTTCGTTCAAGAGTTGAGTCGCCTCTTGAAGAGGAGATTCGGCAATATGGAGACGTTCGGGAATTTTACGGCGAGTCTCATTGATCTCCATGATCCGGAGATCGAGTTTTTGCAGTTCGATAAGTGGGGAAAGTTTTTGATTCAACATGCCCTTTCCATCAATGCCGGCGCATTGAAGGCGTGAGAAGCCCGCTGGTGGGCCCACTAGGACTTGAACCTAGGACCAGCTGATTATGAGTCAGCCGC
>CABVRV010000157.1 GCA_902500755.1 uncultured Nitrospira sp.
CAGGAAACGGTCGAATTTCTGAAAGACCCGCGAAAGTTCCAGAAACTCGGCGGACGCATTCCCAAAGGTGTGTTGGTAGTGGGCCCTCCCGGAACCGGGAAGACACTATTGGCGAAGGCGATTGCCGGCGAGGCGGGAGTTCCCTTCTTCAGCATCAGCGGTTCGGATTTTGTGGAAATGTTCGTTGGCGTCGGGGCCTCTCGGGTTCGTGATATGTTCGAGCAAGCGAAAAAGCATGCGCCTTGCATCATTTTCATCGATGAGATCGACGCAGTCGGACGGTCACGGGGAGCGGGGCTCGGCGGTGGAAATGATGAGCGTGAACAAACCCTTAACCAGTTGCTGGTCGAAATGGATGGATTTGATACGACGGAGGGCGTCATTTTGGTGGCAGCGACCAATCGGCCGGATGTGCTCGACCCGGCTCTGCTGAGGCCAGGTCGATTTGATAGGCAAGTGGTGGTGAATCAGCCGGACCTTAGGGGCCGTACGGAGATCCTAAAGGTCCATACGAAAACAGTGCCGGTTGCAGCCAATGTGGAACTGGAGAAGATCGCTCGAGGAACCCCTGGTTTCTCAGGCGCCGACTTGGAAAACCTGGTTAATGAGGCTGCGCTCTGGGCTGCTCGTCAGAACAAAAATGAAGTCGAGGCCATGGATTTCGACATGGCAAAGGATAAAATCTTGATGGGCGCCGAGCGTAAGAGCATGACTCTCACGGACGAGGAAAAGCGGGTCACCGCCTATCACGAGGCGGGTCATGCCTTGATGGCTAAACTCCTGCCGGGCACCGATCCTGTCCACAAAGTGTCGATTATCCCGAGAGGTCGTGCTCTGGGTGTGACCATGCAGTTGCCGACCGACGACCGCCACAATTATTCCAAAGAGTTTTTGTACGACACGTTGGCGATTCTCATGGGCGGCAGAGTCGCGGAAGAACTGGTATTCAAACAAGTCACAACCGGTGCCGGCAACGATTTGGAGCGCGCGACGGCCCTAGCGCGGCAAATGGTCTGCGAGTGGGGCATGAGTGAAAAGCTTGGGCCGCTCGTGTTTGGGCCGAAAGAGGAATCGATGTTTCTAGGCCGCTCCTTTGGGACCAAACGCGATGTCAGTGATGAAATGGCGCTGGAGATTGATCGTGAGATGAAGCGCCTTGTCACGGAAAACTACGAGCGGACCAAGCGAGTGCTGACTGAGCAGATGGCGAGCTTGAAGGCGCTGGCGGAAGCACTCTTGGAAAAAGAAGTGCTGGATGCACCGGAAATCGACCGGATAATTGGACAGTTCTCCTCTCCCGTGGCAGCCTAATGTGATCGTCACACAAACCGGTTCTCATTCGTGGAATGGGAACCGGCGTTGCGCGTGTCATCCCCGCATGAACGCATTGTGTTCTGGGGTAAACCGACCACCCCCGGTGAGAGCCGTCTGGACACCTATGATGATGTAGAGCCCGACGACCGGAGACACCATTGCAAAACCGAACGTGAGGTTGTTCCAAAAACTCAAATGTCGATGGAGTGTCTCGCCGCCATACATGGGATCGGGGAGGGCAGTATCTGCTGTTCTTCCATTGACACAGTCGTTCGCAGGGCGCGTGTATGGTGCTAGATGGCCGGCTTTGGTGGACGATACTTCCCCGAAGCGTTGTCCCTTTTGGCTCGAAAAAACTCCTGCAAGAGTGCTCGGCTCTCCTGTTCGAACAACCCCCCTGCCACTCGTACACGATGGTTGAACCGGCGCTCCGCCGGAATATCTAGGATCGATCCGCACGCTCCGGCTTTGGGATCCCAGGCGCCGAACACGAGTCGAGCGATGCGGGCTTGCACGATCGCTCCGGCGCACATGGGGCAGGGTTCTAGCGTGACGTAGAGAGTCGTGTCGGTGAGACGCCACGTCTTTAACTGCTCCGCAGCCTTGCGGATGACGATCATCTCAGCATGGGCAGTTGGATCCTGTGATAGTTCTCGGTAATTGTGAGCAGCAGCAATCACTTCGTCCTGATGCACCAACACCGCGCCGATCGGTACTTCACCAATCAGCGGAGCGAGCCTAGCCTGTTGAAGGGCCAGCTCCATGCAATGAGAATCCTGGTTGTTCTGCGGCAGCGAATCAGATCGTGTGGAGTCTCTGGCGGTCACGACTTATGCTAGCACAGGAGCTGAAGTCAGGGACAGGAGGAGCCATTACCAAGGCACACTGGTTGTCGGAAGAGAACTAGTAGAGAGCAGAGCTGCCCGTGACTCTATGGTATTCTGGCTGAATGTCCACCTTGTTCAGCCAGCTGAGCGTTGAGATCATCCAGCTCAGCCTCTCGGTGAATCAGCTGGTCTTTGGTCTCTGCTAACTCTTCCATTCGGCGCTGAAGCTCTTCACGAGTCTGCGTAAGCGATTCGTCACGCTCGCTGAGTTGCTGCTGAAGAGTCGTGAGTTGGGCGTTGGCGGCATCCACTTGAGTCTGCAGTTCCATTAGCGTCCTCGTCTCTTCGGTTGCGCGAGGGGATGACTTCCAACTCTGAAACATCAAGAGGACCAGAATTCCGACGAAAACCATTCCCAGCGCCAAGCCGAACGAGGTTGTTGAGGGTGGGGTCGGCGGAAAGAGATGCTTCATCCATTCACCCGGTTCCAGGCTGGGTGTGGCGGATGGGTGAGTAGCCGTCTCAGTCGGAGGTGCCTGAGTGCGAGCCCCCATGATCTTGGCTTTCAATGCGCGTGGGGGCGGCACGATGTTCAGCGCGAATGGGAGGGAGATTGTGACCGATTGAAACTCCTTGAGCGCGGTACGGCAAGGAATACACCCAGACAGCAGATGAGCTTCCAGGGCTTGCCGTTCGATCTTTTCTAACGTGCCGATCGCGTAGAGCGGAACGGTTTCCTCTAAGTCTTCATGCGTCATGCCGACTTGTCCTGTTCCCAGTAGGTGTGCAATGACTCTCGCAGTTTTGACATGCCGAGCCTGATGCGGGCTGTGACGGCGTCGAGCGGCTGACTAAGTCGCGTGGCAATCTCTACCGGAGACAGGCCTTCGTAGTACGACAATTCAATGGCGTGCCGTTGCGCCTGCGGCAGGTCTGCCAAGGTCGTGCTGATCACGGTTCGTAGTGCCTGATCGGCTGGTGACTCGAACTGCCCGGCTGGTGTCCCATTTTCTGCGTCATCGGTGGAGACATTCTGGCGACGAACACGGGGTGGAGATGTCCGTAATCGGTCGATGGCTCGACTACGTGTCAGGGTCAGCAACCAGGCGATCGGCGTCCCGCGTCCGACATCGTAACGAACCGCTTTTCTCCACACATCGACGAACAGGTCCTGAAGGACCTCCGCCGCTTCCTCTCGGCTCCCCAGGATTCGCACGGCCAGGCTGAAGAGCACCGTGCTCGATTGATCGTAGAGTTGGCTAAAGGCGAGGTGATCGCCTTTGCCGGCCCGAGCGGCTATTTTTGGATCGATAGCGGACGCGGCTTGTGGAAGAGTTGAGTCCATGGAATGATATT
This sequence comes from uncultured Nitrospira sp., assembly GCA_902500755.1. GTDB lineage: Bacteria > Nitrospirota > Nitrospiria > Nitrospirales > Nitrospiraceae > Nitrospira_D. Next base: position 3,498 of record CABVRV010000157.1, read on the forward strand.
GGTGGCGATTGATCCGGTTGTCCAATGACAGGTCACAACTATAGCACCCTCGATTCGCTCCACGAAGAAATCGCGAAAAAGAATGCCTGTTCGTGCGAGTGTGAAAATGGGATTGTTATTGATTTCCAGTGGTCGTTGTTGAGCGTCGAATCGAGTGAAGAGAGGGCTGGACCGGATGGCACGATTCAATCGCTTCTACGACAAGCGAAGTGGTTAATGGGCGCAGGAATGGGCGGATCTGCATGCGCCAGGGATCCTGGGTGAAAATTCCAAAATAGGCTGGACCGACACGAATCACAAGCAGGGTGTCGCTGCCGGTGGAGGGCGACACGTATTGCTTGAGCTGATTGAGATGAACCTGGTCTCGTGTCAGGTACCCGTCGAGGGACTGCAGCGCCGCTCGCTCCATAATTGTGATTGTCATCAGCCTTCGGAGGATGATGCGGAACATGCTTTTGATGCCAGGAACTCCGACGATCCAATTCATGAACCGCAAGATGAGGGCTCTTGCCCGTCGCGAACTCCGCGTCCATGCCGCACCCCATTCAGAATCATCCGGCATTTCCATGGGTGATAGTCGAGGCCGGCGAACGTCGAGCCGCTTCCCATCGCGGAATACATAATCGACCCGTCCGACGACCTGCCGAACGTCAACCTCTTCGTATGGGCCGGTGGCAGCGTCTCCTCGCAGAAAAATCCGATAGTCTTCGATGCCATGAATACGGTGACAGATAAATAACCGGTCAAGTCGGTAGACGACGACATCGCCGATCTGAAGTTCGGTCGCATCCTCTAGTTCGAGTTCGTCTCGTTTCTGAATCGTCGGAGCCATACTCTCAGAATGTATGGTAGGCGCCATCACATTTCGTAGGATGAGCCAGTGCACGGCCTCCGGTAACCCCTCGACCGAGAAGTTGGGTGAAGAAGTTGATGGGTTGAGTAGGCGAATGATCATAGCGGGCCGCGCACTGGCGTAGTTGTGAGCCGACGAAGCACCCGTCGAATCAGATCAAGTGCAGCGGTCGTGAGGTGATAAAAGTGCGAGAGTCTCGTCTTCCAGGGCATGATTTGTCCCGCCGGACCATACCGGTAGGAGAGGAATGTCGCTGAAGGGAATAGCCGC
>CABVRV010000158.1 GCA_902500755.1 uncultured Nitrospira sp.
TATCCGTCACCACGACCCCGTTGTTCACCGGTAAATCCATCTGGCGCGCCAACGGTGGAGTGACGTCATCGAAGACCACCCCGGCGAGCGGATGGACAGTAGACGCAGTTGAGGCCGGCTGAGCCTTCTTCGTCCGCTCACGAGGGGCTTCCTGAATCACCAGCTCAGCCTGATACAGCTTCCCGTCTCGAATGAGATCCAGGCGATGTTTACTGCCGATCGACGCTTGCGCCACCAGGTTCCGCAGATGGCCGCTGTCCATCACGTCTTGCCCGTCGAACCGCACTACGACGTCGCCTCGTTTCAGACCGGCTCGCTCGGCAGACCCCTTCGCTTGCACATCCGTGACGATCGCTCCCTTGACGTCCGGCAGGTGGAAAATTTTCCCCAATGGAGGACTCACGTCCTGCGTCGAGGCACCCAGAAACCCTCGGACCACGCGACCCGTCTTGATGAGGCTCTGCATAGCCGCGCGGGCCATGTTGCTGGGTATGGCAAATCCGACACCCACACTTCCGCCGGTCGGGCTAGCGATCGCCGTATTAATCCCCACCAGCTCGCCCTGGATGTTCACGAGTGCTCCGCCGGAATTCCCAGGATTGATCGGCGCATCCGTTTGAATAAAATCTTCGAAGTCCGCTACGCCCACATCCGCGCGACCAACCGCACTCACAATGCCGAACGTGACCGTGCGGTTTAATCCCAGCGGATTGCCGATGGCCAGCACGAAGTCGCCGACGGCCAGCTGGCTCGAATCGCCCCACGCGGCAGTGGGGAGATTCGTGGCCTGGATCTTCACCACCGCGACGTCGGTCTTTGGATCGGTGGCAACCACTCTCCCCTTGTATTGACGGCGATCCGCCAGAATCACCTCCACGTCGGCGGCATCAGCGACGACATGGTTATTGGTCACGATATAGCCATCCGGTGACACGATCACGCCGGAACCTTGGCCATATTGCCGACGAGTCGGCGGCTCTTTGAACAGGCCGAACGGCAGCGCTTCATCGCTAAAGGCTTGATCGCGCACCATCACGGTGGATGCGATACTCACGACTGCCGGAATGACCTTATTGGCGGTGCCCCGGACTTGGCGCTGCAAATCCTGGCCACTTGCCTTCGGGACTTGTTGAGTCGCGGCCAAGCCTGACATCGGAACCATCAGACAGCCGACGATTCCCCACACGACGATTCCGAGCCTACTGAGCTTCACGAGAGGGCTTCTCCTACAGTTTATCGTTATTTTACTATACGCCCGAGCCTACCACGCGGACCCAATCACACGCATTCATAATTCGATATGACGTATGCTGCGTCGTGTAGACAACCGCTTTCTAGCGGGGCCACTTGACATTCAGGAGACAAGACAGCGTCCCGCCGAGGCGAGTTGGTCGGCAAGAACACTCATATGTTACGATCATGGAGTCCAGTTTCTTCCTTCATCCATTTCTGGACGAAAGCACTCCATAGCCAAAAGGTGACATGATGATACATCTCGCGACTTTCATTGCTCTTATCCTACTCACAACGGCTTCAGGAATTCTTGTCTCTCTGGGGCATGCCGAGGAGAGTAAGTTTGGGACCCCTAAAGGAGATGAAGGCACCAGGATTTTCAAAGCGCCTGAGCACCCTTTTTACAGTGGTGAATTTCGACTCAAAGGTGATCGCGCCTTCCTCGTCGGAAGTATGGGCGATACGGCGCCCTGGGATCATCTGGACTATGCGGGCAAGCACTTGAATACGGTGAAGGGATCGATTGAGATTGAGGTGAATGAACGCACCAACACGGGACGAGTAGTAGCCGAATTCGTCGAAGGGACAAACCGGTATCGAATCGTCTTTGATCGGTTTGCTGCGAAAGCTCCGTTTCAGGACGGAGGCATTGCGACCAGAATCTATGAGCATGGAGATTCAAACAATGGCGATCCGCTCTATCCCAAGACTTGGTTGTACCTGGGTGGCTGGGGCACCGCAACAATGTATAAGGATGACCACGTGCTCTACAAGGACTATGACGCACACTTCATGGTGATGGAGCGATCGCGCGATCCCAAGACCCACGAAGTCCGCTATCCTGTCACACGCACGTTGCCCGGCGGCGAAACCGATCCGGCCGGTATGGAAATCGACCTGTGGGTGCGCTCAAAAGAACAAAACAGCAATAACTTTCCTCCCTTCGAGACGTTTGTCCATCTCTGTTGGGAAGAAGTCACCTGGCGATAGACCATGAACACATCTCTCAAACGTATTCTCCTACTCGTTCTCGTGGTAACGGCCGTGCCGGCGGTCGGGGACTCGATCGAGACCACAACCCGAGTGTGGACGTTTGACGATGATTCACCGAAGACTCTTCCTTCTGAGTTCAAGATAGGCACCTTGTTTGATGGAAGGCCTGCTGGGGAATGGAAGGTGCTTCAGACCGATCAGGCAAAGAGTCCTTCCCGCGTGCTCGGACAGCTCATGGCAAAGGGCGCGGAGCATGCCTACAAAAACCTGCTTATCGATGGAACCACATCGTCAGACATTGAGCTTGAAGTCTCATTCCTGCCGATCGATGGCAAAGCCGATATGGGCGGGGGTCTGATCTGGCGTGCCACGGACGACCGCAACTACTACTTGGCCAGGGCCAATCCGCTCGAACAAAATATTCGCATCTACCGGGTCGTCAAAGGCGTCCGGCACTTAATCCAGAACTTCGATCAGATTATTGACGTCCGGCAGTGGCATCCGCTCCGCGTCATCACGAAAGGATGCATAGTCCGAGTCTTCTTTGATGAGAAACAAGTGTTTGATCTCTGTGATCAGACCTTCACAACCGGCCGAGTGGGGCTCTGGACAAAATCGGATGCTGTCACCTATTTCGACGATCTCAAACTCCAGATTGTGCACTGAGCCAGATTCGTACAGCCGCTCGTTTACATCAGGTCCTAGCTGCGGCTATGGAAACCCCTATTGGGACGGGACTCCAACACTTGGAGGCCGACCTTCTTTGACGACAATCAGCGCAATTGCACAAGCGCCAAACGTGGCCCCCACACAGAATGTGAACGGCGCGCCGAACTGTTCCCAAACAATGCCCGCAAGTGCACTTGCGGCTAACAGAGCCAACCCGCAGGCCAGATTGAAAAATCCGTATGCAGTCCCGCGCAGGTCTGCTGGTGAGGCGCCGGCGATCATGGCTGCCAGCAAGCCCTGGGTCATCCCCATGTGCAGCCCCCACAAGACAACCCCTAACAGCACAATGCTCCAGTGATTATTGATGGCCAGAACCACATCGGCGGCAATCAGCACCATCAGGCCTAATACCAGCAGCTTCGCATGGCTCATCGCATCGGAGAGCCTACCGAATGGGTACGCAGATACTGCATAAATCAGATTCATTGCGACCATGACCAAAGGAACAAGCGCGATGGGGATTCCCCCTTGCTGGGCGCGGAGGACAAGAAAGGCTTCGCTGAACCGTGCCAGCATGAACACCGATCCGATTCCCACCACCCACCAATAGGCGGAATCGAGTCGCCGGAGATTATCCCTTCGAATCGGGTTTGTCCTTGTCTCAGTTTGACGGCGCGCAGGTTCTCGGACTCCGAACACCAGGAGCACCACGGCCATCAACCCTGGGATGACGGCTACCCAGAAGACCGCCCGAAAGTCATTGGCCCAGAGAAGCATCAACCCCACGGCAACCAATGGACCGACGAACGCGCCGACGGTATCCAACGACTGCCGCAAGCCGAACGCTGCGCCTCGGAGCTGCGGCGGCGCAATGTCCGCCACCAATGCATCGCGGGGGGCTCCCCGCACTCCTTTTCCGACTCGATCCAATAATCGTGCGGTTAATACCATGTCCACCCCAGGAGCGAGTGCAAAGAGGGGTTTGGTCAGCGCACCCAAGGCATAACCAAACACGGCCAGCTCCTTACGTTTACCAAGATAGTCGCTCAGCGTACCGGAAAATACTTTCACAACCAGAGCAAGAGATTCAGCTGATCCTTCGACAAGGCCGACGGCGATGGCGCTTGCGCCGAGTATCGTGACCATGAACAACGGCAGCAAGCTATGAATCATTTCCGATGAGATGTCCATCAGCATGCTGACGAAGCCCAGCGCCCAGACGCCGGACGGGATGTGATTAAGTGAACGCTTCATCTGTGGCTGCATTAACGGTGAAAACCAGGATGGAGGAATCGATTCATCACCATGCCTGTAACCATTACAGGAGTCGGAAACACGCGATGTGGCGCAATCGTGTTGACACTGTCTTGTTTGAATTAGTTATCGAGTCCAACGCTGTCATGGGCCCGATCACCAATGAGATGTTCCGGCTTCGCATCGAGGTTTGAAGACCATCGCAGGCTCGGTATTAATTGATCACGCAGCCATCCTGAGGATCGCATATCGCCAAGATTCGCTTAACTTTAGAACCACATCCGCACTCCAACCACGAATCGGATCTGGCTCGGATCTCCGCCCTGTCGGCGCACCAGCGTGGCCGTTTCACCGAAACTGCGGTCGAACGATAGGCCGAGATACGGGGCAAACTTGCGATGAATTTCGTAGCGTACGCGAACTCCAAATTCTAGATTGTTCAACCCCGAACCGGTTGTAA
>CABVRV010000159.1 GCA_902500755.1 uncultured Nitrospira sp.
GTTGGAATCGCTCGTCGCGTCCGTTCGACCGTCGCGGGAGGTCATGACCTCTCGCGGCGGGTGCCTGATCAGATCACGAATGGTTCGTTGTTCTCCCCCTGGTAGACAGATACAACCCTCGACGTAACTCTGCCCGATCCTCGTGAAATTTCTAAAACTGGCGCAGAGGGGTCTCGGCTGGCACATCGCTTTGGCGATCGTTGGCATGATCGTTATGGAGCCATTTGTGGCCGATGCAACTTGTGTGATTGAGCAACGCGCGAGTGACACGGAAGCCGGACTGGTCATTCATCTTCCTCCTGCTTGTTCACCGGATGAACGCGACGCCTATGCGGTATCCGGTGATACAGTGATTGATGCGATTGCAAAAGGGCGGCGGATCGATCTCGTTGGAGTGCTCATCCGTGGAGACCTTATCTTTGATCGCCTCGTGTCCAAGGCCGTTCGCGGCCTGAATGAGAATGAGGAGGAGCAGCGACTTGTTCAGGCCGCATTACGGATCATGGATTCCGAGGTGCGGGGAGTGGTACGGCATCGGTCTCCCGATGGTGTGCTTCTGTTTGAAGGGCCGGTCGACTTTCAGGGATCTCGCTTCCGAGAAGGAGTGGATCTCTCGCGTTCGGTTTTTCAAGGAAAGGTCGATTTCTCCGGCGCCACGTTCGAACAGGAAGCCTATTTCGTCCGGGGACGGTTTACCAAGGAAGCGGTTTGCAGAGACACGAAGTTTGGACCCAGTACCAGATTTTATCGATCGATGTTTCAGGGGCCCCTGGATTGCACGGGTGCCCTCTTCAACGGCATGGCGGAGTTTCTTGAAGTGACGTTCGAGCGAGCAACAACGTTTGAGCGGTCGAGGTTCGGTCAGGGGACCGGATTTTCAGGAAGCCACTTTAAGGATCGAGTGACTTTCGGTGAGGCGATCTTTAGTCGTGAGACTTTTTTTGGATTCACGATTTTTGAGAACGAGGCACTCTTTTTCGGTGCTCAGTTTCTAGGGACAGCCGACTTTTCCAACGCTGAGTTCAGGCAACAGGACGACCTTGCGAAGGCGCGCTTCGACCAACCTCCACTTTTGACTCAAACCAAACGTCTCGTCTCTGAGCAATCGGACAGTTTCCTTGAGACTCGCGAAGGGCAGTATACCCTCACTTTGGTTTTTCTCGTGGCGGCGGTTTTACTGATCGCGTACATCATAAAACTCAAATGAATGAGCTCGGGCCATCCCCAATATATAGATTCAGACTTGCCCGTCTCTCTATAAGTTGATATAAACACCGCCTGTGGACGCTCATCCAGAGAATTGTGAACAGACCGAACTGCCGTACCAAGTCCGCATCGAGAATTTCGAGGGCCCGCTGGATCTGCTGCTCCATCTCATCAAGAAAAATGAAATCAATATCTACGATATTCCTGTCGCCATGATTGCGCAGCAATACTTGGAGTACCTGGAGGCGATGGAGGAGCTCAATCTCAATGTCGCGGGAGATTTTTTGGTCATGGCGGCGACCTTATTGCAGATCAAATCAAGAATGCTGCTGCCCGCGGATGAGAGAGCGGATGACGAAGAGGAAGGGCCGGATCCACGGGAAGAACTCGTCCGACGATTGCTTGAATATAAAGCTTATAAAGAAGCGGCGCGTCAACTCGACGGGCAGGAAAAAATGTGGCGCGAGATCTTCCGGCGTGAGCAGAGTGCGGCGCTCGATCGCGTTGAGGAAGATCTCCCACTGGAGAATGTTTCTTTGTTCGATCTGGTTGATGCGCTGAAGGAAGTGCTCGATCGAAATCCGAGCAGCCGGCTGCTCGAAATCATTCCCGACAATCTCACCGTTCGTGAGCGGATGAATCTCATCCTCGAAACACTCGAGGGGAAAGAGTCGGTTTCATTCGCGGCGCTGTTTGAAGGGCCGAGCCATCGTGTCGTGATCGTGGTCACGTTTTTGGCCTTGCTTGAACTGATGCGGTTGCGAATTGCGCGCGTGTTCCAAACCGAGACATTTGGACCGATTCTGGTGTCACGGACGTTTTCTCTGGTGCCGGATTCGGCAGAGCTTCATGATGTTGGGGTAGAATGGAAAGAGACATGACTTCAGGGGAGGCAGACTTGGCACAGGAGATGATCGAGGTCGACACGACTGATGTGGAGGAGGGGAATAGAGTCTCCGATGAGCGAGCCGGTGATCTCGACCGTGTGCAAGGCGTGGCGGAGCTTCAGGCAATTCTGGAATCGCTCCTCTTTGTCTCTTCCGAATCACTGTCGGTCGTTCGGCTCACGTCCGTGATCGGTAGCGTGACCAAGATTGAAGTGGAAGAAGCATTGCGGGGTCTTGGCCAAGCACTGGAGCACGAAGGACGCGGTGTGCGTCTGGCTGAAATCGCGGGTGGATATCGCATCGTGACCAAACAAGAATATGCCTCCTGGATCAAGCGGCTGGACAAGGCCAAAACGGCGGCGAAGCTCTCCAGATCTGCGCTGGAGTCCTTGGCGATTATCGCCTATAAGCAACCGCTGGTGCGGGCGGAAATCGAAGAAATCCGTGGCGTGGAAACTTCCGGCGTGTTGCGCACATTGTTGGAACGGAAGCTGGTCCGGATCGTCGGGCGTAAAGAAGTTCCTGGGCGTCCAATCATGTATGGGACCACCAAATTTTTTCTGGAACACTTCGGCCTGAACGATCTCACGCAGCTGCCTCCGCTACGCGAGTTCAAAGAGCTTGGAGAAGCAGAACAGTCTCTCTTGCCGATTGATGGAGAAATGATGCCGTCGGAGGAAGAATCGGCGGAAGAACCGACTATGGATGCGATCAAGACTGAGGAGGAACAGTCTATGAGCGATGAAGTCAAAAATGCTCCTCAATTGCAGGAAATGTTTGAATCCCTACCCGCCACTCACTAGCCGGTTCAGCGCTCCACAAAGTCGAAAGTCAACCATTATCCTGTAGTCTTGCATGGTTTCTGTCGATAGGGAATTGAGAACGAAATGCCCTGTTGCGGGAAACCGAGTGCTGGATTGGCCTATGGCGACGAGAGGCTCGGCGTTTGCTTAGGTCCAGGGTTCTTTAGCCGTTGGAGTTCCGCGCTTTGCTCATCAACCTTCTTTTGAAGAGCCTTCAGTTCTTCCTTAAAGGCCTGTAGGTCAGCATCATGCTTTCCGACCGGTGATGCGTGAGCAGAGCTGGATTGAGGCGGTGGTATGACTGACGAAGCTGTAGGATGCTGTTGCGCTGTTGAGGATGGTGGAGGTGCAGGAGCCGCTAGGACTTTCGTCAGCAGTTGATAATCAATCGCAAGCGAGCGATCTTCAGATTTTCCAATCCAACTTGACCGATCGTAGAGGTCAGGGCGTATGGCAGCCTCCGGGAGGAAGGTGACTTCTCGGTCGCGTAAGCCATCCGTATCCGGAAGAGGGCGTGGTTCTTTCTGGCTGCTGGTAGACTTCTTCCCTGGGCGGTATCGGTACTGAGTCAATGTGAAATGCAGGGACAGGCCGTCTGCAAAGAGATAGCCTGATGTGGTTTCTGGGTTTTGGCTATCCTTACGTCGTTGGGAAATCACCGGTGTGGAATACACATGAAATCCCACCCGCTGATTGGGGGTCGCTTGCGCGAGAGCGGTGGTAATGTGTGGAGTTAGGAACGCAATATCATCTTCCGAAAACGTGCGAATGTCGTTGAGGTTTGTTGATTTTAAGGCTTTACCGAGCAGCAGCACGAGCCCGGATTTTTCTTTCGTGTGTACTCCCCGCAAAATATCTGAGACGGTCGTCTCCGATAACTTGATGGGATGTGCGGCCTGAAAAGACTTATCCGAGACGTGTTCAAGGAAGACTTTGCCAAGAACAGCGTCGTGAACAGGGGTAGGCGGATGAGATGCGGCGCAACCGACGGTGATAAGGGCTAGACAGCTGAGTAATGAGAAGTGTAACGGTCGCCTAAAGAGTAATGGAGCTGACTTTAGCATGGTGTTGACTCATTGCGGTTGGCAGTCATAACAAGAGTGACAGTGTAACAGGAACATGGTGTAAACACAAAAGATCACAGCCATGACTTGACGGGTTTCCTATTTTTGCGCTCTCACCCTTATCAAGGAGACTAAAATGAATAGGCTGCCTCCAAATCTGTTGACACTGTGCGGAATGGCAGTATATAAGTACATCGCCTTTTAGGGGGGGGAATGATCGGCCTGAGAATAAAAACAACCTCAACGGCGCACACGTCATTTCTCGAAACCAGCCCTGTTCCGGAATCCACGCCTCACGACAACGGCTATCGTCGGTTCTCTCTCGTTAGACGGAAAATATCTTCAGGCTCTTTGATGTTTTTGAGAAAGGAGGGTGATAAGCCTGCGCGCAAGTCAGAGTGTTCAGTGACGTGCCGTGCACCAGTCTGGTCGTAGTAGGAGCGGGTTTGAAGGACTGATGCCTGGTAACCGATCGTTCCAGAGCAGTTTCTGTAACGCAGCAGCATTAATCGGAGTGTGCCCCTCACCGCATTCGAAAGGAGAGATGCCAC
>CABVRV010000160.1 GCA_902500755.1 uncultured Nitrospira sp.
GCGTGGTGCTCTGGTTCGTCATCCTCTATCTCCTCCTGTCAGTCGGCATCGGGCTTTTCGCCGCAACCCGTGTACGGGACTCAAAAGACTTTGCCGTCGCGGGAAGAAGCTTGCCTCTCGCCGTAGTCACAGCAACGGTATTTGCAACCTGGTTCGGTGCTGAAGCCGTCATGGGCATCTCAGCAACATTCGTCAAAGAGGGGTTGCGTGGCGTCGTGGCCGACCCCTTCGGCTCCAGCATGTGTTTGATGCTCGCAGGACTCTTTTTTGCGCCAAGGCTATATCGACTCAATATGCTGACGGTCGGCGATTATTATCGGTATCGCTATGACCGGACCATCGAAGTTGTGTGCACGCTCTGTATTGTCGCCTCCTACCTTGGGTGGGTCGCGGCTCAATTCAAAGTGCTCGGTCTAGTGCTCAATGTGGTTACCGAAGGCGGAGTCAGTCAGTCCGCGGGAATCGTGATTGGTGCAGTCATTGTCCTCACCTATACGACGTTCGGCGGCATGTTTTCTGTGGCGATTCTAGATTTTGTTCAGATCTCGGTGATCATAGGAGGATTGCTTTACATCGCATCGATTGTGGGGGAGCTGGCCGGTGGGGTGCAAACGGTTATCTCACATGCGGCCGTGGCTGGTAAGTTGGATTTGTTCCCGCCCGCCGCCATTACAGCATGGATTCCATTCGTCGGGGCTTGGATGACTATGATGCTGGGATCGATTCCACAGCAAGATGTCTTTCAGCGGATCATGTCGGCAAAGAATGAACAGACAGCTGTGCAAGGCTCGTTGCTTGGTGCTGCGCTCTATTTTGCGTTCTGTTTTGTCCCGATGTTTCTTGCGTACGCTGCGACGCTGATTGATCCTGTCAAGTTCGGAGCGCTATTGGAGCAGGATTCACAGCTTATTCTCCCGACGTTGGTCTTGGAACATACGCCCCTTCCAGCACAGATCATCTTTTTCGGAGCTGTTCTGTCGGCCGTGATGAGTTGTTCAAGTGCGACCTTGCTCGCGCCATCGGTGGCGCTGAGCGAAAACGTCATCCGACCGATGCTCTCGCATGTCAATGATGCAGAGTTTCTTCGCTTAATGCGCGTCGTCCTGCTCGTTTTTGCTTCAGTAGTATTAACCGTCGCCCTTTGGTCGGATGCGACAATCTATAAGCTGGTGGTGAACACGTATAAGGTGACTCTGGTGGCAGCGTTCATCCCATTGGTCGCAGGGCTCTATTGGAAGAGGGCCACGACGCAGGGCGCTCTCTATGCCATCATCGCTGGTCTTGCGAGCTGGTTGATCCTGGAATTATTGAGTCAGCCAACCGACGTCTGGCCGCCCCAGCTCATTGGATTTCTGATGGCGGGAATCGGTATGTTCGTGGGGTCGCTATGGCCTTTACAGGTGTGTGAATCGAAAAAGACCAACGGCAAGGTGGTTGACGAGTGAGTGCGGTGTTCGATTTAATTCTGGACCCACCCACATAATGTACTCTTCAGAAGGCTAATGATCGAGAACGAAACGTACGGCTCGACGCACTTCTTGTGGTGTGAAGGGCTTCTGAATAACACGTCGAGCACCAAAGAGCTTGGCGACGTTGAGAAAGTTCTGATCGCCGGTTGCGCCAGTGACGGCGATGACTCGAGCGTCTAGGAACTCTTGTGTCAGGGCGAGAGTGACTTCCATCCCATCTCGTTCGGGCATCATGATGTCTGTGATGACAAGATCCGCAGGTGCGTCTCGATAGAGCATCAGACCGATCTCACCGTTCGCGGCTTCGCGAATCTGATGGCCATCCTCTTCAAGGATGCGACGTAACAAGGCTCTAATCGGGGCGTCATCATCGACGATCAAAATGGAAGCCATCTTTTCCCTCGTTAGATCCAAGAGCATGTTGAGCAACGCTCATAGGCATCTCAATCTAGGCTGCACGCATAATGACCGTTTGAGATTCCGAGATAAGGTCGTCCTTCCTAGATTCGTGTTCGCCATTTTGAATTGCCAGTGCCTGTTGTTTCCGAGCAAGGCGATGTTGCTCAATGACTGGATCGTGAACATTCCCGCAGTTCATGCAACGGTATCCGTTCGCCCACATATGCCCGATGGTGCCGTCGAAATCCAAGAAGTGGTCCCTTACCATGAGACCGTGGCAGCGTGAACAACTCATGTTATTTCTCCCTGGTTGTAGGTTGTAGGATTCGTGCTTTCAGTTGGAAAGATATCTGATGAGTGTATGGTCGGTTAGAGCCCGGACGGGGTAACACGAAAGAAGGGATTTGTGGGTAGCTGAGATCAGGCTCCTTAGGGTGTTCCCAGCAGTGAGGTCTGGCAGGTGCAACAATCCGTCACCCACCTGAATCGCAACAAAAAGCCGCTCTATCAACTGGATCTGCAGCCTGAACCGTTTTTTCAGTAGTTAGGCATAGTTTAGGCCCATTCTCGTCGGTTCGGTCAAGTTTCTCCTCAACTCAGCCGATATGGCCACTAGAAAACCCATTGCGCTGACACCTATGGCTTAGATACCCGCCGAATCTCGCGTTCTGCCACCGGGATGGACGATTACATCTCGAAGCCTGTCTCACTTGCAAATTGCCCAAGCCCTCACGCGGTGGATGCCCAGGGTGTCTTCCCGCGCTGCGTAAGTCAGATCGTGTTTGGCCGCACATATCACCGCGTTCCCACTGGGCTGCCCTCTCGGGGACTTTCTTATCCAGTTCACTTGTTCGATGACTCCAGGTAAGCTGTGGACATGTCAGCCCATACGTCATCCCAGCCGTTCTTATCGGGGCGGCGACTTGTGATGCTGTTCCTCATCGTCTGTGGGGTCGCACTCGCCTTACTGGCAGGATACGGATTTGTCCTCTCCGCGAGTTTGGCCCTGCCGAAGAGCGACGAGCATCCGCCGCTGCTGATCTATGGGGCGCCGTTTTTTCTCACGCCCGGGCTGCATCCCGTGGATGAGGGTTTGTTCGACCGTCTGCATCGTCTGGAGTATCGACCGGCCACCGCCAAACCCAAGGTTGCCGGTGAGTATTTCACGACGAAAAACTCGATTGAGATTTTTCTGCATGCGCAGGAAGAACGTCGGCTTCCTGCTCGGTTAGTCAAACTAACGTTGATGGACGGTATTGTAACCGAGGTCTTATCCGGCACTGATGGACGACCCGTCTCACTCGTGGCACTCGAACCGGTCTTGATCAGTGGAGTGCGAGCCGGTACGAAGCAGCTTCGGGAATGGATTCCACTGGACCAGATACCCCCCACCTTGATTCAGACGCTACTGGCCATCGAAGATCGACGTTTTTTCTCTCATTTCGGGGTTGATCCTATCGCTATCGGGCGAGCGCTTTGGACCAATATCACTCGGGGGGCGGTAATCCAGGGTGGGAGTACACTGACTCAGCAATTGGCGAAGAATCTCTTCTACTCTCCCAAGCGCACGATATGGCGGAAGTTCAAGGAGCTGGTGGCTTCGCTGGCGCTCGAGTTCAAGTACAGCAAGCAAGATATTTTGGAAAGCTATGTCAACGAAATCTATCTGGGCCAAGCCGGTCCCGTGTCGATCTATGGTGTGGGGGAGGCGGCCCATCGGTACTTCGGTAAACCACTCGACCGACTGTCGGTCGAGGAAATTGCGTTGATCGTTGGATTGATCAAAGGTCCCAATATCTATTCGCCGGTGAAAAACCTTGAGCTGGCGACCAAGCGTCGGGATGTGGTGCTCCACCGTTTGCGAGCAGAAGGGGTCGTAACAGAGGAATCATTGAAAGCAGCCTTGGCCCGTCCGGTGAAGGTCATGTTGACCGATGATGCCCTCACCGATGCCCCGTACTTTGTCGATTTCCTGCTCAAAGAAATCGAGCAAGGGACCGGTGTGGTCACTCCCGAAGGGTCACGAATTTATTCGACGCTCGATTCCAGAGCACAGCAAATTGCCGCGCAGGTCTTACACGAAGGACTCACAAAGCTCGAGAAGAACTATCCTGCGTTGGCCGACACTGAGCCGCCGCTTCAAGGAGCTGTCGTCGTATTGGATGTGAAGCATGGGCATGTGCTGGCGATGGTTGGCGGACGCGATTATCGAGTGAGCCAGTTCAATCGTGCGGTGCAGGCGCATCGATCAGCGGGCTCTCTGTTTAAACCGTTTGTGTATTTGGCCGGCTTTGAGGCGGCTCGAGATCAAGGGGCGGACGGTCTCACACCGGCGTCATTGCTGGCAGATGAACCGGTGACCTTGGAGTCAGGGACCGGTCAGTGGTCGCCGCAAAATTATGACCGACAGTATCGAGGGCAGGTGACGGTTCGAACGGCGCTCGAGCAGTCGTTGAATGTTCCGGTCGTCCGAACAGCCCACCGAACCGGGATGCTGGCGCTCACTCGCCAGCTCCAAGCCTTTGGCATTACTACTTCCCTAGCAAATAACCTCTCCCTCGCGCTTGGCAGTTCCTCAGTATCTTTACTGGAGATCACCGCTGCGTACGCCGGGCTTGCCAATGGAGGGGTCGTGATCC
>CABVRV010000161.1 GCA_902500755.1 uncultured Nitrospira sp.
ATCATCATCGACGTAAAGAGTGTGAGGGCAAGGGTCAGAGGGATCGCGATCGAGACGACAAGAGCCGGCCTTGCGCCCAATGCCACACCGAGAAAGATCACGACCGCGACCACGGCGATCAGAAGGTGCCATAATAGTTCATTGGCCTTCTCTTGGGCCGTTTCTCCGTAATCACGAGTCACGGTCACACGTACGTCCGATGGAATCGTCACACCCTTCATGTCTTCGACTTTGCGGATCACCTCGGCGGCGACAGTCACCGCATTCATGCCGGCTTGCTTCGCAATGGCAACCGTCACAGCAGGTGACTCGTGAGACGTGAGAGGTGAAAGGTTAGACGAGGGACCGCTCGTTTGTCGTTTCACATCTGACGTTTCACGGACGCCTCCAGCACCCAGGCCAAACCAGACGTAACTCGTTGCTTCCGCCGGCCCGTCCGTTACCTCTGCGACCTGACGCAGATAGACGGGCCGCTGCTCACTGACACCCACAACCAAGCTTTCCAGATCGTCGCGTGATCGGATGAATCGGCCGGTCTCCACGAGCACGCTTTGATTGCGGCTGTCAAAGCGACCCGTCGATAACGCTCGATTTTCCCCGCGCACCACGTCCGCGACCTGCAGAGGCGTCAGCCCATACGCCTTGAGCCTCGTCGGATCGATCTGAATGCGAAGCTCACGCGGCCGTCCGCCGACAATAAATCCGGCCGACGTGCCGGATACTTTCTTGCTCTCTTCCAATACCTGTTCGGCGAGACGATGGAGTTCGAATTCACCGTATCGCTCGCTGGAGAGCGTCAGGGTGACGATCGGAACATCATTCACATCCTTTGGCTTGACCTGAAACGGCTCAGCGCCTGGCGGTAACAGGTCTTGGTTGGACATCAGCTTGTCGTAAAGGTCGACCAGACTCTGTTCCATCGGCTGACCGACGTAGAAGCGGACGATGATCAGCGCGCCGCCTGGGCGTGAAATGGAATAGACATATTCGACGCCTTTGATCTCGGAGAGTTTACGTTCGAACGGTTTGGTGAGCTGCTCTTCGACGACTTTAGCTGCCGCACCGGGAAACGGCAGCCAGACATCGGCCATCGGCACCACAATCTGCGGCTCCTCCTCACGCGGGGTGCCGATCACCGCAAACAGGCCCAGCACCAGCACACCTACCATGAGGAGCGGCGTGAGTTTACTGTCGATAAAGAGGGCTGCGATGCGACCGCTGAGTCCTGGGCGATAGTCCATTATCTCTCATTCGTCAAAAACCAAGAGGGTTCTTCCCTGGACATGTCGCTATCAACCGGTTGACCCATGGCAATCGACGCGCTATTTCGGCGTTGGTGCGGCCACCGTCTCGGCGATCTGGACCGTGGCTCCATCAACACCCCGGCTGCCGTCTGTCAAGACTCGCTCGCCCTCGTTGAGGCCGGAAAGGATCTCCACCTGTTGCTCGAATCGCCGCCCGAGTTTGACCCACCGAAGCCGAGCGACATGATCCGCTCCCACGGCATAGAGGCTGGTCAGTTCGCCCCGTTCGACGATGGCTGTCAACGGAACCAAAATGGTCGGCGTGGCGCCTTTCTCGAGCTGGAACCGACCGAACATGCCGGTCTTCAGTCCCGGGGTATCGGGCAAATCAACCTTGACCATAAAGGTGTGAGTTTGTGGATCGCCGGCGGGGAGAATTTGACTGACCCTTCCGATCAAGATATCCAACCCTAACGCATCAATGACCACAGAAATTGTGTCTCCGTTAGAAACGGACTTCAGATCACCTTCCGCCACCGTGGCTTCCAGTCGAAGACGCCGAGGATCCTCCATTTTGAGCAGTGGCTGGCCCGGCGAGGCTAATTCGCCGGCCTCCACTTTTTTTTCGGTGATGACGCCGTCGAAAGGCGCTCTCACTAGCGTGTAGCTGAGCTGAGCTTCAACCGCCTTACGATTCGCCTCCGCCACTCGATAGGCCCTGGTGGCATTCTCCAGCTCTTGTTTCGACACGGCATCCGTCTCATAGAGCTGCTTCACACGGTCGAGGTGTGCCTTGGCATTCTCGACCTCCGCGTTGGCACGAGCCAGGTCCGCTTGAAGATCTCGATTGTCCAGCTGGATCAGGAGCTGACCTTTAGAAACCTTTGTTCCCTCTCGCGCCATCAACTTGTCGATCGTGCCTTGGATGCGACTGGAGAGCGTGGCTTGGAAGATCGGAGCGACTTGGCCCGTCACTTCGACGCGAATCGGCAACGTACTCGGCTGCACTTCGACCACCGAGGCTTGAATGGTTTTTTGTGGGGCAGCCGACACTATCGTTGTGGTCGGCTCTTCTTTGGATCCGCAGCCGGCTAAGAGCAACGCCGCGATAAGCATCCGTTTCACTTATTTGACCCTCGCTGTATGACGGTTTCAGCGGACTCAACGTCCATCGGTGGCTGCTCGAGCATGATCCTCACACCGATCCTCAGAGCGAGCACGTGTGCCTTCACGATCTTCCCATGTTCCACGCTTGGCGCCCAACTGCTGAAGCAAACATTCAGCCGTCGCCAACAACTCCTCAAGACCACGGTCCGGCTTCGCACCATAGTGCCCACGATCGAAAATAGGGATTTGAAGGCACACCTCCGCGCGATACCGGCGCTCCGGAGCATACATGATCCGATGCATCGGTGGGTCGGGATGTTCACAGGGTTTCAGAAGATCCAATGATTGAAAGAATACACGACAGACACGGCGCAGTCCTCCGATCAATTCACGCAGCTCTGCGTCTTCCCCCGACGGCAGATGCTTAGGATCCTGAAAAGCTGCATAGAGGTTCAGTTGAAAACCGATTTGGATGATCTGCCCTGATCCATCTCTCACATAAAAGGGATTGTGATCGAAACAGACCTTTCGAGTCTCCATCATGTCCCGCATGGCCTGCTCACTGTCGAATGCGCCTTCGAGATTAAGGGGAATCGTCATGGCTGGCTCCTACGCCCTCGTCACTCTCCCCAATAACACATCTGGCATCCTGGAAGATCATAGGAACCGCTCTGCGAGGTCTGGGCTATTCTTGAACCCCGAACTTGCGCAACAGCGCCATCATCGGGCACCAGCCTGTAAAGGCCGATTGAACGAGATTCAACGCCACAAAGGCAGCGAAATAGTTCCAGTACGGATGGACGGTGGCGCCGAGGATCACCGCGGCCAGCACAAAGATACCAGCAATTAGTCGCAAACGTTCATTAAGTCTCATGGCACCTCCTTTCCTCTTGCCTATGTGAGACAGGGGCAGAACAAAGGATTCAGAGCGCAAAGGCCGTCACGTTGGCCGCTCTATTCTCGCTTGGTGATCCCCATGCCGTGAAGAATTGCTTTTTCAAAGAACGGCTCGCTGACGCCCCGTTTCATTTTCATCAGGAAATACTTTTCGAGGGCGATCTTGGCGAGATGTACCCATTTGCCCTTCCTCGCCCACGTGACGTTGCGCGGGGCCATTTGCGGCAGCGCCACGAAGGCCATCCCCGTATCTCCCATATCTGCAAGACAGATGGCGTTCCAGGTGGCGGTTTCCTTTCTTGCATTGTTCTCAATATCGGCCTTGATGTTGTGAACGGCTGCCGACACCATGGATTCGATCATGTATCCGGTTTTGGGCGCGCCGGTCGGGACCGGCGTCTGTTCGACCGGTGGAATGGCGACACACACACCGACCGCATAAATGTTTTTATACCTTGGATTCGCCTGGTATGCATCGATGTTGACGAAGCCTTTTGGGTTGCACAGGCCGGTTGTTCCCGCCACGGCGTCGACTCCGGCAAACGGCGGGATCATCATCGAATACCGGAAAGGGACCTCCTGACCGTCCTCCAGGAGCATCTTCCCCGGCTGGACTTCTTTGATTGCCTGGTTGTGAATCGGCTTGATCGAGTGTTCGGCAAACTCATCCTCCATCAGCCGCCTCGATTTGCCTACACCGGCGAGCCCCATGTGGCCGATATATGGTTCCGGCGTGACGAAATAGATCGGCACCTTTTTCCGGAGTTTCTTCTTCCGCAAGTCTGTATCCAGGATGAAGGCCATTTCGTAAGCCGGACCAAAACAGGAGGCACCTTGCGCCGCACCGACGACGATCGGGCCTGGATCCTTCAGAAAGCTCTGATAGGTTCCCCACGCCTGTTCGGCGTGGTCCACATTGCAGACCGACTGCGTGTAGCCGCTTGGGCCGAGTCCAGGAACAGCGGAGAAATTGAGCTTGGGCCCCGTGGCGAAGATGAGATAGTCGTACGGGACCTCCCCTTTCGCCGTGACGACTCGGTTCTGTTCCGGTTCGATCCGATCCGCCGTGGCGTGAACGAATTCGATCCTTCTCTTTGCCAACACGGGGCCCAACTCAAAGCTGATGTCCTTGCGCGTGCGCCAGCCGACCGCCACCCAAGGATTCGACGGCACGAAGTGAAACGA
>CABVRV010000162.1 GCA_902500755.1 uncultured Nitrospira sp.
CTCCACGCCGGAAAGCTGCCGTTCATTCGAGGTGGTGCGCTCTATGCTTGGCTAGATTTGATAAGAGTCTGCTGGGGGAGGGTGTCAAAAACAACTTGTTTTGGCACACGAAGATCATGCTTTAGCAGTTCGCCTGCATGCCACTTGCTATGAGGCGCCGCTCGAAGATAGCCAGCCAGTCTGATTGGCCTACAAGGCGACCCGCAGCTTCTCAGGATTAGTCAGGTTTTCGAAATGGCGGGCGAAAGTATGCCGATTGGATGTGGTAGATTGTTAGCATGGCAACCTGAAATGCCTTGAATATATACCGATCGAAATATATTTTTTTTGCTGAAGGATTATCGAGTCATCGACCGAGGCGAGAAGGCACAACATAACATACGTAACTCCACAGAGCCTCAAGTACGGGGGAAATTATGAAAGCAACGACTATTCGTTTGAATCGGGTTTTGGCAACACTCACACTTGTGCTCGCTCCAACCATCACGTTTGCGATGTCAGGAATGGATATGTCATCTGGGGGTCACGGAAAATCAACGTCCTCTCTCTCCCAAAGCATGGGCGATCCCATTAACACATCGGACCCAGAGATGGAACTGACCTATAGTGCCGATGGGAACACCGTCATGTTTGTTTCAGGACGTCAAGGGAGTATTCCGTCACCAGGAGTTCCTTACAGCTTTGATATCTGGATGGCGCACAAGGTGAATGGCAAGTGGCAAGCCCCGATTCATTTGGGGCCGGGTATTGATCCCACTGTGGGACCAAACATTAATACATCTGCCTGGGAGCTCGAACCGAGTCTCTCGGATGACGGCAACGTCATTTATTTCACCCGATATCAGCCAGGCAATCTGTCTACTGGCGATCTCTATGTGACGCAGAAGGTCAATGGAGTCTGGCAACCAGCCAAAAATTGGAACGATGTGCCAGAACTTCCGCATATCAACACGCCGACTGGCGAGGAACACTGCCCAATCATCGCTTCCGAGAGTCTCATTTACTTCAACTATCAACAACCGGGCGTGACACAAGATAGTGACATTTGGAAAGTCGAAAAGAAGGATGGGGTCTGGCAGAAACCTCAGAGCCTCGGTCCCCGAATCAATTCGCCCTACCGTGACCACATGCACTGGACCGGCTTATCAAAGGATGGGAATAGCCTCATCGTGACCAGTACGCGACCAGACATGGGTTCGCGGGGAGGACACGATATGTGGATTTCCTACAAAAACCAAAAGGGTGAATGGCAAGAGCCGTTAAACCTTGGCGATACAATCAATACCGCCGGGGAGGATATGTGCTGGGCGTTTTCACCCGATGGCAAGAAAATGCATGGAAGTGGGGGGCCACTAGGAAGCTATAATCATGATGTGATGTGGCTCAACAAAGATGATATTCCCTTGTTGAAGAACTTTGAGCCCATCGGGTCACCACCGAACCTGCTTGCCAAGTGATCGGATGAATATGTCTCAGATTGGTCCTGAAAACCGGAGCCTGACGTATTTCCATTGAGGAGCGCACGGTGCGCCCTGCTTGAAAACATTTGTTTTTGGACCAGCATCAGCATAAGTCAAATTCCTTGAGAAATCGACCAACTTTGGGCTGGCATTTTAGATGGGGGTTTTGACATGGTGTATTTGGGATTCAGAAAGGTTACACCTTGTGGAATCCCGCTGGTGCTGTCATTCGATCGGACCACCTGATAGCCGTCGGTCATGTACATCGACTTCGGGTCGGGACTTGCCGGTCGCTTCTGACAGGATCTGTCCGAGCACGTCTCAGTATCTACCCAATTTATATCGCTTGAATCCTGTCCTCATTGCGCCCAGGGTGATGGTGTCAGGTGTGAAGCCTCGCTGGCTGTCCTATCTCTCGCGCTTCCTGACCCTTCCCAGCGTGACCGATTCCCCAGTCTCCGCCGCGTTTACATCACAGACTCTCTTCCGGAGGATGCGGTTGGGAGCAAGATGACTGCGGACTTCAAAGACGGCATTCTCCGCGCACGCGAGGAAAGGACACAAGCATGAAAAACACTGAGAGAATCGTCGGGAGTATGTTGGCGATGCTCCCAGTGGACCTCACGCGATGATTCCGAATCGAATGCCTCGGTCTTCCATTTGGCTCTGGTTTCCAGAATTTCTTCCCTAGATCTTTTTCGCCATTTTTGGAGGCTTTTTTCTCGCTTCAAGACCTTGACAGATATAAAATTCAGCTCCTAATGCAGAGAACCGTCATCCCCAGAAATGTAGAAATCCTGTGGATAGCGATCCGAATGATGGGTTTACGGGACGTTCCCTAGACGACGAACCTGTGATGCCAATGGATTTTGCTAGGAATATGCAAGAAAGTGCTGAACTTATCCTAAGTACACTATTAGTTGTGGGTAGCCACGGATGCAGCGGATGCCTAATAAATAGGCAATTTGATAAATAAGCCGATTTCTGGTGCATGCTCTTGTGAAAAATTCGATTTGTTCACAAGGTTGTCCACAGAAGATGTGGAGTGAAAATTTTCATGCCAAGTCGCTATGTAGATACTGGTCTTGTCCAACACTCTAAGAACATTGGTCTCTTAGCATAAGCACTGTGCTGAGCTTTCCCGGCTGTACTTGTCCTTGATGATGCTCCGAGCAGGAATCTTGGGGACTTCGAGGCGTCCTCGATTCAAGTACGATCTAGTAAGCAGGCTCTTGTGTCAGTGATCAGGAGACCGGTCGCTCTTATCTGGAGTCCAAGATGAATGAGAAAGTCACGGCCTTCGAAGTAGTCGGAGCATGGAACGAATCAGGACGGCTCGAGAGGGAAATGTTGTCATGCGTAGGAGGGAGCATTCCCGGGCTTCCACTTGATACTGCAGCCGATGCTGGGTCGCTGAGGGCCATCGACTGGTGTGCCCGCAAACAGGGCTTGGATCGCAGCGCGGAGGTCGCGGCCGGTTACTGGCTTGCCATTACTAGGGCGACTATCGTCCAGTTGCCCACGGTAGGCGAGCCGACGGTCACGATCGAACAGATAAAAGTCTGGGGTGCAAGCGGCGCGATAGGCTTTCGCAACGTCCTGCGTCTCGTCGTGACAGAAGGGAAAGGTGAATCCCAGACGCTGAGCCATGTCTTTCAACTTTGGCGGCGCATCATCGGGATACTCGGCCGGGTCATTGCTGCTGATCGCGATGATACCTAACCCTGTGTCGCGATAGTCTCGCCCAATCTTTGCCAGTTCCTGCTCCACATACACCACGTATGGGCAGTGCCGGCAGATAAACATGATCAGGAGCGCAGTTTTATCGGCAAATGACTCGAGCGAATAGGTCTGCCCACTAACCACGTCGCGCAGCTCGAATGCAGGAGCCGGAGTGCCAAGAGGAAGCATGACGGATTCCATAGCCATGATGGTCGGTCCTTGTCCAGGCCGGTGGCAAAGAAGATGCCGCATGTCGCCGGCCGCGTCAAGTGGCAGACGGGTTGGGACGTTTCTTGCCTTGCAGATAAGAGGAAGGATAAGCTGCCTCCGCGTTTTTCGGATAGGCGTGCGAGCAGATGGTGGTTATCGGCGGAAAGCTGAGAAAAGGAGGGCGGCCCATGGTGGTGTTTGGATTGCTGGTACTGCTGGGATTTCCGATTTTGGCACTCGCACATGATGAAACGAAGCTTGAGCTGCCGACCCTCACAATCAGCGAAACCGGGACGGTGACGCACAAGCCGGATACAGCGTTTGTTACATTCGGCATGGAGACAGCCGGTAAATCACTCGCCGAGGCACAGAAGCGGAACAGCGCCGTCATGGGTAAAGTGATAGATCGACTGCGGACCTTACAGATCGACAAGGAGCGAATCCAAACCTCGTCCTTTACGGTCTCTCCGCAATATCGCCCCTTGCCGAATCGCACCGCCGATGCCTCGCCTGTTTTACCCGAGATTATCGGCTATGTCGTCAGCAATATGGTCACCGTGGAAGTTCGTGCCCTCGACCGAGTCGGCACGGTGATCGAAGAGGTCTTAAAGGCCGGGGCGAACAGCTTTCAGGGGTTGCACTGGGGATTGCTCGATGAACGATCGGTTCGTCTCAGTGCTTTGAAACAAGCGGCCGCCAAGGCACGTGAGAAAGCGGCGGTGCTGAGTGAGTCGTTGCATGTGAAGCTCGTGCGGGTGGTATCAGTCAATGAAGGTGGCCAGATGATGAGGCCTGCTGCTCCGATGGCGCGTATGGCTATGGAGGGGAGTGCAGGCGATGTGCCGATCTCGGCTGGAGAGCTGAAGATTGAGGCAACGGTGACGCTCGTCTATGAAATCGCCCCGAACTAAAGTGCGCATTTTGTGGAAATGGAAAACCCTGCCCGCGTGTATTACGGTGCGACCCGAAAGCCAAATCGGACACGGAGTTCTCAGGCAGGTTGACTGACAACTTGACTAAGACTTGACTCATT
>CABVRV010000163.1 GCA_902500755.1 uncultured Nitrospira sp.
CGAATATCTGGTGGATGCCGATCCAGACCCGCACGGAAATGATCACGACCGGTGTTCGGAGTCCGGTCGGAATCAAGGTGCTGGGGCCGGATCTAAAGACGATTGAGCGAATCGGTCTAGAAATCGAGCAGGTCTTAGGGACCGTGCCCGGCACTAGAAGCGCCTTTGCCGAACGGCTCAATGAGGGCTACTACTTGGATGTGATCGTGAACCGGCGTGAAGCGGCCCGCTATGGCCTGACGGTGGGAGACGTGCAGGCGGTGATCACGTCGGCCATTGGCGGGGAAACCGTGACCACCACGGTCGAGGGGCGAGAACGGTATCCGGTCAATGTGCGCTACAAGCGCGAGTTACGCGACGATCCGGACCGGCTCAAACGGGTGTTGATCCCCACCGCGAGCGGCGCGCAGATCCCTCTTGGACAAATTGCAGAGATGGTGATCACGCAGGGGCCCCCGTCGATCGCGGACGAGGCGGGATCGCTCGCCGGCCTAGTCTCGGTGTCGGTCAGCGGCCGCGACTTGCGCGGCTATGTTCAAGACGCCCAACGGGCAGTCCACGAGCTGGTCACACTCCCGCCAGGGTACCGGCTGATCTGGACCGGTCAATACGAGCATCTGGTGCGAGCGGAAGAGCGGTTGAAGTTGGTGGTGCCCGTGACGCTGGCCGTGATTCTGTTGCTCCTGTATCTCAATTTCCGATCGCTCGCAAAATCACTGATCGTGCTCTTGTCCGTCCCCTTCGCCGTGATCGGAGCGGTTTGGTATCTCCATTATCTGGGCTACAACCTCAGCGTGGCGGTCTGGGTAGGCATCATCGCGCTGGCCGGCGTGGCGACGGAGACGGGCGTGGTGATGCTCGTCTATCTCGATGAAGCGTATGAGCGGCGCGCGCGCGAAGGTCGCATGGCCACAGTGCACGATCTCCGAGACGCCATCATGGAGGGAGCCGTTCAACGAGTGCGGCCCAAGATGATGACGGTGGCGGCGATCATGGGCGGGTTACTCCCCATCATGTGGACCACCGGAACCGGCGCTGATGTAATGAAACGGATTGCCGCGCCGATGATCGGCGGGATGGTGTCGTCCACGATGCTGACGTTGCTGGTCATTCCGGTGTTGTACGCCTTGTGGCGGGGCCGATCTCTGCCAGCCAATGAGAGCGGAGAAGTGACATGATAAGAGGGCTGGTTATGGAATGCACTTTCAAGGAATTCTTCAGCCGTGACTCTAGCCGTATCTTTGTCATAGCGGTCATCCTCAACTATCCTTGGGAGCGCGCGCAATCCACGCTCTACGTGGCAGCGGATGGAAGCGTGATTCCCTGGTGGCATTGCATGCTCGCAAGTCTCGCTGACGGCCTCCTCGTCCTGCTCATGTTCTGGACCGGCTCGGCGGTCCTTGGTAAACCGGCATGGTTTGAGTATCCTGGTCTTCGAGGATATATGTTTATGGCCGTTATCGGGCCGGTCATGATCATTCCGCTTGAATGGATCATGATGTATGAACTGAAGTGGTGGAGCTATACCGCACAGATGCCCCTGATTCCGGGAATTGCCGTGGGCGCCAGCTCGGTGGCCCAGATGCTACTGCTCCCGCCGCTGATCTTCTGGATTGTCGCGATGTGGCGCAAAAGACTTCTTGGAACACATGACTAGCAGCTAGGGTGCATTATACTAATTTTCAAGGCGCCTAATATTTCCGGAACGACGAAAAAGTAAATCATCATGCAACCCAAACGGAATATAGAGTCCGAAACGGACTTGATTTCGAGACGTGTGCTATTAAGACGAGCCCGAGGGTTGGGATTGTTGGCTGCAATGCAGCAGCTTTTGCCTGCTTGCGCCATAACGCCTCGTGTGTCCGCAACTCAGGCTGGGACACACTCTAAGATGCTGAGTGGTGAGTTGATCGATCTGGTGATCAGCGAACGGTCCTTTACCTTGAACGGGAAAACCGGGACGGCCATGACGATCAACGGGACGATCCCGGGCCCGCTTATCCGCTTGAAGGAGGGTCAAGACGTCACCCTCCGCGTCACGAATCAACTTGAAGAAATTTCTTCGATTCACTGGCACGGGATACTCTTGCCTTCTCATATGGACGGGGTGCCGGGCGTCAGTTTCGGTGGCATTCAGCCCGGGACCACCTTCACCTATCATTTTCCCATCAAGCAGAGCGGGACCTATTGGTATCACAGCCATTCGGGTGGTCAGGAATTACAAGGTATGTACGCCCCGATGGTTCTGGACCCGATCGAGCCGGAACCGTTTCAGTATGACCTGGACTACATCGTGATGCTTTCAGAGTGGAGCGCTGAGTCACCTGAGGTCATGTTCGACAACCTCAAAAAGTTCTCCGGCTACTACAACTTCCAGAAGCGCGATGCAGGAGAGTTTGTTTCCGACGTGGGCAAATGGGGATTGTGGCAGACCCTGCGGAACTATTTGATGTGGGAGCAAATGCGGATGGACCCGACCGACTTTGCGGACGTCACAGGATCCACCGTTACCTTCCTGATGAACGGTCTGCCGCCTGCCGGCAACTGGACCGGCCTCTTTCGTCCGGGCGAACGGGTGCGGCTGCGTTTCATCAACGCCGCCGCGATGACGTTCTATGACGTCCGCATTCCCGGATTGACCATGACAGTGGTACAGGCCGACGGTCAGAACGTGCAGCCGGTGACCGTAGAGGAATTCCGTTTCGGCCCGGCGGAAACCTATGATGTCATCATTCAACCGAGCGAGGATCGTGCCTACACGATTTTTGCCGAAACCATGGACCGGAGCGGGCACTCCCGAGGGACCCTTGCTCCTCGATCCGGCATGAGGGGAGAGATTCCCGAGCGTCGGCCTCGTCCGCTTCGAACCATGGAAGATATGGGGATGGCCGGTCGTGGCAACGGCCATGCAAGCCATGCAGTGGATGGGTCCGGCATGGATCCTCACAGTGAGGCGATGGGTCATAGCATGACGCATGGCGAAGGGATGAAACATGGACTGCAGGGCGATATTCAACACCTTTCACCGAGTCGTTCACCGATCTCCGGCGCAGCATCGGTCAAGCATGGCCCGGACCACCATGGGACCGGGAACCAAACGGTCGCCGAGTATTCGAGAAATTTGATGGGCGAACCAGGCAGAGGGCTGAAGGAGAGCTCCAGGCGCGTCCTTCTCTACGCTGATTTGAAAAGCCTCGTTTCGTACCTAGACCAACGAGCACCAGAGCGGGCGATCGAGCTGCATCTCACCGGCCACATGCAACGCTACATGTGGTCGTTCGACGGTAAGAAATACTCGGATGCACCGGAACCCATTCGTGTTCGGTACGGTGAGCGCCTGAGGCTCACGTTCGTCAACGATACGATGATGGAGCATCCGCTCCACCTGCACGGGATGTGGATGCACCTCGAAAACGGCTCAGGGGCGTACCTTCCACGAAAACACACCGTGGTGGTCAAACCGGCTGAACGCCTATCCGTGGTGATCAACCCCGACGAGTATGGCCCGTGGGCCTTTCACTGCCATCTCCTGCTGCACATGGAAGCGGGCATGTTTCGCGTCGTCGAGGTTTCGCATAACGAGCACGAGATGCGTAGGTGAATCCAGCCTGTCAGAACTGTTGCGTGATGCTTGCAGCCTGCTTGTTGAGTGCAGGGATCGACGTGACAAGCGTCCTAGCTGAATCCATACAGGGAAACAAAGCTTCTGCCTCAGACAGTTCCCCGATAGTCGAGCCTCTGCTCGAGCGAGTCCAGACCCACACGAGCTTAATACTTCAGCAGAATTGGCCCAACCCGGTCAGCGACGAGGAGCGGCGTCTGTTCACATTGGTCGATGTCCTCGAATATCGACCTCGCATTAGCGGAGACGGTAGCAACAGCGACTACCGCTGGGATATCGAAGGCTGGTATGGCGGGGATTACAACCGACTCTGGTTCAAGAGCGAAGGCCAGCAGGATACCGCCTTCAAGGCGGACTACGATGTCGATTTCCAACTGCTCTATGGCCGGTTCCTTTGGAAGTATTACGATATTCAGGTCGGTGGTCGAATGGAAACGCAATCGTTTCGTGGTGGGAATGTGGCGCGCGGTATGGGGGTGATCGGGTTGCAGGGAATTGTACCGTACAACTATGAGTTTGAATCGGCGTTATTCATTGATCAGAGTGGCGCTGTCTCCGCGCGTCTCTCCTACACGAAAGATTTCTTGCTGACACAACGGCTCATCCTCCAAGGCCGTTTTCAAACAAACCTCGCGATTCAACGTGTGGAAGAATTTACAACCGGTTCGGGGTTGAACAATCTAGAATTTGGAGTTCGCGTACGCTACGA
>CABVRV010000164.1 GCA_902500755.1 uncultured Nitrospira sp.
TGTCCCGGGTCATGACTTGCCGAGTGTCATGGTCGATCGGCACATGATTGAACAGGTCTTGATGAATCTCATCTTGAACGCCGTGCAGGCTATGAAAAAGGGGGGAACCTTGACCATCCGGACATCCGTGGAAGAGGGAGTGTGCCGGGTGGATGTCACCGACACCGGATCAGGCATTCCTGCCTCAGTGCTCCCCCGCGTCTTCGATCCATTTTTCACCACCAAAGGCGAGGGAGAAGGCACGGGACTGGGCCTCTCGGTGAATCTTGGTATCATGGAGCGTCATGGAGGAAGAATCTTGGTGGAGAGTGACGTCGGAAAAGGAACGACGTTTACCCTCTGCTTGCCTGTATCGCGAGCGCGCTTCCTCGTGGAGAAGGAAGTATGAAGGGGTTGAACCTCTTGCTGGTAGACGATGAGCCGTTGATGCGTCTATCCATGATGGATGCGTTGGAGGCCGTCGGTTGCCATGTCCACGCGGCATCGACAGGGACGGAAGGGATTGACGCGCTGCACGCAAAATCTTTTGATGTGGTGATTACTGATCTCCGGTTGCCGGGCGCAGATGGGTTAGTGGTATTGAAGACGGCCAAAGAAAAGGATCCGCTGACAGAGGTGCTCGTCATTACCGCCCATGGCTCTGTGGAAACGGCCGTGGGAGCCATGAAACTGGGGGCTTTCGATTATGTGACGAAACCATTTCAGATGGACGAATTGCTGTTGATCGTCGAGCGGGTCGGCGCGGTGATTGCTTTACGCCGAGAAAATCAGGATCTCAAGCACCAACTCGAAGATAAGTTTTGTTTTAATGGCATCTTAGGGGCGAACAGTCACATGCGTGCCGTCCTCGATAAGATCAAGTTGGTGGCTGAGACCGACTCGACTGTGCTGATCGTCGGTGAGAGCGGAACCGGGAAGGAACTTGTCGCGAACGCGTTGCATCAGAACAGCTCCCGGCGAGGATATCCATTGATCAAGGTGAGCTGCGCGGCCTTGCCGGAGACTCTACTAGAGGCCGAGCTCTTCGGCCATGAGAAAGGCGCGTTCACGGGTGCACTGCGCCAACGGAGAGGCCGGTTCGAAATGGCCAACCGGGGGACTTTATTTCTCGACGAGATCGGAGAAATCTCGCCGGTCGTGCAGGTAAAACTCTTGCGGGTCCTGCAGGAACGGACTTTTGAACGAGTCGGGAGCAATGAGACGATTGAAGCAGATGTCCGACTTGTGTGTGCCACGCAAAAGGATTTGCGTAAAGAAGTGGCGCAGGGCCGGTTTCGTGAAGACCTCTTTTATCGACTCAACGTGGTGCCGATCGTCGTGCCGCCGCTTCGGCAACGGCAAGAAGACATTATGGTGATCGCCGAGCATGTGTTGGAAAGTTGTTCGCAGAAGCTGAACAAGCAGTTGCGCGGGTTTTCTCAGCAGGCTCGCGAGTTGTTGCTTCGCTATTCGTATCCGGGAAACGTCCGAGAGTTACAGAATCTCGTTGAACGATCCGTGGCGCTGGGACGAGACCAGGCGATGGTGCAACCGATGGACCTCTGCGGATTTCAATCCTGCCCCTATCAGGGGGGAATTCCGCAAGAGGCTTGCGGCTTTTGCAACGAAGGCCTAACCGGAGGGAAAAAGAAACGGGATACGACGCTGACCTCGCTTGCCGCGGCGCGGGAAGGATTCGAGAAAGACTATATCGTCTCTGTGTTGGAGCGTGTCGAAGGGAGTCGCACGACCGCCTCGAAAATTTTGGGATTGTCTAGAAAAGCGCTTTGGGAAAAGTGCAAACGTTACGGGATTCCATCGGCTCATAGCGACGGTGAAGAGAGCATCTAATGGTGGTACCATGAGGGGCAGCGTTAGTCTGTCACGGTATGCCGTTCTATTTTCGACTTGTAGGAGGATTGTGACGATGAATGTGTGGAATCGGGTCATCAATATGTCATTGGGGGTTGTTCTTTTTGTCGGAGTTACCTATGGCGCCGAACCGGCCGAAGTGGAACAGTTCGTCAATGCTCGAATCGAGATCGGTGAAATGATGACGAATTACTTCAAGAGTGGGTCAGGGTATGGTGATGGTCAGCGTCCGTCACAGGAGCAAATGCGTCAAATGGGAGCGGATATCAATGCGAAGCTCACGGCGCTCTTGGCGAAACACGATCTGACCCTCGATGAATATCGCAAACGCAGTCCAGAAGTATTTGCTGATGATGCGGCGGTCAAGCAGTATCTCAGCGAGCATCCCGACCTCAAACAGCGCTACGAAGCTCTCCCCCTTGACCGGATGGGACGTGGTGGGAGCACAGGGCGAGGATATTAGGTCGATAGGCGTCTCCTCATGGAATACAGACATCTTGGTCGGTCAGGATTGAAGGTCAGTCGCCTTTGTCTCGGCACCATGAATTTTGGGCCGCACGCGACGGAGCCTGATAGCTTCGCCATGATGGACCGCGCATTGGAGCTCGGCATCAACTTTTTTGATACCGCCGATGTATATGGTTGGAAGCTGGGTGAGGGATGGACGGAGCAGATCATCGGCCGGTGGTTTGCGCAAGGCGGAGGTCGCCGAGAGAAGGTGGTGTTGGCTACCAAGGTGTACGGCCGAATGGGCGATTGGCCGAATCAGTCTCGCCTATCGGCTGTCCATATTAAACGAGCCTGTGAGGAGAGCCTTCATCGGTTGCGGACAGATTGCATCGATGTCTATCAGATGCATCATGTAGACCGAGAAACGCCGTGGGAAGAAGTCTGGCAAGCGATGGAACAGTTGGTCCGAGAAGGAAAAGTTGTCTACGTCGGCAGCAGCAATTTCGCTGGTTGGCAGCTGGCTCAAGCTCAGGAGACCGCGCGCAACCGTCGCTTCTTGGGATTGGTGTCGGAGCAGAGTCTTTACAATCTGACCGAGCGGATGATTGAGCTCGAAGTCATTCCTGCCTGTGAGAACTACGGTATTGGACTCATTCCCTGGAGTCCGTTGGGGCGTGGGCTCTTGGCCGGTGTCTTACAATCCGCGGACAAGGGGCGCCGAGCGGATGCAGAATTGAAGCAAGAGGTGGCCAAGTCACGTCTCAAACTGGAAGCTTATGAAACCTTGTGTGAACAGATGGGTGAACAACCGGCTGATGTTGCGCTGGCCTGGCTCCTGCATCAACCAGCGGTCACCTCGCCGATCGTCGGTCCGCGCACCATGGAACAACTCGATGGAGCTATGCGAGCACTCAGTCTTTCGCTAGACAGCGATATTCTGAAACAACTGGACGAGCTCTTTCCAGGGCCTGGTGGCGCCGCACCGGAAGCCTATGCCTGGTAACAGTAGATCAATTACAGTTAGGCGATAAGCGCATGAGGTTCGAAACAATATTTTCTCACCTGTCTATCTTGTGACCGTTTCGAGCGGTGGCCGGCGATCCAGCGCACCGTGCATGTCGTTATGCGCTGAATGAACTGCCGCACCCACAGGTCGTTTTGGCTTGTGGGTTTTTGATCGCAAAGCTCGATCCTTGCACGCTGTCCATATAGTCGACTTCGCAGCCGGCCAGCAGCGGGGCGCTCTGGGAGTCCATGATGACCTTGACGTCACCTTTCTCGATCACTGTGTCGTCTTCACTCATGGTGGACTCGAAACTCATCCCGTACTGGTAGCCATGGCACCCACCACCCTTCACGTAGACGCGTAGGCCGACCGTGTCTTTCTCTTCTTGCATGAGCTCTCGGATCTTTCCTTCTGCCGTCGGTGTAATGGTAATCATAGCGTGGCTCCTTCTATCTGCATGAAGTGATATGGTCGATAAACCTCAGCTCTACTCCTGTGCGGAGGCACCTCTGCCAGCCCAAGAGATCAAGGCTCTTGGACAAAGGATGCCTACAGAGGTATCTCGAGAAACGTTCGGCGCAAAGGCAGCTGAGACCAGGGAATCGGTCGCGCAGAAGAGGGAGGGAAAGTGGCGCGCGAGGATTAGGACGGTCGGCGTGGCTCAGTACGTCATAGGATCACTCTGGGCGCATTGGGCATCAGAGTCAAGCGTTATCAAGGGCATAAAGCTAAGAAGAATGGTGACCGGCGACAGTCACCCTGCTGCTATTCCGTACTGCCGTTATACTGCCGTTATAACGTGCCAGTATCGTTGAACCATTCAGGCCTGTGTTGAATAACTCAAACTCGATCTGATGTTCGGTGTCGGATTGAGTCGAGAGTTTTGCTGAGGAACGGCAAGGTTGACCGTCCGGGATGCCCGCTATCGGCCACTTTGCTACAAGCTCCACGCCGGAAAGCTGCCGTTCATTCGAGGTGGTGCGCTCTATGCTTGGCTAG
>CABVRV010000165.1 GCA_902500755.1 uncultured Nitrospira sp.
TTCATGTCATTCGGGATTGAGCGGAATGTGTTTGACAATGGGAAGCTCGTCAGCTCAACGGTGCTGAAGATTCCGGACATGACACGATTTGCCGATCGTGACTGGAATCCCTTTGCCGATCACTCGAACCGGAGACCCTCGGCGGATCAGTCGGCGAGGAGACCCTTAGTCGAGCATTCAAACGTGAAACCCGTTGTCGACCATACAGACATGAAGCCTGTGGCCGACTCTCACAGCGAGACCTTCACGCTCATCCAAAGCGGACCGGGCAACTCGTTACCTCACGACGTTTCCTCGCTTCCGCCGTTTACGACCCTCATTCAAAACTCGCTTGATAACCGAACCATTCAGAGCGAAACCGTCATCAATGCAACGGTGGAGGCCCTTACCTGGGTTCGATCGCTTCATCTCAGTAACGCGCTTTCACAGGCCAATATGGAGGCGATCCGCCATTGAAGACGAGAGATCAGATATAGATTGCTGACGCAGAGTATGAGGTTTCAGGGGTCGAGTGCTGCTTGAGCCGTCCCACCTTAACAGGATCCTACGTTGTGACGCTTGTCAAGGAGACCGGCTTCACTCTCGCGTGGATTCGTGACGCTCTGTTTCCTTCTCCTTCATCCACTACTCAGACGATAAGGCACTTTTTCTGTTGACATTGGACCGTTCCAAACTGCATCCAGTATGCACGGGGATAGATCAGCAGAAGGAAGAACATCTGTGAGAGATGCCGGAAGAACCACGGAGGTTGCATTGACTCGATCTGAACGGGGAAAAACTATCGAAGTATCGAAGACTGCCCGAAGAACTCATAGAGCCTTTTGGATCATCTTCTCACTGGTGCTCAGTGCAAGTCCGATCGCGTCTGAGATCAACGCAGCCCAGCCCGAGCTCTCCGTCAGGCATGCCGATCAGTCAGGGACAAGCCCATTCAGGAACGTCCAAGGGCCTAGCCGTCCGTGGTCGACCGACACCTTTCGGTACCTCGCCGCAAACGAACAGACCGCCCAGGCAGCCGGACCTCGGCGTCGCGCGCAGAATCAACCCGTGACGGAAGAGCGTCCTGTAGAAGGTCAGCAACCAGCCGGTCCGGTGGGGGTCGCTCCGGAGAGTAAACCAGAGATTCTCCCTTCCTGGATGGTTCGGACATTCGATTTGCCTGGGGCCGGAGTGCTGACTCCAAAGGGCACACTCATCGTGGAGCCGTATTTGCAATTTGCCCATCTCAGCAGCAACCGAGTGACGCTGACGGGATTCACCATCGTTCCAGCCATCACGATCGGCCTCATTAACATCCAAGGCGTGAGCCGCGACATTTACACCGCGGCGCTGGTGGGGCGCTATGGATTGACGAACCGGTTAGAGGTCGAAGTGCGAGTGCCCGGTCTCTATCGGGAAGACTCGATTACCCAGCGACCCGTTGCCACGCCGTCTCAGGCCGATACCCTCTCGACTTTCAACGGTTGGGGTCTCGGAGACGTTGAAGCAACCGGCCGGTTTCAGATCAACCAAGGAGGCCCCGACAAACCGTATTTCATCGGGTTCACCCGCTTCAAAAGTATCAGTGGAACTGGTCCGTTTGAAGTGCCGACAGACCCGCTCACAAGGGTGCAAACAGAACTACCGACGGGGTCAGGGTTTTACATTTTTCAACCGGGTCTGACCATGCTGTACCCGAGCGATCCGGTCGTTCTCTTCAGCAGCGTGAGCTTCATCTATAACATACCCCGGGATGTCGGCGGCGGGGTCGGGACCGTCGATCCCGGCAGCGGCGGCAATGCCAATCTAGGCATCGGCGTGTCGCTGAATGAAAAACTGTCGCTGACACTGGGATACGACCATACTATTTTTTCAAAACCCACTTCTGCCTCCAACCTGCTCCTTACCACCGCGCCGCAAGTCACCCATATTGGAGTATTGCTCCTTGGAGGCTCCTATCGATGGAGTGAGCGCAGCTTTGTGAATTTCGTCGTCGGTGTCGGCGCGACGCGAGAAGCGCCGGACCTCCAAGTGACGCTCCGGGTCCCGACGGCACTTCCTTTGGGGAATCCTTTTGGAAAGTGGTTCAGCCGTCTGAAATCGTCGGACAGCAGCTCTAATCCATCAGGCCTCAAATAGAGAGGTGGGTGGGTAGGCAGTAGAAAACAGTGCGACTGTTTTATCATGAAACACTATTCGCAGTTCGTAGCACCACAACATATAGATGTACTCAATCATTCACCTGGCACAGCATGTGACGAGGAAGAAAAATCAATAATGAAATTGCTTTCTACCGAGATAGAAACACATTTTTAAACTGTCCAATGTTGGCACACAATCAATCTGATTTCTTGCCTGATTTGTTAAAGAAAATCATTTGCTCGGTAGTGGAATTACAAATATCTTCCTGATTTTTTCTTTCCTACAATCGCAAGAGGGCCCGAGGTAAATTGGAATTGATGTCCGATTGTTGTACGGTTGCCACACCACCATGGCATTCATGCAATAATTCTTGCCGATCGAATTTCTCAACCCCTTACTAAACCACAATAATTTTCTTAGGCACCTCGATTGCTTCTCAGATGGCATAGTCTGAGGGCATTAGCGCTCTGTGAATTCAGTGGATAACATACATTGATGATTGTAGGTAAGGAAAGGTCGATTGAGGAGATCGAGTCGACCGAGGTCATAAGTTCTATCGGCCGGAAGGTCCATGACATGAAGCCGTTGACCCTCAAGATGGACATGTCTCGTCCAAGGGAATCCAATGTCGGATGTATTCCACCGGTATGGTGGTTCCAGCATTTTGATCCATGTTGGACGCCACTAAGAAAATGGCTCAGCCGGAAAAAGACTCTTACATTGACGGAATTTCAACTGATTACCGATCGAGCCTCAGGATTCACGAGCATTGAAAAAGTCATCGCCGTTTCGGCGTTTGTTTCCTCAAAGCATATGCAGTGATGATTCTTAGCCGTTTCGGTTTTTCTCCTGCCGGCATGCATCCACTTCTAGCGACGCCTCATCCCTAGCGCACTCACCTCATTGTTGCAGGATCGGTCACAAGCTCCTGAATATTCTTTAGGCCGCCTGTGCCCTGTATCGTTTGTGCGCACTGGAGAGCCTCACAAACCCGGGGGTGTCATGCCGCTGTCTGTCCGAACTGCGGGTACCAATCACGGAATGGGGCATCCAGCTCAGCATTGAGGCTCACATCGGGGATTGGAAATACGCACGCCACCATCAAGCAAACATCCTGTCGGACTGCCCACTACCAGGCCTGGTGAAACCTAGCCACTTCACAAAGTGTTAGGTTCTGGGCGTACAGTTTGGGCAGAATCGGCGAATGATTCCTGTTCGATCGGACGGAACCAGACTAGGGTATTTGCTAGCAGAGTATGGTTGTTTCTTGAGCCTAGAATCTCGTAGGACAAATTATAGGAGGACACGATGAGAGCCACACGTTTGCACATAAGCCTGCTGGCGACAATGGCATTGTTTGTTGTAGGGGTTGGTTGTAGCCAGACCGCGGCAGAACGTCGCGCCGCGTCCCCGTCATTGGCGGAACGAGTCAAACAGGAGGCCGTCACCGGTCGGGTGCATGAGGTTGGCGCCAAGTATGTGTCCATTCGAGAGAGCGATGGTGTAACAAGACGGGTGCGAGTCGACGATCACACGAAGATGGATCGTGTGGCGGTCGGAGATCACGTGAAGGCCTATGTGTCGGAAGACGGCTATGCCACGACAATCCAGCGTGACGCCGATTAGACCTTTTCGGTACTCGCTGTTTGAGACGCGGACAACAAACTGATTGGTAAAAGGAAGCAGACCGCAGAACAATTAAATGGAGAGTGGAGTCAGGCGCTTCGTCATGAAGAAACGGGTGAAGCCTCATGCCGCCCCGCCCATACGTGTCGTCCCTCAGTCTTGCCCCGACTGTGCCGGAGTGTTGCGGCTCACGGAGAAGGGGCCTCGTCGGTTTCCTCTCTATTGCTGTCAAATCGGTCACCGATACTCGGTGTCGAGTCTTTTGAACAGCAAAGAAACGCAGTTGGAACGGAGCTTATGGTCGGCAGCCGTGCTTCTGAAACAAATGGGCGACGCGTACCAGCAACTCTTACAAGACATGCCACACAGGACGGCGGGCCGGACAGCGGTACAGCGTCGTATCAAAGAAGTGAGGAAACAGAGCCTAGCGATTCGAGAGATGATCGAGGCCACTCATGTGGCATAAGAAGATCAATCATTGGCTCATGAGTCATGAGAAGCGCGATGGCACCATCAATCGCAAAAGC
>CABVRV010000166.1 GCA_902500755.1 uncultured Nitrospira sp.
TTGTTTCTCGACGAGCCCACATTAGGCCTCGACGTCCAGAGTCGCCTCCGGATTTGGGAATACGTCCGGATGCTCAAGGCCCGGGGCATCACGGTGGTGATGACGACGAATTATCTGGATGAAGCTGATCAACTGTGCGATCGGCTGGCCATCATCGACGGCGGCAAGATCAAAACGCTGGGAGCACCGGCTGAGCTTAAGATCGCGCTTGGCGGAGACATCGTGTCTCTCACGCTCAAGGAGATCGACCGGATTCCCACGCTCGAGACCGAGTTGAAAGGTCGCCCGGCCATTACGTCCGTTCGAGCAACCACGAAGGGGTTGGACATTCGAGTAGAATCACCTGAGAAGGCGCTGCCCACCATACTCGAATCGGCCAATCGATTGGGTTGCCAGATCGAGTTCATTCAGTACAACCGACCGCGCTTGGACGATGTGTTCATCGCACATACGGGTCGGGCCATCACCGAATCGATCCCCGAGGCCGAGTCGGCATAAAGGAGTCACGTGGAGCATTATTGGCAGGAAATCAGCGCATTGACGATGCGGTGGGTCCGACGGTTGAGTCGAGAGAAATTCAGCATGCTGTTCACGCTGGTACAGCCCATGCTGTTCTGGCTCATTTTTTTCGGGAACCTGTTTCAACGGGCGGCAGACACAGACGTCATGCAGGCGCCGAACTACATCAGCTTTCTCGCGGCCGGGGTCGTTGTGATGACCGTCCTGAACAATGGCTTAGCGGGCGGCGTCGATCTGCTGTTCGACAAGGAAAACGGATTTCTCGAGCGTTTGATGTCCACGCCTATTCATCGCACCTCGGTCATTTTAAGCCGGTTTATCTTCGTCATGGCGATTACGTCACTGCAGGTCCTCGTGATTCTTGGAGTGTCTTATCTCTTCGGCGTGCATCCGGCGACCGGCATCCTCGGCATCGCGACGATCTTGTTGATCGGGATGATGTTCGGCGTCGGCCTGACGGCCATCTCCATGGCGATGGCGTTCTCCGTAAAAAGCCACGGCGACTTCTTTTCGGTGCTAGGATTTCTATCGCTGCCGATGATTTTCCTCAGCTCCGCGTTGGTCCCGCTGACCGCCATGCCTGGATGGATGAGTTTCTTAGCGCAGTTCAATCCGATGACCTGGGCGATCGATGCCGTGCGCCCTCTCATCCTGTCCGGATGGAGCGAGGCGCTACCTCATGTGGGGATGGTGATTGTCGTCATGCTGGTGTTTGATGCACTCTGTCTGTACGGTGGAGCCAAGGCATTTCGCCGTGCGATGGGGTGATCGCGCGACGAAGCGTCGATCGCTTGACTGATGGCAGCATCCGTCGGATCATCGAATCACAGCGATGCTGGGTCAGGCTGAGCATGGTAACGGACGACTGAGAACCCTGTAAGAATGCTGATTCCTGAGAACAAAATTCGAGCCCTTATTCGCCTCCTGTCTGATGAAGACGATAGAATCGTTCAGACCATCAGCGGGCGACTCATCGACATCGGCCCCCCGGCAGTCCCACTTCTCCAGGAAGCGGAAATTGAACAGCCGGAAATGGGTGATCGTATCGCGTCCGTTCTCGAAGAGATCCGAGGAGGAAAACTGGAAGATGAACTGACGAACCTGGCAACCCTCGCGGGCGAGGTGATGTGCCTGGAAACCGGCGCGTTCCTCATCGCTCGATACGCATACCCGACACTGGATGTGACACACTATCGAGAACGGTTAGATGCGATGGCAGATGAAGTTCGGGCACGAATCGGCTGTCGAGCGTCCGGGGAAGAGGCCGTCAATGCGCTCAATCGGTACCTCTTTACCGAACAAGGGTTTAAAGGGAACACCAAGAATTACTATGAGGTTGAGAACAGCTACCTTAATTGTGTCATGGATCGGCGCGTCGGCATCCCGATCAGCTTGTCTGCCGTCTACCTCTTTCTTGGGCAACGCCTGCGGCTTCCGGTGTTCGGCATCGGCATGCCGGGACATTTTCTGGTGAAGTACGAGTCCGATCGGTACAAAATTTTTATCGACTGTTTCAACGGCGGAGCCTTGCTGACTGAAAAAAACTGCGCACGGTTTTTGACGGAAGCCGGCTACGGGTTCGATGACAAGTACCTGCAGAAAAGTCCGGTTCGTGCGATCCTGTCACGGATGGTCAAGAATCTCCTCGCGATTTACTCCAAGGCCGGTGACTCAGTCAAAACCGACCGTTTGACCACGTTCATCGAGATTCTCGGCGGAGCTCCCCGTGAAGAGGGGCTGTAAGCTAGACTCGAATCGTCAGTAGATCCTTTCCTTTCAAAATCTTTCCCCGATACTGTTCCGCTGCTTGCGCTCTGACGTCGTACCGATCCGCGATCGGATAGAAATGCGAGAGGACGAGCTGGCCAATACCAGCCTCCTTTGCCACCTGACCGCATTGTCCGGCGTGCAGATGGGCAGGGCCGGGGCGATTAGCCGGAAACGAGCAATCGAGCACGGCCAGGTCGGCCTCCTTACACAACGCGATCACCTCGTCACAGTATTGTGTATCTCCTGAATAGACGACCGTCTTCCCCCGGTACTCAATCCGATAGCCGACACTGGAGAGATCGGGAACGTGCACAACGGGTTTGGGAACGATACGGGTGTCCCCGATCGTAAACGGTTTATCGGTGACTTCCTTCATAACCACACGGAACGGCGCCGGCGAAAAGCTGGGGAAGCTCTTCATGATCGACTGTAAGAGCCGAATCGTGCCCTTGGGACCAATCAGGGTCATCCCCGGCCGATGGCCCCCGCCATACTTGGTATAGATGACGGCGTCGAAGAAGAAGGTGATGAAGTCGGAAAAGTGGTCCGCATGAAAATGTGAAAACAAGATGTGCGTGATCCTGTGCCTGTTCACACCGGTCTTGACCAGATTCATCAATGTGCGTGGGCCGAAGTCCAAGAGAATGTGTTGATCCGTCCGTACCAGATAGCCGGCGGCGGCACGGATCGGATGCACATTGGTCCCGGAGCCGAGAATGGTTAGACGCATGAGCAAGATCGTCGCACTATGGCTACGGCAGGATAGTCTTAAGCAGAAAGCCGGGTCAAGCCAATGACTTCCCGTACTACCAATTCATTGACGATTCCTCGATGACATTCGTATGATCGCCCTCTCATGGCCGAATCCAAACCGCACGACCAGGTACCGATCAACCTCACTTGGCTTATCGTAGTGATTGGCCTCATCGTGGCCGGAGTGTGGATGTGGAAAAGGCTGTCACTGGATACACAGGACTACATCGTCGATCAGGCTGTCCCAATGGCGGCGATGGTCCTTGTGTCCGCTCTCTTGTTGTTCATTCCAATCAGCGCGTTTCGTCGTCGCCGCGCCAGATCCATGGAACGAGCCCGACTTCTGGCATTATTTGAGCAAGCGACCATCCAGGAGAAACGACTGGATCTTGCCTTTGCCTTGCTGGAAAACAATGAATACCGGATTGATGGACTGGATTCGGCCGTTCCGGCCTTGAAGGAACTATTTGAAACGACCTTGCAACGAGCTTTGGGTGATAAACAACATCGCATCAGAGGGATGGCGGCCAGTCACTTGGGGGCGTTGGGAGATCAGTCGGTAGTGCCGTTGTTGCTCAAAGCACTGGAAGATGACCATGCCTACGTGCGTTCCTGCGCCGCTTTAGGGTTGGGACGACTCCGGGCGACCGACACGCGTGAACGACTACAAGTGGTCATGGAACAGGATTGGGACCAAACTGTCAGAAGTCGAGCTAGAGAAGCACTGGAACGAATGCGTGAGTAACCGTTAGGTGGTCGGAGTTGGAGTCTGTTCTTCGATCCACTCGATCACGGCAATCTCAGGCCGACAGTTGAAACGAAACGGCAGGAAGGACCACCCTAACCCTCGGTTGACGTACAACCTGTGCCGGCCGGATTTGTGCCAGCCTGCCACGCGACCGTTGCAGCCGGGAGGAAGCCAGAAGGTTGGAATCCCCGGTACCCTCCACTGCCCACCATGACTATGTCCACAGAGGATCAGGTCAATGGCATGATGGTCTTCCACATGGTCGAGGATGTTCGGGGCATGAGCCAGTAACAACGTACAGCGACGGTCGGCAGGAGGCGGGACACATCGCAGATCGGCTCGATGCAACGACGGATCATCGACACCGACGATCACTAATTCCCCCATTTCTGTTGAAACAATCACACTTTGATTCACCAGGAGTGTGATCTTGTGTCGATCGGCTTGTTCGGCATACTCTGCTA
>CABVRV010000167.1 GCA_902500755.1 uncultured Nitrospira sp.
CTCGGCCGGAGCAGGATGCGGAGATCGGCAAAATATTGCACGAGACTCGTCAAGGTGAGATGGCCGCGCTGGGGGAAATCCCATTCGGTCGATACTACGGGAGCGTCGACGCGACCCCATTGTTCATTGTCCTGGCAGGCGCCTACTACAACCGAAGCGGCGATCGCGGGTTTCTTGCCACGCTCTGGCCACATGTTCAGCGCGCACTCGAGTGGATTGATCAGGCTGGTGATCCAACGGGCATGGGT
Source organism: uncultured Nitrospira sp. (assembly GCA_902500755.1). Taxonomy (GTDB): domain Bacteria; phylum Nitrospirota; class Nitrospiria; order Nitrospirales; family Nitrospiraceae; genus Nitrospira_D. The sequence continues at coordinate 249 of CABVRV010000167.1, forward strand.
TTCACAACCTATGCTCGACGGTCTGCCAAGGGCCTCGTGCATCAAGGATGGAAAGATTCACACGATTCCATTTTTCATGCCGACGGGACAGCGGTAGAGGGGCCGGTTGCACTGTGCGAGGTCCAGGCCTACGTGTATCGAGCCAAGCGAGCAGCAGCGGATATGGCGCAGGTTCTAGGGGATCGCGATCAGGCCGATCGTTTGCTGAAAGAAGCGGACGCACTTCAGGAACGATTCGAGCAGGCGTTTTGGTGCGAGGAATTAAGCTCTTACGCCCTTGCTCTGGACGGACGGGGGCAGCCGTGTCGTGTGCGGTCCTCGAACGCGGGTCATTGTCTGTATGGGGGCATAGCCGAGCAGAAGCGTGGGCTTCGGACAGCGCACGCGCTCTTGGGTGAGGAATGTTTCAGCGGATGGGGCATCCGTACGATCGCGACCTCCGAGGCACGATACAACCCGATGTCCTACCATAATGGGTCGGTGTGGCCTCACGACAACGCCATGATTGCGGCTGGCATGGCGGATTACGGCGACAAGCAAGGAGCCATGAAGGTGTTAACCGGAATCTTCGATGCCAGCCTGTTTATCGCGCTTCATCGGCTGCCGGAATTATTCTGCGGATTCTCTCGACGTCCCGGCGAAAGCCCCACGCTCTATCCGACGGCTTGCTCTCCACAAGCCTGGGCAGCCGGCGCCGGTTTCCAGCTACTACAAGCCTGTCTAGGCTTGCAAATCGATGGAACTCGTCGCCTTGTCAGTTTCGACCGCCCCGTGCTTCCACCGTTCCTTGAGCGGGTTCAGATTCAGAACCTCTCGGTCGGAGCGGCCCATCTCGATCTCGTACTCGATCGACATGAGAGTGAAGTGGCGGTGAGGGTTGCCCGCCGAGTTGGCGAGGTGGAGGTCGTGCTCACCATATAGATTGACGGATTTTGGATGAAGCAGTGAAAAGTGAATAGCGCCTACGGACTGGCAACCCGCTCATAGTAGCATTTTAGGATCGCGGAGATGAGTTCGTCGGCAGCGAATTCTTTAGACAAGAGTGTCTCTGATCACAAGTGATCGCCTGATCGACGACTCGAATGCATTCAGAAATTTGCTCAGTCATGTCGTCAGCCGACTGAGTTCATCCATGTAGTAGCCGATCAGTTGGCGCTCCTCCTCTCTTAACGGTTCGTTGCCCGGCGTCATGCAAAGTGAGAGAAGCTTCTCGCATGACCTCGCAAAGTCTTGAACCTCTTTTCGCAATGGAATCATTGATGCCCTCCCGATCCGAAAGTTCAGGCGTGTGCCGTCTTGCGACTATCTGCCATAACTCCGCACTTGTTGAAGTGTAGTCATTCTCATAGGGTCTATAACCCAAAGTTGAGCATGCTACGCGTGTTCTCGCGCGCGCGTCTGTCGTCTAGGTGACAAAAGACAGATTCTTAAGGAGTCCACACTATTTGCCGCTAAAAGCGAATAATCGACTCACGGGATCGGTTGTGGAGTGAACAATGTCGGCCAGACGACAGAATCTCCGAGACGTTCTGGGCTATTCTCGCCGTTCTGCAAAGGAGAGGCCTGAGTGGATGTCGCGCGATATGCCCGGAACAATTTGGTATTGCAATACATTCCGTTCGAGGACTTCTCCAAGCTTATTCCGCACATGCAAGTGAGGGAGGTCGACGCCAAGGAGGTGCTGCACCAAGCAGGGGAACCCATCCAGTTCATTTACTTCCCTATTTCGGCCCTCATGTCCATGCTCATGCCGACTTCGGATGGCTCAACGGTGGAACTGGCCATGGTTGGTCGTGAGGGCTTCACCGGCATGAGCGCCCTTCTGAACAGCATGACCACCCGCGAGCATGGTGCATTAACGAAGGTTGTGACCGTTATTCCGGGGACTGTGATTCGGATGAAAAGCGACGCCTTCATATCGGCCGCGGACTCGAGCTTGTCGATGGCTCGCTCTTTGCGCCGATATTTGAGTCTGTTGTTCATTGAGCTGGCGCTGTCGGTCACATGCAATCGGCTGCACTCTTTGGAGCAGCGATGCGCGCGCTGGTTGTTGACCGCGATGGATAAGGGCGACACGTCGGAAATTCCGGTCACTCAGGAAATGCTGGCGGGCATTCTAGGCGTGTATCGCCAGAGCATAGTACAAGTCCTCAACGACTTCGAAACCACCGGCCTGGTTCAGCGCGGCCGTGGGTCGATCCGGATGGAAACTCGGGAGCGTCTGGTCGCGATCGTATGCGAATGCTATTTCGCCGGAAGAAAAAGGACATCGGGACGCTAGGCCAAGCACACAAAGTTTTTTGAGTCACCTAGGGCATGCCCTAGCAAAAGCTCTCGCTAACGGTGTACGCTTTTTTTATGACGGTGGAATTCGACCGACACCAGCTCCTGACGATGCTTCCCCTTTCCGAAAAGCAAGCGTTGGGATCGCATGCAAAACTCGTCATGCTGCATACGAAACAGGAACTGAATCTTGTAAGCAGTCCATTGCGGTACCTGTACTTTCCCCTCGAATCCGCCATCAGCGTGATGGATATGGAGCAAAGCGGCCGTGTGCTCGAAGTGGCGGTCGTCGGAAAGGAGGGGTGTGCCTGTCCGGATGTCTTGGATGGGCTTACCGTCTCACCCACGCATACGATCGTGCAGATCGGCGGGGAAACCTTGCGTATGGACACGGCCACTCTCGTCGGCATACTTCCTGATACGCCTGTATTTGCGAGGATGGTTCGACGTTTTAGTGCCATGCTGTTTCGCCATGCGGTGATTTCCGTCGGCTGCAGTCAGTGGCACTCCGTCGAGCAGCGGTTGGCTCGTTGGCTGTTGGCGCACCATCATCGGACGAACGAGACCGTTTTCCCATTCACCCATGAATTCCTCGCGGATCAACTAGGTTCCCAGCGGGTAACTGTGACGGAAGCACTGTCGGCGTTTCAACGCAATGACATGGTCCGTTATAGCTACGGAAAAGTGGAGCTGATCAGCATTGAAAAGTTGCGCATTATGAGCTGTGAGTGCTTTGATCTTGCCACACAGGCCATTCAAGACTATCTGCGCGACATTCGAGCTTACAAATGAACTGTGATGATTTCTTACGAAAGGTTTCTTGCAAGCGGGTTGGGTGAACTGCTAGAAGTGTGGATAGAGTGACATGTGATGAGGTGACCGGCTGGCTCGCCTATCGTTAGCGGCGGAGTCGATTCACGATGGCCTTCCGACCTTCCTCCGCCAGGAGGATTGCCAGAGCACCCAGCGCGAGTGGCCCGAAGATCCAGAGCGGCAAAGGACTGGTTCCGAAGATCTCGTTTCCAATCGGCGTGTAGGCAATCAGCGACAGAATGATGAGTTCTGTAAGTATTCCCCACCAAATCAATGGATTGGTCCGCCATCCGAGTTTGGATACCGAGAGATGATCAGACCGGCAGGCGAAGACGTTGGCCACCTGGGCCAGGACGATTCCAGCAAAGGTGACGGTTGTTGCCTCCCTATATAATGGAGAGGACCAATCGAGGTGAGTTCCCCATGTCCAACCTTGACTGTAGAGGAAGAGAAAGAACCCTCCCATCGCCACGGCCGTTTCGATGACTCCGAGAAAAAGATAAGCCCGCAGCAGGATTGGGAGGCTCAGCAGCCGTTCACTTCGTGAGCGTGGCGGAAGGTCCATGACATCGGATTGGGGCCGCTCTGTCCCGAGGCCCAGGGCGGGGATCATGTCGGTTCCGAGGTCGACTGCCAAGACTTGCGGAATTGTGAGGGCCAGCGGCATGCCGATGAAACCATAACCAAGAAATGGGACTATTTCCGGGACGTTGCTCGCCAGTATGTAGGACGAAAATTTGCGAATGTTGTCATAGACCGTGCGGCCTTCTTCGATCGCATTCACGATCGTCGCGAAGTTGTCGTCGAGCAGTATCATGTCGGCCGTTTCTTTGGCGACATCCGTGC
>CABVRV010000168.1 GCA_902500755.1 uncultured Nitrospira sp.
TTCAACACCTGCCCCGTATACGACCGCTTCGACTTCGCAATTTCTTTCGGCGGCCCTTCCGCCACAATTTCGCCGCCCCGGTCTCCGCCCTCGGGCCCCAAATCGATGATCCAATCCGCATTCTTGATAACGTCGAGATTGTGTTCGATGACCAGCACCGTGTTGCCGGCTTCGACCAACCGATCCAACACATCGAGCAATCGCTGCACGTCGGCAAAGTGCAACCCGGTTGTAGGCTCGTCGAGGATGTACATCGTGCGCCCGGTCGCACGCTTGGAAAGCTCGCGTGACAGTTTCACTCGCTGGGCTTCGCCACCGGAAAGTGTCGTCGCCGATTGGCCGAGCTTCACATAATGTAACCCAACATCGTGCAGGGTCTGGAGCTTCGCTTTAATCAACGGAATGTGCTCAAAGAATTCCAACGCATCGTCTACCGTCATGTTCAGGACATCGGCAATACTCTTCCCCTTGTGGAGAATCTCCAGCGTCTCACGATTGTAGCGTTGGCCTTTGCAGACCTCGCAGGTCACATAGACATCCGGCAGGAAATGCATCTCGATCTTAATGAGCCCGTCGCCCTGGCAGGCCTCACACCGTCCGCCCTTTACGTTGAAGCTATAGCGTCCAGGCTTATAACCCCGCACTCGTGACTCCGGCAGATTGGAGTAAAGATCTCGAATGTAGCTAAACAGGCCCGTATAGGTCGCTGGGTTCGACCGTGGAGTCCGGCCGATGGGCGATTGATCGATGTCGATCACCTTGTCGAGCGCGTCGACACCCTTAAGTTCTTTGCACCCATCGATTTTCGGTTTCTTGTGGTAGAGGAGTTGAGACAGCGAATGGAACAGCACCTCCAGTACCAACGTGCTCTTGCCTGATCCGGAGACCCCCGTCACGCAGGTGAAGAGTCCCAACGGAATACGCGCCGTGACATTCTTCAGGTTGTGCTTCTGGGCCCCGACCACAAACAGTGTTCCCCTCGCCTTCCGCTGCCGCTGCGGTACCGAGACGGTCTGGATTCCGCGCAGGTATTGGCCGGTCAGCGAATTGGGATCGCCCATGATCTGTGGAGGCGTCCCCTGTGCGATGACATGCCCGCCCTGTGAACCGGCACCAGGCCCCATGTCGAGCAGATGATCAGCTGCCTGCATCGTCTCGGCATCGTGCTCAACCACGACGACCGTATTGCCGAGGTCTCGTAACCTGAGCAACGTCTGCAATAACCGACGATTGTCTCGTTGATGCAGTCCGATAGACGGTTCATCGAGGATGTATAGCACTCCGACGAGTCCGGAGCCGATCTGCGTCGCTAGTCTGATCCGTTGCCCCTCGCCGCCAGACAGCGTCGCCGCTGCCCGATCGAGCGTCAGGTAGTCCAATCCGACATTGACGAGAAAGCCGAGTCGCTCACGAATTTCTTTCAAGATCCGATGGGCGATCACAAGCTCGCGGTCGGAAAATTTGAGAGAGTGGAAAAAATCAGCCGTCGCGCGCACCGACAGGCTGGTGACCTCAGCGATCGACTTCTTCGCTAATTTGATCGACAAGCTTTCCGGCCTGAGGCGCGCGCCATGACAGACCTCGCAGGGCTCCAACAGTGTGAAGTCCTCTTCCTCCGGACAACCAGGAGGCATGACATAGCCGATGCCATCGCAAGCCGGACAGGCGCCGTGAGGGCTATTGAAGGAAAACACTCGCGGCGTGACTTCGGGGTAACTGATACCGCACCAGATGCAAGCGAGTCTGTCGCTGTACAACCTGGTCTTCCCGTCTTCGGTCAGTACCCCGACCAGCCCCCCAGTGAGTTTGACCGACGTTTCCACGGAATCGGCCAGTCGCCGCATGAGCGCATCACCGGATTTCATGACCAGCCGATCGACGATAATCTCAATTGTATGTTTTTTCTGTTTATCCAGCGAGATCTCCTCGCCGAGATCAATAATTTTTCCGTCGACGCGGGCGCGGACATAGCCCGCCTTGCGCATTTCCAACAGCTCTTTGCGGTACTCACCCTTCCGACCACGGACAATCGGGGCCAGAATCTGAAACTTCACGCCTTCCGGCTGCGAGGCAATCGCATCGACCATCTGCTGGACGGTCTGCGCGGCGATCTCTTCCCCACATTGAAAACAGTAAGGATGCCCGACCCGGGCAAAAAGGAGCCGGAGATAGTCATAGATCTCCGTGACGGTTCCGACGGTGGAACGAGGATTGTGGCTGGTGCTCTTCTGTTCGATGGAGATGGCGGGCGACAGGCCTTCAATCGAATCGACATCCGGCTTCCCCATCTGTTCGAGAAACTGTCGCGCATACGCCGATAACGATTCGACATACCGCCGCTGCCCTTCTGCATAGATGGTATCGAAGGCCAACGACGACTTGCCGGACCCGCTCAAGCCGGTGATCACGACCAGCTTGTCGCGGGGAATTTCCACATCGATATTCTTGAGATTGTGCTCCCGCGCACCCTTGATGATGATAGAATTGCCCATAGGAGGGGGAATTATAGCATTAGTGCTTCGTTCTTGACACCGTCCTACCGTACGTCTAGTATACGTATGGTATTAAGAAGAGGCCCTATGCCTAAAACGGCTTTGAAAAAAGAAAAGTGGACGCTTTCATTCGATCCGACGTTGAAAAGCGCGGTCGTTAAAGCTGCCAAGCGTCGAGGCGTGTATCCGGTCACCTTGCTGGAAGGTCTCGTGAGGGAAAAGTTCAGCCCGTACGGGCATGCCGATGTCGAGGACAGCGCCGCCTATGTGAGCGCGCTGCGAAAGCAGGGACGCAAGCAGTCTGACGAGGCGTTTCTGGACGAGATTGCGGCATGGCAAAAGTCTCATTCCTCGTAGACACCGACATTTTCATCGATTATTTCAACACGGGTCGATTCCACGCATTGTTCGATTCCAGTCGGTTCGCAGTCTACTACTCGATCATCACCAAAAAAGAATTGCTTACCAAGCCCGGACTCCGCGACAGCGAACGCGCCTCCATCCTGGCCGAATTGACTCGCTGTAGACTCATCGCACTCACTGATTCGATAGCCGCCCGATACTCCGACCTTCGCCGTCGCTATCCTTCCCTCGCACAGAGCGACGCACTAATTGCTGCGACCACTCTCGTCAAACGGCTTCCCTTGATGACCCGCAATAAACGACACTTTCAGATCGTATCTGACCTGACGTTGTTCGGAGAGTGACGCCACTTTCCCCTCAACAATCAAGACCGCCATGTCGAGCGATCGGATGGGACCTCGACATCGACATTCTTGAGATTGTTTCAGGAAGAGCGGCCGTCCGTAGCCTAGCCTCAGCCTCCCACTAGATCCTCGACCTCCTGCGCCGCTTCCAGAAGGATTGAACGTCCTTACTTGAACTTCTGCGAGGCAACGTGAAGCCCCTTCTTCTGAAGCGAATCCTTCAGCCTTGCCTGCTCGAGCCGAACCTCCGACGAGACGGCGCTGAAAAAGACGTGGAATTGGGAGGGCGCAGACATTGCCGAGGCATCTCGATGCGAACAGAGTTTGTTTGGAAGCCGTATTACTGTAACAGATAGCGCGCAGTCGGCTACCTTGACAAAACAAGAAACCGGGTGCTACCACGATCAAATGGTGAAAACCGAACGCCCTCATTTAGCGCGGGACTCCCAAGCCCCGGCAAAGGTGGTCTCCACGTGGTCCGGACAAGCGCGCGAAGATGCCGTTCAGCGGATGTTCACCTCCATTGCAAGTACCTACGACCTCAATAACACGCTTTTGAGTTTCGGCCTCCATTATTATTGGAAGAAAATCACGGCTTCCTTTATCGCCCCGGTCGGACGGGGAACCGCCCTTGATGTCGGAGCCGGCACCGCCGATCTCGCTCTGCTCGTGGAATCGCGGATGGGACCCAAGGGACGTGTCATTGCCTCGGATCTGAACCATGCGATGCTCGCGAAGGGTCTCAAGAAAGTCGGGAGGAAAGGCCTGTCGGAGAAGATTACCTGCCTCCAGGCCAGCGCCGAACATTTAGGATTCGGCGAGAATACCTTTGATGCGGTGACGACCGGATTTTGCATGCGCAATGTCGGAGACTTACCCCAAGCGGTACAGGAAATCCGCCGTGTCATGAAGCCCGGCGGCCGTTTTGTGTGCCTGGAGTTTTCGCGCCCGGTGTTCG
>CABVRV010000169.1 GCA_902500755.1 uncultured Nitrospira sp.
TCTGTATTCTTTCCAGCCTTCCCATATATGGCCGCAGGACTGATGGTATCTCAACTGAGCCGTCAGGCTGCTGAAAATTTTCCAAGATCGCCACCACGGTTCGTCCGACGGCCAGTCCAGAACCATTGAGCGTGTGGACAAAGTCGGCCTTTGCCTCTTTCTTTCCTCCGGTTGGCCGATATTTGATGCTCGCGCGCCTGGCCTGAAACGACTCGAAATTGCTGCAGGACGAGATCTCTCGGTATTGTTGCTGGGACGGGAGCCATACTTCGATATCGTAGGTTTTGGCGGCGGAGAATCCCATATCCCCGGTGCAGAGCGTGATTACGCGATAGGGAAGCTTCAAGCTTTGTAAAATCGATTCCGCGTGCCCCGTCAACCGTTCCAGTTCTTCATAAGATTTATCAGGCGTTGTAAAGGAAACGAGTTCGACTTTGTTGAACTGATGCAATCGGATGAGGCCTCGCGTGTCCTTCCCATACGATCCTGCCTCGCGCCTAAAACATGGGGTGTAGGCAGTATAGCGAAGGGGCAGGCTGTCTCCGGCCAGGATCTCTTCTCGATGCAGATTCGTCACCGGCACTTCCGCGGTTGGGATCAAAAAGTAGTCTTCGTCTTTTAGACGAAAGAGATCGTCTTCAAACTTGGGTAGCTGGCCCGTCCCTGTCATCGCTGCACGATTGACCATGAGAGGAGGAATCACTTCTCGATACTCGTGTTGGGTGGTGTGCGTATTGAGCATGAAATTGATCAGTGCGCGTTCCAGCCTTGCCCCGGCTCCCGTCATGACGGAAAACCGGGCCCCGGCAATCTTCGCAGCTCGATCAAAGTCCAAGATGCCAAGACCCTCTCCGATTTCCCAATGTGGTTTGGGTGGGGTCGAAAAAGAAGGAAGAGAGCCCCATCGACGGACCTCGACATTCTCCGAGGCATCAGCTCCCACCGGGACCGAGGCATGGGGGAGATTGGGGATACGGAGGGCGACGTCACCGAGGGCCTCCTCAACTTTTCGCAAGTTCCCCTCGACATCCTTAATGCGATCTCCTAACTGCTTCATCGAGGCCATGGCTGCTTCGGCCGGTTCTTTGGCTCGGCGCAGCCGAGCGACCTCTTCAGAGCCCTTATTGAGATCTTGTCTCAGCTGTTCAACCTGCATAGTGTGCGTACGTCGCTCTTCGCTCAATGTGCGAAGAGCATCCCACGGAACATCGTTCCCGCGTCGTCCGAGAGCGGTGCGGATGTCGTCGAGGTTTTCGCGGAGTTGCTTCAGATCGTACACGGATTGCTCCTTAAAAAGCGGTTGGAATCTAGCACCCGATTTCCGGAGAGTCAATGAAACAGCCAATCCAGACGACGTAAACTGACTACTCCGGTAGGCGAATTGACATCGAACCGGTGTGAAGGAGAGGATGTGTGGGATGCGTCCAATCGCAAATCCTCCGAATCCATTTGAATCCAGACATCGGGAACTTCTGGAACCGCCTGCGTCGCCGAAGTTGACGGTGTATACAGATGAGACGCGAGAGATCCTGAGCCGCAACGATAGTCCGGATTTGCCGTTTCGATGGAGTGTCAATCCCTATCGAGGCTGCTTTCATGCCTGTGCCTATTGCTATGCGCGCCCGACGCATGAGTATTGGGGATTCGGCGCCGGCACTGATTTTGAGAGCAAAATCGTGGTGAAGGAAGAGGCCCCACGATTACTTCGGCAGCAGTTTGAGAAGTCTTCGTGGTCAGGAGAGCTGATCGTCTTTTCAGGAAATACCGACTGTTACCAGCCGATTGAGGCAGAGTACGGGTTGACCCGTGCCTGTTTGCAAGTCTGCGCAGACTATCGCAATCCTGTGGGAATTATTACGAAGGGCGCGTTGGTTCTCCGCGATCTTGATGTGCTCATGCAGTTGCACCATGAGGCCTGGGTCCTGGTCTACTTCAGTATTCCCTTTGCGTCAGACGAGATGGCCAGGAAGGTAGAGCCCCAGGCTCCGTCGATTACAAAACGGTTCTCTGCCATGAAAGCGCTCTCCGACGCTGGCATTCCCACCGGTCTTTCGATCGCACCGATCATTCCTGGTCTGAACGATGATGCCATTGCCGAACTGTTGGAACGTGCGCGTCACTCTGGGGCCTGTGCTGCGACGTATAGTTTGTTGAGACTGTCTGGCAGTGTGGAGTCGGTGTTTTTGGAACGGATGCAGGAGGCCTTTCCGGAGCGGATCGGGAAAATTACGAACCGATTGAGTGAGGTGAGGGGTGGGACGTTGACGGAGAGTCGATTCTTCAAGCGGCAGACGGGGCAAGGACCATATTGGAGGTTGATCGAGCAGTTATTTGCTCTGGCCAAACGGCGGGCAGGATTTACTGAGGATGTTACGATCGCGGTTCCACAGACATTTCGTCGTCCGGGTGTGGCACAGGGATCGCTGTTTTGAATAGAGAGGAGGCGGCGTGAAGCATAATCCGGGGTTCTTGCAACTTGTCGAACAGGTGAAACGACGTATCCAGGAGTGTAGCGTGGCCGAGGTGAAGACTCGTCTTGACCGAGGAGAGTCGTTCCATTTTATTGATATTCGAGAGGACCATGAATTCGCCAAGGACCATGTTCGAGGCGCTCGTCATCTTGGGAAGGGAATCATTGAGCGGGATATCGAGTCGGTGGTCGCTGACAAGCAGGACGAGATCGTGCTGTATTGCGGAGGTGGCTTTCGCTCGGCGCTCGCGGCTGATGCCTTGCAGCAGATGGGGTATCAGAATGTGAGATCGATGGAGGGAGGCATCCGTGCGTGGCGAGAGGCTGGGTACCCACTAGAATAGGGTGAATACCGTCGTCTGTCTTACTTGTTCGTGCGATCAAACTCCTTAATGACTTGCTCGGTTAAGTCGATCGTATCCTTATTGTAGATGACAATCTTCACCGTCTGTTCACTGCCCTTATCGACAACGAGCGCCACGCCTCCTTTTTCGGCGACCGCTTGCGTCGCCACGGAGATTTTTTTCATGTATTCGTCGACCAACTCCTTCTGTTTCTTCTGGAGCTCTTGGTTGAACTCCTGCGCGCGCTTTTGGAAGTCCTGAACCTTCGTCCTGAACTGGGTTTCCTTCTCTTTCTTTTCCGCGTCGCTCAACTTGATCGCTTGCTCTTTTAATTGCTTTTCTTGATTGCGAAGATCTTCTTCATCCTTGGCGAGCAGCTTCTGCCTGATTGAGACGTATTCCTTTAATCCGTCGAGCGCTCGCTTACCGGCTTTAGATTTTTCTAGCACGGACTGCGGGTCTACCACGCCCATCTTGAAGTCGGCCGCTTGAGCATGAGGCATCAGCAGCAAAATAGGAACGAGTAGAACCAGGAAGAATAGCATTCGCAAAGCCGGATTACGCATCGTGTCTCTTATGCCTCCTGACCGAATTAAAGCGCGAAAGAAGAATAACCGTGCCTCAGAGGTCTGTCAAGCCGATCCTTCAACTACCATGAGTCGAAACTGATCGACTCTTCTGCGATCCAGACCTCAATACCGTACTGCCACTTCAAGCGCCGCGCGACTGCTCGCAAGGCGTGCTCGTCCGCATGGCTTAGATCGAAAGGATCCGTGATCTTCTGAAACTTTTCTTTCTTCAGCGGAAGCGGGTGGCCAAGGTCTTTCATCGCAAGAGCCAACACGTTTAACTGGAAGATGCGAGGTATTTGGTTCAGTTCCACCAGGACGGCCTCCGGTGGTCCGTCCGAAGACCGATGGGTTTTGAACAGGTCAATGGCTCGGCCCTTCAGCTGAGCACGTTGTGCTTCCGTGAGCTCGGGTAGGGCCAGCTCAACCAGAAGGGCGTTGGTGGCGCCGTTGAACGACGGCATGTTGAACAGTCTACTCAAGATCCCCATGGCATTCCCTATGAGAAGTAGTTAAGAGGTTCTGGGACAGCTCTTCAGTCGAGCAAGGCGGCTTTAGTCAGAGCAGAGTGTACTGAAACTCAGGTGGAGTTTTCCACCCATATGCTATCCGTGTCCTTAGCCACATGGCGCCACCTCCTTTCTTGACCTTCCTCTCCAGCGGCACCTATAATCCCGCTACCAGTTGGCCACAA
>CABVRV010000170.1 GCA_902500755.1 uncultured Nitrospira sp.
GTTTCGGTCAACATTCGCATCATCGCCGCCACCAACAGAGACCTCAGGCAAGCCGTGAAGGCAGGGCAGTTCCGAGAAGATCTCTACTTTCGGCTGAATGTCGTGACCCTGACGCTGCCACCGCTCCGTGAGCGACAAGGAGACGTTTCGGCCCTTGCACAGTTCTTCCTCGATCGCCACACCAGAGACGCAAAGCGACCCGGCATGACCCTCAGTCCGCCCGCGCTCGATGCCTTGGCCCGTTATCCGTGGCCGGGCAATATTCGAGAGTTGGACAATGTGATCGCACGCGCGGTTGTCTTGAGTCAAAAAGATACCATTGAGCCGGATATGTTGGCGTTGATGGCGGATGACGCCGGCCTCCGCCGACGAGATGATACCCCGCTGCCCTATCTGGACTTGCCCTATCACGAATCAATGGAGCACCATAGCCGCTATATCATCCATCGTGCGATGGAACGGGCCGATGGTAACCAAACGAAGGCCGCGGACTCGCTCAAGCTCCAGCGCACCTATCTTGCCCGACTGCTCAAACAACAGAAAGACTAGCAAGAGCACGCATGCTGGCCGACGGGACCCCGCCTTCAGTCAGGTGGGGCATGTGGCTCTAACGGCTGGCGATCAGCCAGACGAATCAGCCCAGCTCGCGCATCCTTCTCGGCTTGCGTATACCTCTCGGCCGTTCCAATGTCCGACCAGTAGCCCTGTAGATCGTAACCCAGTACCCGTTCTCCTCGCTCAATGGCTGCCACATATGGGGGGATGATCGAAGAGGGGACTTCCTTCGGCACCTGCCGCAGCAGTCGCGGATGTAAAATGTGAATTCCGGCGAACATCCTGGGGATGGCTGGAGACGGACTCGAGAGACCGTTTCCCGTAATGCGTAGAATCTGATCGTTCGCTCCCACCTCAACGAGCCCCCACTGCGCAGCGTCTGCATCCTCTCGCAGCACCAATGTCGCCGCCGCTTGGCGGGTGTGATGGAAATCCCAGAGCGCCCCAAGGTCCAATTCAACCAGCGTATCTCCGTTCAGGATCAACACCGGATCACCTGAAAAGTGGGGCTCAGCTTGTTTGATGCCCCCGCCCGTGCCCAAGATGACCGGTTCATGCGAGTACACTATCCGAACCCCAAATTTCGAACCGTCACCCAGAGCCTGTTCAATCATGGGACCCAGGTGATGAAGATTGACGACGATCTGATGAAACCCATGTCGCCTCAAGAGCAGGAGATTCCAGACAATGAGCGGAGTTCCTCCGATCGGCAAGAGCGGCTTAGGAATGGTGTTCGTTAAGGGACGGAGGCGGGTCCCAAGACCTGCCGCAAGAATCATGGCCTTCATGCGATCAGTGCTAAGGACTGAGTGCTGGGCGCTGAGTCGATGATCCGACGCTCAGTCTTCAGTCCTCATCTCTCAGTCCTCTACTGCAATTCCCGCACATAGGGAGTGAGGTACTTTCGGAGTGTATCCAGTTCCGGATATTTTTCTACGTTGCGTTTGACATAACCCAAGACGCGAGGGATGTCCTCCAGGAATTTTGGGTTGCCCTTGACTCGATCGATATAGACAAACCGGCCGGCTGCCTTCAAATTTCGCTGAATACTCGTCAGATCGAACAGGCGGCGAAACGCGGCACGATTGGCCCAGACAAAACGGCGCTCCGCCAGTTGATTGAGATAATAGTCCACCAAATCGTCGATGAGAGCTTCGTCCAGTTGAATGTACGCGTCCCGCAAAAGCGAGGCCAAGTCATAGGTCCCTGGCCCCATCAGGGCATCCTGAAAATCAATGACGCCAAGCCGCAATCCGTCCACCATCAGGTTGCGCGAGTGATAGTCTCGATGGACGAAGACACGAGGCTGCTCGGCCAACAGGTCGGCGATACGTTCGAACTCGCGCCGAATGCCCGTTTTATCTTCTTCGGGTAACGGTCGGCCATTGCGCGCCTCGATCCCGTACTCCAAAAAATGATCAAACTCCCACATCAGTAACGGCGCGTCGAAACTGCGGTGAAACGCCAAACAACCAAGATCTGCCGGAGTTGTCGCGTTGAATTGCATCTGCACCAACACATTAATGGCTTGTTTGTAACGTGCCTCTAGGCTCGGGGCATCCGCGCGGCTGACGGCTTCCGCCAACGTGACATCACCGAAATCTTCAAGATAGAGCAATCCGGCTGATCGATCGTAGTGATGAAGCGCCGGGACTGATACGTTGGCCTTGGCGAGGTGGACCATGATGTTGATGAAGGGCAGTTCTGAAATTTGATACACCGCGCCGCTGACCGCCTCTTCAGACTGCTTAAACGCCTCTGGCTCGGCCAATTGCATCACGATCACAGAATGCGGCGGTCCACCCGCCGCCATGGCGCGATAATACCGACGGTTCGACGCATCTCCTGCCAACGGAATCAATTCCCTGAACACCAAGCCGGAAGGAAGGTAGGTCTTGATCGTCTGTGCGACCAGCGCGTGATCGGGAGGAGGCAATGGAGATTTGGGAGGTGCGGGATTCGCCGTCGCCATAGGTGAGGAATTATACCGAGCGCCTCTCAACTTGTCACGAACACACCATATTCGTTCGTGGCTAGGGCTCCGCTTCGGGAATCGAGTTCGCCGGTGTGAAATTGATTGCTCGATGCATGGCAAACACACCGAGTGTGGCTCCAATCGTATCAGCCACCCAATCGAGCACATGCGAGTATCGAAACGGAACAAACGACTGATGAAATTCGTCGGTCATCCCATAGAACGACGCCACCACAATGGCCAATGGAATCGACCACCGCCTCCACGAGGCATTCAGGGTCCCTTGGAAGGCTCGAAAACACAACGCGCCGAATACCGCATACTCTACCGCATGCAAGACCTTATCGCTGAAATGGTTGACAATCGGCAGGTGCTCTTCCGGATGGGACAACGAGGACAAGTAAAAAATGAGGCCCGCATAGGCACACACCGGCCCCCAGTATCGCAAAAACGTCGGCATCTCAATCCCTCATAGATAATCAGTATGACGGAGGGCTGCAGATCCTACCGAAGATTGCAGGCACACAACCCCTATGACATACTTCTGAAACGAAGGGAAATCACCGTCGATGAAGCATATCCACGTATGCCTTCTCTGGCACATGCACCAGCCTTACTACACCGATCCGCTGGCGGGCTCCGCCAGTATGCCATGGGTACGCCTGCATGCCATGAAAGCCTACTACGATATGGCCTATCTCCTGGAACAATTCCCAGAAGTTCATGCAACGTTCAATTTTACCCCGTCCCTCCTCCTGCAGTTAAAAGAAATCGCAACCGGCAAGGTCCTCGATCTCTTTTTTGAACAAGCCCAGCGGCCCGCGGCCGGCCTGACGCTTGAGGAAAAGGCCTTTCTGGTCAGCCACTTTTTTTCCGCCAATTGGGCGACGATGGTTCGGCCCTTCCCACGATATCATGAATTGTTGGTGAAACGAGGGTTGGACGTACATGGACACGATCTGCGTCGTATCGCCTGTCAGTTTTCCACTCAGGAGTTGTTGGATCTACAAATCTGGCATAATCTGGCCTGGTTCGGATACGGCACCCTCCGACAATATCCCCGACTGGCCGCACTGCGCCAGAAAAATCGTGGCTTCACTGAAGAGGACAAACATGAAATTTTGTCGATTCAACGCCTCGCCGTAGAAGAGATCATTCCCATGTATCGGCGTCTCATGGATCGCGGACAGATCGAACTGACTACGACCCCTTTCTTTCATCCCATCCTGCCGTTGGTGATCGATACGGATATCAACCGGCGCGCGAGACCGGATCTCCCGTTGCCGACTCGCTTTCGAGCCCGCGAAGATGCGGAATCGCAGCTTCAGCAGGCGGTGGAGTTTCATCACGCGACATTCGGTCGTCCCCCGATAGGTCTCTGGCCTTCTGAAGGATCGGTTTGTCCGGAAATGCTTCCGCTCGTCCATCAGACCGGCCTTCGCTGGCTGGCGACCGATG
>CABVRV010000171.1 GCA_902500755.1 uncultured Nitrospira sp.
GCCACTCGACCACCCATCAGCACGGCCAGCCTGTTGCACAGGAATTCTTTGGTATAGCTATGTCGATCCTCCGTCGGTAACTGCATCGTGACCCCCAGCGCGCGCCCACGCGGAATAATGGTGACTTTGTGCACCGGATCCGTCCCTGGCAAGAGTCTGGCCATGAGGGCATGTCCCGCTTCATGATAGGCGGTAACCCGTTTCTCTTCTTCGGTCAGAATCATGCTCTTCCGTTCGGCTCCCATCAGAATCTTGTCTTTGGCCATCTCGAAATCGACGGCGTCGACTTCGGTCTTGTTCTGACGAGCGGCCCACAACGCGGCCTCGTTGACCAGATTTTCGAGATCGGCCCCTGAGAATCCAGGCGTCCCGCGTGCAATCGTATTCAGCTCTACGTTGGCGGCTACCGGCACCTTTTTTGTATGGACCTTGAGAATCTCCGCTCGACCACGAAGGTCCGGCCGATCGACCACCACCTGGCGATCAAAGCGCCCAGGGCGGAGGAGGGCCGGGTCCAGGACATCCGGCCGATTGGTGGCCGCGACCAGGATGACGCCTTCCGTCGTGTCGAACCCATCCATTTCGACGAGCAGCTGATTCAGCGTTTGCTCTCGTTCGTCATGGCCGCCGCCCAAGCCTGCTCCCCGCAGCCGACCCACCGCATCAATTTCATCGATGAAGATGATGCAGGGGGCGTGTTTCTTCCCCTGTTCAAACAGGTCGCGCACCCGCGATGCCCCGACCCCGACAAACATCTCCACGAAATCAGACCCACTGATGCTGAAGAAGGGCACACCGGCCTCGCCCGCGACAGCCTTCGCCAACAAGGTCTTCCCCGTTCCGGGTGGACCGACCACCAATACCCCCTTGGGAATCCGGCCTCCGAGCGACTGAAACTTGCGAGGATCTTTCAAGAACTCGACGATTTCTTGCACGTCGTTTTTCGCCTCATCGACTCCAGCCACATCAGCAAAAGTGACCTTCTTGTGCTCCTCCGTCAGCATCCGCGCACGGCTCTTGCCGAACGACAACGCGCTATTGCCACCGGCTTGCATCCGCCGCATGAAGAACAAGAAGAGTCCGAGGAACAGGATAAAGGGACCCCACGTATAGAGAAACGTGATGTACCATGGGGTCTCACCAGCCGGCTTTACCTCGATCTGAACTCCCTTTTCCCGCAACCTCGTGATCAGTTCAGGATCATCCGCGGCATAAGTGTGCACTCGTGTGTTGTCCTTCAGGACTCCACTGATGTGATGGCCACGGATGATGACCTTGACCACCGCACCTTGGTCCACCTTCGCCATGAAATCGCTGAAATAGACTTCTTCTTCCGGCGCATGCGTCGGAACGGAAAACATATTCAACAGCAAGGCTATGAACAAGCCGATCATGCCCCATAACAACAGATTTTTTACTTTGGAATTCATAGCTCCCCCAACTCTATCGATCGGAGCGGCCCACAGAGCATTCACCGCCCCTTCTCGTGTCGTTGCTCCTCACGATTCATCCTGTACTTCTACATGCTTAGCTTATCAGTAGTGATCGTCTTACGCAAAGCAAGTTCTGCGTCATAAAAAGAGTAGTCTCCGTGACCACCGATTGCACGCAACATTCTCCATGGACGAGCACCGTATCCTAATTTTCTCAGATATGCTGAACTTCGCTCCGCATGAGCCGGCGCCGCACAATCCTAACAACACCACATCTTACGTGAGGTGTTTATTCGGCGCCTTCAATTACGATACATCGCGAAGCGGCGCCGGTTCAACCAACGGTTGGTGTGGTGGTTCCAACGGGATTCGGACCCGTGTTTCAATGCGCGAGGTCGTGCGACAAGCAACTGTCACTTGGGCCATTCTGCATTCTGATGGACGGGTCCTGCCGTCTGCTGACGGAGCTATGGACCTCATGCCGCTCAGAATTTTACCCTGCCCTCTCCCTAGCCTTTCTAATGGGCGGGTCCTATAATTCGGGCTCTCTTCAGTTTTAGCCGGTCCTGACAAGGCTGCGGGCTTTCGCATCGTCTTGCACGCAGTGAAGTCATGAGGGCAACACCGATGCAACGCAACCATCGACTCCCGATTCTTTCTGATCTGCAACTTCGACGGATTGCGGACCCCTTTGCAACGCCCGGTGTCGAGCGGCTGCTCATCGCCGAGGTGTCGCGAGGCTCACGCCTTCCCTCACCGGTCGTTTTCTTCGACGGTATCAACATGAGCGCCGGTCGGAATTTGTACGACCGTCATCGTTCCAAGCCGGAGTAAGTAGGGCAACCGCGGCGGGTCCCATCCGTCCATAGCCTGATTCCACCGTGATCCGTGGATATCACCGCGGAGGCCGGCGATCGTCAAGGCGATTTTTGCGAGATCGACACCAAGCGAAGGTCACACGTGCAGCGCAACGTGAAGAGGAGGCGACTATGACCACGAGCAAGCCTGCCATCTGGGTTCCCGGAGACTGGAACGCCTTGTTCGGATTCGGCACCAACATCCTGCTCAACCTGCTGGTCCTCACCGGCCTGCTGCGATTCGTGCTGAAGATGCCGGACAGCCTCGTCTTCGGACGCATTCTTCCGGCCTGCGGCCTGATGCTGTTCATGAGTACCATGTATTACGCATGGCTCGCGTATCAACTGGCCAGGACAACCGGGCGCAACGATGTCACCGCGCTCCCCTCGGGCACCAGTGTGCCACACATGTTCGTGGTGGTGTTCGTCATTATGCTGCCGATTACGCTGCAAACCGGCGATCCGATCAAGGGATGGGAAGCAGGCCTAACCTGGGTGTTCATTCAGAGCTTCGTCCTCATGATCGGCGGCTTCATCGCACCCTGGATACGCAAAGTCACCCCGCGCGCCGCACTGCTCGGGACGCTGGCCGGTGTGTCCATTGCGTTTATTTCTATGCGGCCGGCCCTGGAAATGTTCATGACGCCGCTGATCGGGCTCATCTGTTTCGCGATCATCATGGCCAGCTGGCTGGGCGGCGTGCGCTACTTCAAGGGTGTCCCGGCGGGCCTGGTGGCGATTGCCTTCGGCACACTGATCGCTTGGGGCTCCACTGTCTTGGGCCTGAACTATGGTGGGATGAGCCTAGACAAGTTGGTCGGCTCGTTCTCGAATTTTGGTTTTTCGGTTCCACTACCCGCACTCGGCCACGTGTTCGCCGGTTTTGAATATCTGGGCATCATCTTGGTCACCGCCATCCCGTTCGGGATCTACGATCTGGTGGAAGCCGTCGATAATGTCGAAAGCGCCGCCGCAGCCGGCGACAGTTTTCCCACCACGCGCGTGCTCACCGCCGACGGCATCATCAGCCTGATCGGCTGCCTGATGGGCAATCCCTTCATCCTTGCCGTCTACATCGGTCAGCCGGGCTGGAAGGCGATCGGTGGTCGCATCGGCTATTCCGCCGCCACCGGCATGCTGGTAATCCTATTAGCCTGGTTCGGCATCATTTCGGTCATGATGGCGCTGATCCCGGTCGTGGCCATCGCACCGATCCTGCTCTACATCGGCATGCTGATCGGCTCGCAAGCGTTCTTGGAAACGCCTCGTACCCATGCTCCGGCCATCATCCTCGGGCTGGTCCCGCATGTCGCGGCATGGGGCAAACTGCAGATCGAAGGCGCGCTGGGCGCCGCCGGGACCAATGTCGCGACCGTCGGACTCGACAAACTCGGTCAGGTCGGCGTCCTCTACCACGGCCTCCAGGTAGTCGGCGGCGGCGCCATCCTCGGTGGACTGGTGCTGACTTCGATTGCTGTATTCGTGATCGACCGATCATTTCACAAGGCAGGCGTGTTTGCCCTCGTCGGCGCCGTGTTTACGTTCTTCGGATTCATGCATGGCGAGGCGATCGGCTTTGCGCAATCGCCGGTTGTCGCCCTTGCCTATATAGGCGTCGCGGCCGT
>CABVRV010000172.1 GCA_902500755.1 uncultured Nitrospira sp.
CGATTGCCCACGAAACCAGGCGAAGAAGACAGTATCGGGCTGGTGCTTCGCGACATCACGGACGAGAGCAGGCTGCAAGACAAGCTGGTACAGGCGGAAAAGACGGGAAGCCTCGGGGTATTGACCGCTGGAATCGGGCATGAACTCAATAACCCGTTGTTCGGGATCATTGGGTTGGGAGAAATCCTCCAGGATGAACAGGACTTGGAACATATCAAGAGTTGTGCTCGAGACATCGTGGCGCATGGCCGTCGCATGGCCACCATCATTCGAGATTTTACCGGAGTCACCGATCGTGAAGCCTCTGAGACGCCGATGTCCGTGCCCGTAGAGGACGTCCTGGACAAAGCGCTGGCCACAGCACAAGCCAGCGCTGACATGAAGGATGTCGTGATCCACAAGACCTACGCCGGGAATTCCCTGGTACTCGTGTTGCCAGACCAACTCCGGCAGGCATTCGTGAACCTGCTGACCAATGCTGCCCATGCCATGAAAGGCACAGGGACGCTCACATTGTCGACTGTCGTGTCAGACCGCACGGTGACCACCACCATCGCCGATTCGGGGCCGGGCATCTCCAAACAGCACCTTTCAAAAGTCTTCGACCCGTTTTTTACGACGAAGGAGCAGGGAGAAGGTTCGGGCCTTGGACTCACCGTCGCCAGGCGCATCATCCGAAAGTTCGGAGGCGATATCCGCATTGAGTGCGTCGAAGAGCGAGGCGCTGCATGCCACGTCATGCTTCCCATCAATACCTCAACGTCTTCAACAGGAGACCCATGGACTACCTCCGCCTCGCGTTCCAAGCCACAACCGTCGCATTCCTCTTAGGAGGCTTCTGGACCGCGTCCGGGCTCCACGCCGCCAAAGAGAGCCCCACCACAATCGGTATCTCACCGGAAAAGGTCGCAGACTATATTCATGCCATCCTCGAAGCAGATCGCACCTTTTACACCTCACACATCGTCAATCGATTGCAAGAAAAAGGGATCCTCGCCTCGACTGAACATTGGGAGCAAGATAATACACTGCCCTTACCGGCCCAGTTTCTTCAACACTCCGGCCGGTTAGTTGCGGAAAGCGGGAGAGGAATTCGTTACCGGCTGATCGGCTTTTCCCCGATCTATCAGCGGAATGCGCCTGCGACCGAGTTTGAGCGAAAGGCATTGGACGTTCTCAGGCGAGAGCCTGATCGCCCTATTACCGGAATTGTCTCAAGCGGCAAGAAACAGTATTTCCAAGCCATCTATTCAGACCGTGCCGTCTCATCCGCCTGCGTCACCTGTCACAACAGTCATCCGCTGAGCCCGAAACAGGATTTTAAGTTGAACGATGTGATGGGTGGGATCGCGATTACCATTCCGCTCGAGTAGCAGAACACGTGATTCGTGACCTGTGAGCCATCGACTGGAAGGCACGAAGGTGTGCGAACGACCGTTGACAGGCCACGAAACCGTTATGAAGGCGCGGGCGGGCTCGCCGAAACCTCCAGCTGCTTGAGATGATATTCTTCTCGATAGATCTGCACGGCGGTCATCAACAAACTGACGAGAATGGGGCCGATGAACAGGCCGAGCAATCCGTAGAGAGCTAATCCTCCTAACACGCTCAAGACCAGCAGCAACACGGGAATCTGTACATCTTGACCGATTAACCACGGTCGAAGAAATTGATCGACCATGGAGACGACGCCAATCCCCCACACCAGCATGGCCAACGCTTTTCCGGTCATCCCCACCCAGAATAGATACAGCGCCACGGGCAACCACACCAAACCGGTCCCGCCGAACGGGATCGGGGCCAAGACGATGGTCAACGCCGTGAGTCCCATTGGAAACGGCACATCGAGGGCCACATAGGCCATACCAGCCAGCACCCCCTGCACGATCGCCGTCACCAGCACTCCTTTCACCACGGCTCGAATTGTTTGGTCCAACCGAACCAGGATTTTGGACTTGTGGGACTCCTCCATCGGAATCAAATCGTACAGGACGGAGAGCCACTGCCGGCCATCCTTGAAGAGAAAAAACAATATCAGCAGCATCATGAAGAAATTGGTGACGAGCGCGAAGGTGTTCTTCAGCAACCCCCCCATCCCACCGACCAGAAATTGGCTGAGCGCCTTCACCCCAGTCATGACCGATTGCTCCAAGGACAAGGCCGGCGTGGCGGTACCGGATACCGCTGCCTTCAACCAGCCGCCGATGACGGGAATGGTCGCCAATTGGTCGGGGAGTCTTTGAAGTCCGCCCGATGAAACCCAGACGCGGATCTCATGCTCCGCCACACCAGCCTCGCGGACCAGCATGCCCCCCATCACGACCAACGGTACGACCACGATGGCTAACGCACCAGCGGTCAGTAGTGCGGCGGAAGGCATTTCCTTCCCGCCGAATAGTCTCGTCAGACGAAGATGCAGGGGAAATGCCCAATGGGCAAGCAGCCCGGCCCAGAGAGCCGAAAACACAAACGGCTTCAACATCAACCCGATCTGGTAGAGCAACAAGACCAACAAGGCAAAGAACACGATGGAAAAGATCTGCTGTCGAGTCATAAACGAGGTGGCATTCTCTTAAAAGGTACCGAGTAGATAACAGATCCAGCAATCTCTGTCACCGGTGGAAGAATTAGTAGGAAAGTGAGGAGACCGCAGAAGGGGACGCGGACTGTGAAGAAGCAATCTGCGGTTCGTTCATAGATCGGCCTCTCTTCCGATCAACGCGACTGGTTTCCCGCGATGAGCGTTCATATCGCGAACATTACTCGGAAGCTTCGGCGCTTCCTCGGGCCATCCCGTGACGCCCATATCACTCACGCCCTGAAATTTAGCCCCTTCCTCCATCAGCATCGTGGGGCAATGCACCTCACCGATCAGAATAGCAGTCTTGAGAAGCTGGATTTTCCCGGTGACCGTGACCGTGGCTTTGATGCGTCCACTACTGATCAGCGAATCTGCATGGATGGATCCCTTCACCACTCCATCTTCGCCGACAATCACTTCCCCCTTCGTATGCACATCACCGTCCAGACGTCCATCGATGCGCACCGTGCCCTCAACCTTGATTTCACCCTTTAGTTCAACTCCCTTTGCCAACAGCGTAATGTTGCCGTCGTCTGCGTAACCAGTCTTTTTCATGGTGACTCCTCTGTGCAGGCCTGTTCCCCTCAAGGTTATCTGAGGACCAGGGATACGCCTAACAGTTTGTGGAATCCAGCACCCCGCTGGGTGAAGACCTATCTACGAGGAAAAGTCGAACGTCTGCTTCAATCGTTCCCACAGCCCGCCTCCATGGACTTCACAGTAGGTCTTGGGCTCCGTCCCTGTAATAAAATACTCTGACCGGTTCTCCGGACATCGCGAGGTCGCAAGCTGACCCGTTCTTGGATCGATCCGGCGCTGAACGACTCCAAGGGGTACCTCAAAATCGGGAAGATCCCCCGGAATGAGCCGAACGGCCAATTCGCTCCAAATGGGCAAGGCGGCTTGCGCGCCGGTCAGTTTGAGGGCTCGCTCATCATCAAACCCAACCCACACACCAATGGCGATGTCCGGCGAGTATCCGACGAACCAGGCGTCTCGAGACCCATCTGTCGTCCCGGTCTTGCCCGCAACCGGCCCCTTCACCCCCAAGACTCTGGCCTTGGAAGCAGTTCCTCGATCTACCACCCCTTTCAGGAGAGATGTCACAAGGAACGCACCCTGCGGAGTAGCCGCCTGACTTCGATCCAGAGGTGGATTCCAGATTGTCTCTCCCCCTTCACGCGTCATGTTGGACAGCGCCACGGGACGGATCACGACCCCTCCATTGGCAAGCCCGGCGTACGCAGCGGTGATCTCCAGTAA
>CABVRV010000173.1 GCA_902500755.1 uncultured Nitrospira sp.
GACGGCATCGGACGATACGATTTGCCGTCCCAGAACAGAATGCCTTCGCCCAGCCCAGTGCCGGCGGCGATCAACGCCAGAGCCTGCCGCTTCTTCGGTGGATCGCCTGCATTAAGCACTTCCAGCTCATCGGAACGCAACCACAACACACCGTACGCGGTGGATTCCAGGTCGTTGAGCAATTGGACGCGTGGAATTTCGAACCGCTTCGCAATGACTCGTCCGTCGACAATCCAAGGCAGGTTCGTCGTTTGGCAGCGATTGTCGATGACCGGTCCGGCGATGCCGAAGCAAGCTGCGGCTAACGTTACCCGTTCAGGAGGTTGCCTCTCGGCTGGTTTGCCCTTGTCGCTCTCCTCAGTCTCCAGTGATTCCACAGGCCGAGGCGGTTGCGGAGGTGTGAGAAATTCTACAAGAATGTCTTCGAGCGCAGTATAATCACCGCTGTGAAAACTTTCCAGCCGAACGGGCTCCACTCGCTCGTTGGTCCATTCATAGAGTGCCAGGTTCGTTTTCGTCCCGCCGATATCGCCCGCTAAAATCATGCGTCGTCTCAGTTCGATGGTTTCAATGTAAGTTGCTGGGCGGCAGCTTGGTCAAGCATCCATACGAGTCGGCCGGCGCCAGGCGATACTTTCGCAGCGGGCAGAGAACGATCCACTTCGGATTGGGGCTCGATCACTCTGCGGATCATTTCTGCCTTCCCAGCCCCGATCACCATGAACAGTACCACAGCTGCTCGATTCAACACACCTATGGTGAATGTGAGACGATTTGTAATCCCGGTCGGAGCCTGGCCGACCGTGACAAGTTTATATCGTTCCTGCAGGGCTTCGGTGCCGGGGAACAGCGATGCCGTGTGGCCGTCATCTCCGAGACCGAGTAGGATTAGGTCTAGACGAGGAAATTCTGGAGGATGACAGTGTGTCAGATCGCGAAGGACCCTTTCATAGTCTTCCGCCGCCACCGTGGGATCTTGGTGTTCACCCTTCATCCGATAGATGTGATCCGGCGGTATCCTCAGTGGCTGAAATAATTCAGCCTGTGCCATCCCAAAATTACTTTCGGGATGTTCAGGCGCGACGCAACGATCGTCTCCAAAAAGAAACAGGATGCGCGACCAATCAAACCGTGTGCTCCACTCAGGCGTTCTCATAGTCTGATACAGAGTCCTCGGTGTAGATCCTCCCGAAAGCGCGATCAGACATCGCCCTGAGGATTGAATGGCCTGTTCGCTGGCGCTCAGCATGAAGGCGGCTGTTTTCTGTGCCCATTCCTGAACAGTACGCGCCACTAAGATTTCCGGGGTGACGGCCATATTAGTAGCGAGTGACTCGACGACGTTTCTTCATGGTCGCTCGTCGTCGCGGTAGTGATGGTCGAAGAGCAGCCGTGATGTGGCTTACCGTGGCGGCTGGATCTGGGCCGAGTTGAACTCGGATGGCGTGACGATGGTGCGCACGGAGCGATTCGAGATCACCGGCTGCCTGAGCTTGCGCCAGAGTGCCGAAAGAGAAGGGCTTTCCTGGGATCGCCAAGTCGGGCTTCATGCGATCCACCAATTCGAGAAAGATGCCCGTGTTGGGCCCCCCTTTGTGAAGTTGGCCTGTCGAGTGGAGATACCGTGGGCCGTAGCCAAATGTGGTGGCTACACGGTGCTTGCTCATCAAGGCTTTGCGCAGTCGGTTCATCGCCGTTTCGAACGAACGTGATGGCGTGGTATACGCCAGCACGGACACATAGGCGCCGGGCTGAAGATGGCGCGTGAGGTCTGCCACGACACCTTTCGGATCGGTATTGGTCTGCTCCGGAAGTCGTCCTGTCGATTGGTACGCGTCTAAGACTCGATTGGTATTGTCCTTACTCTCCTGAACGTTCGGTTGGTCAAACGGTTGAATGCCGAGGATGTGCCCGGCCACGGCCGTCGCAAACTCCCAACGGAAAAATTCGCCTGCCACGTCATAGCGATCTCGAAGATCGAGTTGCAGAACCGGGTGTTGTGCCTTGACCAGCGCCTGAACCGCTTGATCCAGGGCTCCGTTCTTTTCTCCCTTGAGCTTCAGATAAACAAAGAATCGGTCGTTCCCGTAGGCTTGTGGGCTCAGGACCGATTCTTGCGCGATGGGAATGAGGCCCGTCCCTTCTTTGCCTGTGCTTTCAGCAAGGAGCTGTTCCACCCACAGGCCGAATGTCGCAAGTGCGGACGAGGCGATGATCGTGACTTTATCCCGCCCGGTTTTTGCGAGGCTCCCCATGGCGGCCCCCAGATAAGCGCCGGGATTGGCTTCCATATCGCCCTGGTTCCGGCATCGCTCTGCCATACCGGTTGCCCGGTCCAAGAGCCGAGCGATATCGAGGCCCAGGAGTGCGGCAGGGACAAGACCGAAGAGGGAAAGGACGGAATAGCGTCCACCGATGTCGGCTGGATTGGTGAAGGTCTGCCCAAATCCATACTCCTTTGCCATTCGTTCAAGACCGGTCCCAGGATCGGTGATCGCGATAAATTGTTTCCCGCCGTGATTGCTTTTGGCTTTTGACACCTCTTTCCAAAAATGGCTAAACAGCGACATCACCTCAATCGTTCCCCCGGATTTGCTGGCAACGAGAAAGAGTGTTCTCGATGGGGATATGGCTTTCGTCACCTGTTGAACCCAGCCTGGAACGGTCGAGTCTAGAACCCACAGACGAGGAGCGGCCTTCTGTGATCCAAAGATCGTACGGAAGACTTCCGGCCCCAGGCTGCTGCCGCCCATTCCCAGGAGCACGACATCCTTGACCTTCATCTCCCTCGCCACCGACACACAATGGTGCAGCTGAAGCAGCTGTTGCCGCATCTGATCCTGCACCGTCAACCACCCAAGTCGGTTACTGATCTCCTTAGGATCGTCCTTCCAGACGCGATGATCTTTAGCCCAGACGCGATCAATGACGCGATCGCGACGGAGACTCTCAAGGGCTGAATCGATCGTTGGTACAAAGGATGACGGGAGTCTGTCGCTTGGCCGTGTGGGCATCGATATCCCCTTTCGACTTATTCCACCTGGTGTAGTGGGTAGGTAGTGCTTCGTATCTTATGGAGCTGGTGGAGAAAAGGCAACGCTTCTTCGTGTCCGTGCAGGGAGACAGCGGACTTCCAGGACATGATTGGTCACGATAGTCTTGGCTCATCCTAGTTCGCTGCGAGAGCGCATCGACTGTCGCCGCGTAATCGTTCTCGCCCATTCATTCGATACACCGTGTTGTGACCGCGAGGATCGGTCATGATATGCCTATAGGCCTGAACGCTGAAGAGCAATTGACATCTTGGAGGGGCTCCGATAGGCTAATTCACAACGTCAGATTCTGGAGTGAGGCCCTGATGACAACCGCGACGCAGCATCCCCACATTGTCCGGACTGACGAGATTCTCCAGGGTGTACCGATTATCACAGGCACCCGCACGCCGGTCCGCGCCATTGCTGAATTGTGGAAGTTTGGCCTTGCCCCCGAAGAGATTGTGGTTCGCTTTCCCCACGTCACGCTTGGACAAGTGTTCGATGCCCTGAGCTACTACCAGGAGCATCGGGATGTGATTGATGCCGATATCCAGCGCAACCGCCTGTCCGACGATCAGATCCATCCCAGACTTCGGTGACCACAACATCCTCGCTGTTTCTCCGCCTGTACCTGGATGAGGACGTGTCGGTCCTGGTCGCGGATCTAGTCCGCGCCCACGGCTTTGATGTGCTGACCACCCGGGAAGCCAAGAATCTGGGCCAGTCGGACCGCGAGCAACTTGCCTTCGCCACGACCCATGCCCGCGTCGTACTAACACACAATCGGATT
>CABVRV010000174.1 GCA_902500755.1 uncultured Nitrospira sp.
CCGCCTTGAACCAAGTGGAGAAGGTCTCGATGATCACCGGTATCGACGGCAAGCACGATATGCCAATCGCCGGTGGTGGAAGGCGAGCCGTTGGCGGGAAGCACACGAGGGGGACGTTTTTTGCGCAATTTCAGTTTGGCAAGATTCGTAATCTCAACGTCGGCCGAACAGTTGATTCGGTAGTACTGATATGGAGTTCCCCATGGGTCCTGCATGGTGCTACGTCCGATTTGCGCCAGCGTACCCGGGTATCCCCCCCCACCGATCGCGAATCCTTTGATCTCCTTGGCAAGTGCATGGAGTTCGGACACGGCCCTCGCCACACGGGCCTTTTCAAGAAAGTCGACGTAGTTGGGAATCGCGAGTGACGCCAAGATTCCGACGATCGACACCGCGAGCATCAGCTCGATGAGGGTGAACCCCTGCGTATCGACTGCATAGGTCCGCCGTACCTGCCCCGCACGTTGTTCCTTCTCCTTACAGAATACGCTCCCATGTCCCATGGTGATCGCTTACCCGCCGTGAGTTTTAAACGTATCGAGGGAGGTTTTTAGTCCGGACAGATTCTGTTCCATTTGCTTGGCCAACGCCGTCAATGCAGGGTCGCTTTTCGCGACGGCCAATTCCCTGAACCGAACCGCATCCAGCGCCAGGATGACCTGCGCCTGTTTCATCACGTTGATCTTTTTTTGCAGCTGCGCCGTCATCTGATTCACAAGGTCGGCTTCAGGAGTGAGAAAGTCTCCTTCTCGAAGCGTGGTTCTGATACTCAAGTTGCCCTCGCCGATTTTTGGCAAGACATGCCTGAGTCGATACAGCGGTCCCGCGACACGATGCATGAGCCGTAGCGAATGAATGCAATGAATCAGCACCACAACACTGGCGCCGAGCGCCCAGGGCCAGAATCTGGCGTGCAGGCTGAGGAGGTCATTGGCCACGACGGCGCGCTCTTGCCACGAGAGCGCTGGGTTGTCGAGGGCCTGCATCAAAGGCTTGAACACCGGGACAGCCAACAGTACGAAGACGATGAGGGAATAGAGGATCACCTGGCTCAGCATTCTCACTTGCAGCGGATGGACGATCGCCATGAGTCGTCGTTTGTGGGTGCGGGTGACACTCGAGTTCGGATCCATCTGGGATGGCGGTACGGCAGCCAGTGTTGGGGGCACGCGAACGGCTTCTGTCAGGGACGCGGATTCGGGCGGCGCATCAGGTTGAGGGTCTGGTTGACTGGGCGCGCGCAGAGGTTGCCCCATGATTAGGCCGCCTTGATTGCAGGTGATGTATCCGTGGAGGTTGAATCAGCGAATTGCAAACGCTGTTGCTCGGAGAGTTGCTCCGTCTTGAGATCGAACTCGGCCAGACAGGCCTTGAATCGTCGTATCTCTTCATCGAGCGTCTCAAGCGCAGCATGGATGTGGCCGGATGACTGCCCCTGAGCCTGCAGTGCGACCGCTTCATAGGCCTGAGTCACGAGTGCTGAATGCAGGTTGATGGTCTGAATCCTGTTCTCAAAATTGTCCAACATGGCATTGAAGGCCTGGGCTTCACGATGCAGGTAATCGTGCTTGCGCAATCTGGCGCGTTGATGCAGACGACCGGTTCCGATCGACCGAAAGAGCGTACTGAACCGATAGAGCGGTCCGGCGATGCGATGCATGAAGTACATGGAGTGGAGGAGCAGGACGAGGAACGTGATGATCAACCACGGCCAGATCCGTTCGTTCAACTCGAGAAATTGTGCCGCAATCTGAGCATGTTGTTCCCAAGATACGGAAGAATCATAGAGCGGCTGTGCCATCGGCAGAAAGACCACGGCGTATAGCACGATCAACAGACAGGCGAAGTAAAATAACGTGGTGACCACGAACCAGTATTGCACAGGATGGACGAACAACTGTCTCCGTTGAAAAGACCCGATCATGATTCCACCGCTTTCCTCGTCCAGACAAGATGAGCCTGGTTCTTGAAGGTGATGGTCTGGTTCTTGGTGTCATAATAGAATGACAGGGTTTGTTCATCCCGCCGCGAGTCGCCATAGACGAAGGTGTACAGCGTGCGTAGTCCATCAGGAGTCGCCTCTAGGCGACGCACGGCCTGTGCATCCAGGTGGTCCGCTCCGACGCTGAATGCCACGCCGGTCTTGGTGATGACCAGCATCCCTTCCTCGTATCCTTTCGCAGACGTCACCCATGCGCCGATCAATTCGTTCGGACAGGAGACTTCCGGATCGCGGACGACGACACTATAAATCAGACCGACCAACATGACGCCGGCGATGGCCAAGAGTATGGTGGTGGACTTATTCGACTGTTGTTCAGTGGGCGAAGCGGTGGCATTCGCAGCGTGTCTCATAGACGCCTCATGTAGTTGAAAACGAGAGTACGGCTCTCGATATGCATCCTATCGCGTTTGACCTATTGGTCAATGACTTGCTCACTTCCGGCACGGTCCTATAAGGCAGAAAAGCGGTGCACCAGGCATCGCGTCGTCGCGGCCCACGCCACTTCATCCTCCCGAATGTCGAACGAAGAAACTACGAAGTTATTTACAAATCCGCCCACCGAATGGAAGCGACGTAGGGTCCGATGATAAAGTGCAAAAACATCAATCGATCACATTTGAAAAGAACGACTAGACTTATTCAGGCCCACCTGCGACTAATCACGGTTGGCTTAGGCGTGAGGCATGAATACCTCGTATGACGTCATCGTGGTCGGCAGTGGACCGGCTGGGTCGTGCGCGGCATGGCGTCTGGCAAAAGCGGGCGTGGCGGTGGCCGTGATCGAAAAGGCCGCGCTGCCGCGATACAAGACCTGTGGCGGCGGGGTCGTGGGTCGGGCGATGCAGGCTTTACCCGTAGATGTGCGCCACGTGGTCGAACAGGACTGCCATGCCGCGCAGTTAAATCTTTTCCCCGCCGGATTGTCCTTCACGACTCATCGACAGACGCCCATCGTCTCCATGACGATGCGCGATCAGCTTGACTTCGCCCTTCTGTCAGCTGCGCAAGCGGCTGGGGCCGTCGTTCACCAGCGATGTGCCGTAGAGAATGTTTCGTTTCAGGGCGACTTTCTCACGGTCGGCACACACGCTGGTTCAATGAAGGCCAAGTTCGTGATTGCTGCCGACGGGGCGCTCAGTACGATCGCACGAACAATGGCGAGGGGAGATAGATCCGTCCTCATTCCCGCGCTCGAGTACGAAGTGACGGTTTCACGTGATCGACTGGATAGATTTCACGGCCTGGCGAGATTTGATTTTGGCGTCCTGCCTCATGGGTATGCGTGGGTCTTTCCTAAAAAGGATCATCTGTCGATCGGTGTGCTGGCGACGGCGCAGCGGGGAGGCGACCTCAAAGCATCGATGGCGCGCTATCTCGACCAGCTTGGCTGTGGTGCGGTCACACAGGTCGAGCAACATGGCTTTGTGATTCCCATCCGACCGCGAAGAGGGCCATTTATCGACAAGCGTATCCTGCTGGTCGGGGATGCTGCCGGCTTCGCCGATCCTGTCACCGGGGAAGGCATTTCGTTCGCCATTCGTAGCGGCTTGATGGCGGCGCATTCCTTGATCGACAGGCATCTTGAAGAGGAGTCCGTCAAACACGCATATGCCCGTTCACTGGCTGAGACGATCCTTCCTGAACTGCGAAGAGGGCGACGGCTGGCTCGACTACTGTACGACTTTCCTCGCGCGCGATCGTGGGTGTTTTCGCGACAGGGGCAGCGCCTTTGTGAAGCGGTGACGGACGTGATGGCCGGGAAGCG
>CABVRV010000175.1 GCA_902500755.1 uncultured Nitrospira sp.
GCGGAGATGCCGCCGACAAAGATGCCCATGCTCGCCACATGCACGAATCCGCAGAGGGCATAGGTCATGGTCGTGAGGGACCGTGGCGAGAGCGGCGGCGGAGACGAGGCTTGCACGGCGGCCAACTTGAAATAGGCCGCGACTTCCGTCTCGATAAACCGCGACCCCAGCAAGTCTGCGCCGATCTGCCATTCCTCAGGACGGAGACCGAGGAGCACGGCGAACGGCCAGGTCAGCCAGGCGAGGACCCGTGTGACGGAGAGAGGCACTCCACCGATCGCAGGAAGCTGTCCCAGCGCCAAATCGACCACCGCTTCCAATCCAAGAAACACGATCAGCAACGCGGCAATGCCGACAGCCATTTTCATTCCCTGCCCCGCCCCATCGATCAAGGCGACAATGAGGTTGGAGGGCGGCTGGATTGCGTTACCGTCGGATGAAGGCGAAGAGTTCCGGTCGATGGGCACCGCAGGCACGCCGCCCAGCGTTACGGGCTGTCCATCTTCGGGCCACGTGAGTTTACTGATGAGCACTGCACAAGGAATCGAAATCACCGAAGCGGAAATCAAATGCCCGGCGATCTGAGGCACCACATGTTGCAGAGCGGACACGTAAATGCCCATGACGGTGCTGGCAACGGTCGCCATCATGCACGTCAGCACCAAGAGCAGTTCCGATCGCGTCATGGCCGTGAGGTAGGGACGAACAATCAAGCCCGCCTCGATGCCGACGAAGATATTCGCTGCGCCGGACAGAGACTCGGCCCCCGATAAGCCCATGGTTCGGTAAAAGAGCCGGGCGAACAGACCCACGATCGCTTGCATGACGCCCACATAGTACAGACCGGCCATCAATGCGGCAAAGAACACGACGGCCGGCAGTGCTTGCGCCGCTAAGATAAAACCGATTGAGACCGTCCCATCCGGCAACGTCTGGCCGGGACCAAGTGCGAGAGGCCCAAGCAGAAACACCGTGCCTTTTTGCGAAGCGGTGAGCACGGCGACCACCAGATCGTTGATCATGCTCCAGAGCCAGCGGGAGCCCGGAAACCAAAAGGACACAATACCGAGTCCCCAGGCCAAAACGGCGCTGCCTCCAATGGTCGTCCAGTTCAGCCGACTGCGCCTGCCTGTCACCCACGCCAGCAAGGCGATCGTAAAGAAACCGGCGCACGCAAGCAGACGATACGGCCATTCCTCCACCGTCATGTCCTCCTTCCAATGAAAGCCCGGCGGGAGGCTACGCTGAGGGTCGGCTGCCGTCAAGAAATAAAATAGGTGCTTGTGGAAACGCGATTCAGATCCGCCCACCGCGTCCGCTTTCTCGTCACGTGTGAGAGTCTCTTCACACGATGACCACGCCCTCTCACCAGACCGGCCTCGCCGCGATTGCCCTGTTCGAGATCGTGGAAGGAATGCTGTTGCTGCTTGTCGGGTTGGGCTTGCTGAAATTGATGCATGCGGAGATTGCCATGCTGTTCTCCCGTTTGATCGAAGCGCTCCATTTGAATGCCGACTCTCGGTGGCCACGTATCGCAGGAACATTGCTGCGCTTTACTTTCATGTGGTAAAGTAAAGGCCTGTGAAGGAGGTGCGCCATGGCTGTTCAGAAGCTCAGCAGTAAGAATCAAATTGTCATTCCAAAGGAAGCCCGGCAAGCGATGGGCGTCAAGGGTGGCGATGAATTGCTGGTGGTCGTGAAGGATGACCTGACGCTTGTCATGCCAAAGCCGAAACGGTATGCCAAGGCGTTACAGGGACTTGCAAAGGGTACTTATCCAGCCGACTACCTGAAGCGAGAGCGACGGTCGTGGTAGAGACTTTCTTGTTTCAAGGCCTTCCAGCCCAACGCCAACGCATCGGTCTCGACACCAGTGTCTTCATTTATTTTCTGGAAGCTCATCCACGATATGGAGCCTGGTGCGCATCCCTGTTTGATCTGATTGAACGGGGGCAGAATGCCGCGGTCACTTCGACGATCACCCTTCTGGAGCTGCTGGTGCAACCGTATCGCGATCAGAGAGATGAATTGGCACAAAAGATTTTTGCCCTTGCCAGCACCTATCCCAAGCTTGAGTGGATACCGCTGACGATGAATCTGGCTGATCGAGCAGCTGAGTTGCGTGCCCGCTATCGCCTCAGCACGCCCGATGCCATACACTTAGCGACTGCCATCGGACACAAAGCCGTGCGCTTCTATGGTAACGATCGTGGCCTCCGGCGAGTCAAAGAAATCGAGTGTATCCTTGTGGAGGACCTCATTTAGCCCCACCACATTGTTTCGATAGCCTGGAATTAGATCTGATACGATCTCCAACCTCGTAATCATTGCTATCGGAACATTTTGCCGTTGGCTTATATTTGCTCTGCCTCAGAGACAGGGGAAGAACGGAGTGATATCCCGTGAATGATAATGCGTCGGAGAAAACGACGATCTCTATTCCATCCACAGGTCTGATTGCTCGATGGCAGAATATTCCTCTTTACGCGCGCATCGTGTTCGCGCTGGTACTTGGCCTCCTGACGGGGCTGATGCTGGGGAACGATGCCGCTGTCCTCGCGGTGCCAGGGAAGCTGGTGCTGCGTCTCCTCGGGGCCCTCGCCCCGGCGCTGATTCTTGCGGCGATCGTCCACACGTTTATGACGACGCAGCTCGGCGGGCCGCTGGCGATGCGGCTTCCCAGGCTACTGCTCCTGAACACGCTGGTTGCGATCGCTGTTGGCCTGACGGTTGCCAATGTAATTCAGCCTGGGCAAGGGGCGGGACTTTCTCCGCCGACCCCGCACGACGAAGCGACAAAATCTGCGAATCCGCTCGCCCTCTTTCTTGAGAATGTGCCCAAGAGTCTGCTGGGACCGCTCGGTGACGATGGGAAGGTGATCGGCGTGATCTTCATCGCGGTGGCGTTTGGCATGGCCCTTCGCAAGGAACGAGAGCGACCGCTTGGAACGGTGGGGCATCTTGTCGAACTTTTCCTGGAATCGTTGATCAGGATTTTGCACTGGATCATTGCGCTCGTACCGTTTGCCGTGTTCGGCATCGTCGCCAATATTGTGGGAACGGAAGGCTTCGCACCGTTCAAGGCGCTGGGAATCTTTGTGCTGAGTGTGCTGCTCGCGCTCGCGATCCAGGCGGGGTATTACCTGCTCCGT
Source organism: uncultured Nitrospira sp. (assembly GCA_902500755.1). Taxonomy (GTDB): domain Bacteria; phylum Nitrospirota; class Nitrospiria; order Nitrospirales; family Nitrospiraceae; genus Nitrospira_D. The sequence continues at coordinate 3,153 of CABVRV010000175.1, forward strand.
ATTCGCTTTGGTTCGTGGGTGCGTCCTGGTGAGTTGTTGCGAGGTGGACGCGATGCCCTGGTGATGGCGTTCTCGACGGCCAGTTCAACGGCGACGATGCCGGTGACCTACGCGGCGCTGAAGGATCGTATGGGCCTGCGTGAGCAGTCCGCGAGCATGGGGGCGCTGGTCGGCGCGAATTTCAACAACGACGGCACCGCCCTCTATGAAGCAATGGCAGCGCTCTTCATCGCGCAGATGATCGGCATGGCCCTCAGCTTCCAACAGCAACTGATGGTCGTATTGACGAGCATCATCGCCTCCGTCGGCGCTGCAGGCATCCCTGAAGCAGGCTTGGTGACGATGACCATGGTCTTTACTGCCGTCGGACTGCCTGTGGAATACATCCCTGTTTTACTCACGGTAGATTGGTTTCTGGATCGCTGCCGCACTGCGATCAATGTGATGGGGGACATGAATGTCAGCTGTCTGTTGGACGGAACGCACAAGGAAAGGGTATAGGAGTTGTAGGAAGTCAGTTTCTGAGCCAAGCTATGCGGCTTTGGCTGGGCGCCAGCGAAGGCCGACGTTCA
>CABVRV010000176.1 GCA_902500755.1 uncultured Nitrospira sp.
TTCTGGTTGGGCGAGTCATACTACGGCAAGAAGGATTTCCAGAAAGCCATCGATGCCTACGACAAGGTGGAGATCGATTATCCGAGCAGTGAGAAGGTGCCCGCCGCGCTCCTGAAGAAAGGGTATGCGTATCTGGCCATGAAGGACATGAAGCGAGCCTCGTCGGCCTTTAACCAGGTGGTCACATTGTATCCTGGGAGTGCGGAAGCAGGAAGAGCATCGGACAAGTTGGGACAACTCAAGGAGGCGCGTTAACACCATGGGCGTTCGTCCAATGCTGTCGGGTCTTGTCGTATGCGGACTGTCGATATCGGCGGTGGATCTTGTCGGATGCGCGCGACATGCAGATTTCATCGAAGCTCGTAACCAGCTCTCCACGGTTGCGAAAACACAGGAGCAGGATCGTCAGCGGATGGATGCGGTGATGCGTCGGCTGGAGGCGATCGAAAAGATCAAGGATCCAGAGGCAACCAAGGGACGGTTTGATGATCTTTCCACCCGTTTTCAGAAAATGGAACATCGTCTTGCCAAATTGGAGGATGCGACTAGCCGGTCATCGGCGAAAGTGGATCCTCCGGCTGAGGCTCGTGCCGGCAAACCCGTGAAGACGACCCCGCCGGCCGAATCGGTGGCGATCGTCACCGGAATTACCCCAACCTCGGCGTTTAACCTGGCGTATAATGATTATCTCAATGGGAATTACGAGCTCTCGGTGGCCGGCTTTCAACGATTTGTGAAGGATTTTCCGGGCACCTCGTTGACACCGAATGCGCAATACTGGCTGGGCGAGTCGTATTACAACCTGAAAGACTATGGGCGAGCGATCCAGACATTCGATTCTCTTGTGGCGGAATACCCTGGCAACGAAAAGGTGCCCGCCGCGCTCTATAAGCTTGGCTTGGCCACGGCTGAGACCGGTGATCTTGCGAAGTCGAGAAAAAATCTGAAGCGAGTGCTCGAAGAGTTCCCCTCATCGGATGAATCAAAATTGGCCAAGAATAAGCTGGCCGAAATCCGATGACCGTCGCCGTCGTGCGACGTCCCGCCATCCCACCATTGCATCGTTCAAGGGGAGCGTGTTCCCGTGCCGACGACTGACGGCCGTGGCAAGATCTGTATCCTGCCGGAAGAAGTCATCGGCCGTATCGCCGCAGGAGAAGTGGTCGAACGTCCCGCAGCGGTCGTCAAAGAGCTTCTTGAAAACAGTATCGATGCAGGGAGCCGCTCGATTACGATCGACGTGAAGAATGGCGGTCTCTCTCTGATCCGGGTGACTGATGACGGAGAGGGGATGAGCCGGGAGGACGCACCCCGCGCGTTTTACCGCCACGCGACCAGCAAGCTTCAATCGGATGCAGATCTCTGGTCTATCCGAACGATGGGCTTCAGGGGGGAAGCCTTGCCGAGTATTGCCGCGGTGGCGCAGGTTCGCTTACGTACGGCGACTCGTTCAGCCGAAGTCGGAACAGCGTTGGAAGTCGTGGATGGGTTGGTCGGGAAAATAGCCGACGCGCCTCCCGTGACCGGGACTCGCATCGAAGTGGCGGAGTTGTTCCATAACCAGCCGGCGCGTAAAAAGTTCCTGAAATCCATCGCGACGGAATGTTCGCACATCACTCGGGTGGTGCAACAGGCGGCGTTGGCTTGGCCCTCCATTCAATTCCGTTTGACGCACAACGCTCAGGAGATGATGAACTATCCGGCGGTGTTTTCGGCACTGGACCGGATCGCCCAGGTGTATCGGCCTGTGTTTCTCGAACAATGCGTGTCGCTCCAGGCTGCGCTTCCTGGTGTTGCCATCAATGGATGTATCGTCGATGCGATCTATGCGAAGTCGTCGCGCACACCTCAGGAGGTGTTTGTCAATCGTCGCCCGATTCGGAGCCTGGCGGTGTCTCACGCCGTAGGAGAAGGCTACGCCTCTTTCGTCGCCAAGGGGTGTCATCCACGATTTGTGCTGTTTTTGGAGGTCGATCCAGATCGTGTCGATGTCAATGTCCATCCTGCCAAGCGGGAGGTGCGATTCTCCGACAACGAAACCGTTCATCAGTTCGTCCGACGGGCCGTTCGCCGGGCATTGAGCAGGGAAGAGTCGACAGATAATTCGAGCGAGGGCGACCGATTTCCCCGTGCCAGCCCTCACGCCTCTCGTTCGGTCGCTGAGCCTTCACCCATGCCCGAGTCTCCCCCGATGAATTCGTCGTTGTCCGCATGGCAAGGCTCCGAAACTCAGTTGACGTTCGTAAGCGAAGCGGCAGAGCCCTATGCTCGCGTGCCCTCAACCGAGGTGATCCCGCTGGGACAGATCAACCGAACCTTCCTTGTGGTGCAAGTCGGCGGCGACTTGACGGTGATCGACCAGCATACCGCCCATGAGCGTGTCCTGTTTGAACGACTGTTCCGAAGCTGGACGACCCGTAAGATCGACGCCCAGGCACTGCTCATTCCCGATCCGGTTGAGCTGTCCCCAGCTCAGGTCGGTTTATTGCAGCGATACCAGAGCGATCTTGAGAAGTTGGGGTTGGAGATTGAGCCGTTCGGCGCATCAACGGTTCTGATCAGGTCGACGCCGGTTGGCCTTGGTCGAATCGATGGGGGTCTGTTTCTCCAGGACCTCTTCGAGGATCTCACGCAATGGGACAGCCTTGCGAGTCTGGAGACAAAGGTTCGCTCGGTGCTGGCTTCGATGGCATGCCATGGTGCCGTGCGCGCTGGGCGTCCCATGAGACTGGAAGAGATCACAGCGTTGGTCGAGGAATGGCAGCGTGAAGGAGAGATTACGACGTGTCCTCACGGGCGAAGAACCTCGTTCCGCCTCACGACGGATGAGCTGGAGAAAATGTTTGGACGAGTCGGCTGGTAGACGATCATGGATAAGAAAGGCGAATGAGATGAGTGGGGAGAATCCAGATCCCCGGATACGACGACCAGTTCCTCTCGCGTGAATGTATGCTTCCAGACAATCTATGCCACTGCCGTCCCTTAGTGGTGCTTCTAGGGCCGACTGCTGTTGGAAAAAGTCGGGTCGCGACGCAGGTGGCCAAACATTTCGATACCGAGGTGCTGACGGCCGACTCCCGTCAGGTCTACCGTGGGATGGACATTGGGACGGACAAGCCCACGGCTGCAGAGCGACAGGGTGTGCCGCATCGGCTTCTCGATGTGGTCGATCCCCATGAGGTGTTCAATGCGGGATGGTATCGCCGAGTCGCACTGGACGAAATCGACCGACTGTATGCGGCCAATCGGCTGCCCTTCGTGGTCGGTGGCACAGGGTTGTACATCAGAACGTTGGTGAAAGGCCTCTGTCCCGCCCCTCAGGCCGATCCCCTTGTGCGGGCAGACCTCAGGAAGTTGCGGGAAGCGAACGGCAGAGCCGGCCTCTATGCCGAATTGATGCGCGTCGATTCTGGAACCGCAGCCCGGCTGCATCCGAATGATGAATCGAAGGTGATGCGGGCGCTGGAGGTCTATCGATTGTCAGGCCGTCCGATGTCGATCATGCACGATGAACATCGGTTTCAAGAGAACCAGTTTTCGGCGCTTTTGATCGGGCTTCAGCGAAACAAGGACGCGCTCTATCGAAGGATTGAAGAACGAATCGATTGGCAGCTGGCTCACGGAATGGTAGAAGAGACGCGCGCATTGCTTGACCAAGGATACGGGCGCGAGCTCGCTTCCATGAAAGGGCTCGGCTATCGCCAG
>CABVRV010000177.1 GCA_902500755.1 uncultured Nitrospira sp.
GCGAAGGCCGACGTTCATCAGCTCTTGCAACAGATCCTTGTACTGGTAGCCGACCTTCTTCGCAGAATCGGCGAAATCCTCATCTTCCGCGATCTGTGGGTTGGGATTCGCCTCAAGGACATAGAGGTGCCCGTCCGCGTCCATCCGCATATCGATCCGCGCATAGCCGCTGAGCCCAAGCGCCCGATAGACACGTTTAGCCAAACCTTGAATTTCCTGGGTCTTGCTTTCCGGTAACTTGTCGGCTTCGCGTGACGTGATGCCATACTTTGTTTGATACTTTCGGCTCCATTTCACGCGCTCGGTGGCGATTCGCTTCGCATCGTCCGGCAGCTTGTCCATGATGAGTTCCCAGACGGGCAGCACTTGCAGCTGTCCGTTTCCAATAATTCCCACGTAGAGCTCGCGTCCCTCGACGTACCGTTCGATCAGCGCTCCGCTTTCCACGCTGTTATGAATGAAGGCCACCCGTTCACTGAGTTTGTCATCGTCCGTCACGATCGAGGCCTGAGAGATCCCAAGCGAGGCCTCTTCGCTCACCGATTTCACGATCAATGGGAACGACAGCGATTTGGGCCGCTTCACGGCCCGGCCTTGAGGGACCTCGATGAACTCCGGGTAGGGAATCCGATGAAAGGCCAGCACTTTCTTCGTCAGGACCTTGTCGCGAGCCAGCATGAGTCCACGAGGATTAGACCCAGAGTAGGGCAGGCGCAAAAGTTCGAGGTATGAGACAACGTGCTGGTCATAGACAGCCACGCCGTCGAATTCTTCGAGGAGGTTGAACGCGATGTCGGGCTTCCAATTCTCAACCGCTGAGTGGATCACGCCGAGATCGCTTTTGACTCCGAGCGGGTACACCTCGTGGCCCAGCTTCCTGAGGGTCGAAACGACATCATACTCTGTCCGCCATTCGACGGTCTTCACGTCATAACCGGTCACGTCCTCGGGCGGCACCAGATCTTCATGCATGAGGACCAATACGCGTAAGCGCCTCATAAGGCCACCCGATGTCGCCCGCTCCGCAAAAAATTCATGGTGTGAACGGTCAGGAGGATGGTGAAATCCAGCTTGGCTTGTTCCTCCGCGATGGGCACCCGGAGATCCAATTCTCGACATCGTCGGATCATGTCCTCCAGCACCTGGTCGATGGTGTATTGATACTCACCGGTCCAACTTGCCACCTTTCGACGCACTTCTCTACGAAAACGATTGAGGAAGCTGGCGGCGCTCGGTTTGGTCGAGTGGCTCGGCATGGCGGAAAAGAGTCGCTTCAAATCCGGGTCATACTGCAACTGTCGGTCGATGCCGTAATGTCTCCGTTTGCGCTCATAATGTTCGCGCAGGGTTTTCCTCAGACTCGAGAGCGAATCGACTTCTTCCGATGTCGTGACGCAGGGCGACACTCCCTGAAGTTCCTTCATCAAACCATCAACGTACTTGAGCTTCTTAAGGACGGGCCAGCCTCGATACCGTTCTTCCCATAACGAATCTGGAGTCAACCACACGGCAAAAGTTTCGGCGAAGTCCTCGTCCGGATGACTCTGCGCGTACCATAAATCCAAGTGGCGGACGAAACTTCTGCTATAGGGCCGTGGGGAGTAATACATCGGGTACCGTTGAGACGACTTGCCGAAAATCTCCTGGCGTGTCTTGCGGCGACGGAGCTTATACGCGTTCTCGATGGCATGACCGGCCTCGTGACGGAGAATGCGTAAACACCACTCTCGTGTCCCGCCTTCCACTTCTAACATTTGGGTGAGTTCGAGCTTTGCCAGTCGGGGGTGGGCAAGATAAAAAGGGATGGCGATGCCGGGCACGCCATCGGGCGTGAACCACTCGTTGGAAAGCCAAAAATGGGGGCGAAACAGTAATCCGCGTTGTTCCAGTTCACGGTTCAACTCAGCGATGGGTTGTTCGAGAAATCCTCCTGTGAGTCCGAGATGCAGGTCGCACATCGGGAGATCTAATAATGCTTCATCGGGCCAAGCTGCCCATGCGGGCTCGTCCTGGCCGATGACCGGATTCTTGAGCACGTCAACAACCGTGCGTTCCATAATGGGGGCGTTTCCCAAACAGATAAGATCAGTTGCCTATGGAAACTATAGCAGGTGGAAGGACCTTCTCGCGGCTGGGGGGTAACGGAATCGAGAGAGAAGGATAGAGGGGCGAAACGTTTATGAACCGTTCCAGCTTGCGCTGACAGGACGTTTCTATGACGCCTTGGTTCCGGGAATGCGAGGGAGTCGCGTCATCAGTTCCGGTATGGCCTCGCAAATGTGGTCGATGACTGACTCCACATACGCCCGCGCCTCGTCGATATCCCGCTCCCAGTCAGGGATGGCTTCATGTAGGTCCAGGATCGGAGTTTCTTGGCCGAGCGACACTTCATTGAAGAGCGGAACTTTCAAACCGAACTGCTCTCGGATGAACTCACGATGCCCCAAACCCATTGCGATGATGAGGTCATTCTTTTTGACCAATTCCTTGGTCAAGAGGCGTGGGATGTGCGCGGAAGGGTTGATTCCCTTTCGGATCAATCGGTTAGAAATGACCGGGTGAATCGTTTTCGGTTTGGCGTCTATGCCCGCCGACTGGACTTGGTAGAGAGATTGTTGCCCAAGATGAGCCCGTAGCGCATATTCAGCTGCCATGCTCCGGAAGACATTGCCGGTACAGACAAAGAGAATGGATTGCACCACGGATCGTTCGTTCACGTTTCCCCAGACGAGCTGGTCGACAGGATTACAATGGAGCAGCTACAATCCTAAATATCATGAGTGTCCCCAGCAGGCCAGCATCTCCGCTTAAATTAGACGAAGACACAGAGAAGATGCAAACACGCCTTTGCCGGCAGGTGGGTCAGGCTGTTGCAGATTATCGCCTTATCGAAGACAGGGACAAGGTGATGGTCTGCTTGTCCGGCGGTAAAGACAGTTATGGATTGCTGGATATCCTACTTCTTTTGCAACGCCGGGCGCCGATTCATTTCGACCTCGTTGCCGTCAATCTCGACCAGCGACAACCGGGCTTTCCGGAACAGATGCTTCCTGAGTATCTAGCCAGCCGCGGTATCCCCTTCCATATCGAAGCACGCGATACCTACTCTATCGTGAAGCGGTTGATTCCCGAGGGACAGACGACCTGCTCCTTATGTTCACGGTTACGGCGGGGCCATCTTTATCGAATTGCCACGGAGCTTGGCGCGACGAAGATTGCGTTAGGACATCACCGCGATGACATCATCGAAACGTTGTTCCTTAATCTTTTTTACACCGGTAAGCTAAAGGCTATTCCACCCAAGTTGCGCTCAAAGGATGGCCGACACATCGTCATCCGACCGCTGGCGTTTGTCAAAGAGACCGATCTGGCTCGGTATGCGGAGTTGCGGGCCTTTCCAATCATCCCCTGCGATTTGTGTGGATCCCAAGAGGATTTGAAGCGAAAGAAAGTGAAGGCCATGCTTCAGGCATGGGAGCGAGACTCACCGGGCTGTTCCGACAGCATTGCTGCCGCTCTGGCCAACGTTGCCCCGTCCCTCTTAATGGACTCTCGACTCTTCAACTTCGCATCACTTGCGCCGGCCGGGGGTGATCAATCCGAGGGCGACATCTGGTTAGACCAAGACCC
>CABVRV010000178.1 GCA_902500755.1 uncultured Nitrospira sp.
AAATCCGGAGGCGACTCTGGACGTCGAGGCCTAATGTGGGCTCGTCGAGAAACAAAATTTTTGGATCAGGCAACAACCCGCAGGCGATGTCGAGCTTGCGCTTCATCCCACCGGAATAGGTCTTCGCAGGTCGGTCTGCATGGGCCTCTAATTCAACGAGTGTGAGCAACTCGCCGATGCGCTTGGTCGTCTCTTCTTTCGTCAGATGGTAGAGGGCGCCCAGCAATTGAAGGTGTTCACGCCCGGTGAGGAACCGATCGATCGCCCGCTCTTGCGGCACATACCCGATCACGGTTCGTACCTTGTCCGCCTCGCGCACCGAATCATAGCCCATGATGGTCGCCGTGCCCGAGGTCGGATGTAAAAGGGTGATGAGCGTGCGAAGCGTGGTGCTCTTGCCGGCGCCGTTCGGCCCCAATAAACCGAAAACCTCCCCCGCATAGACCTGAAACGACAACTCATCGACAGCCTTATGACTGTCGTAGGTTTTGCACAAACGACTCACGTCGATCGCGACGGTCCGATCCATTTCGTTATTCCCAGTCCTTTGCGCCGCGATGCTCGTGCAGCATGAACTGCACCAGATCGTTCAACCGACGGGCACGTTGGCGGAGTCCGTCGGCTTCCAGCAAAAATTGTTTCTCCAGAGGTGTACAGTCCAAGTATGTGGAGAGTGTGTTCACGAGGACTTCATCGCCGACTTCTTCACGGAAAAACCCCTGCCAGGCCGCGTTATCCTCTCGTGATTGGAGGTACCGCCCCAGCACATCGATCAATGCGCGCCTGGTCGCGGTTGTCAGTCCCTCGTCCGAGCGCAGGGGCGTCACGCGAATGGTCGCTTCGCGGTATGGTCTGTCGAAATGCTCTTCCAAGATCTCACCGCGTTCGAGCCCTTGGAGCAAGATGTTGGAACGACCGTCGGGCAAGGGTTGAACACTGACGATCCGCCCGATGCAGAGCGCCGGATAGATGGCCGGGTTCCCATAATAGTCCGACTCCCATCCTTCTTTCAGGAGGGCCATGGCGATACATTGACCGCCCATGGTGGAGTCGGCCACCATCCGGCGGTAGCGAGGTTCAAACACATGGAGCGGTAAATAGGTCTTTGGAAAAAAGACCACATTCGGTAATGGGAACACCGGAAGACGGTTGGGAATGACGAAGGGCTCCTCATGCTTGGAGGGACCTGAATGGGATGGTCCACGCTCTCGATCGATCTGCATCACTCACGATAGCTGAGGCGTGTGAAAATTGTCAACGCTAGGGGCTCGACCGATGAGCCACCAAGAACTGTGAAACACCGCTCACAGACGGGTGATTTGTTCGCGCGCCGATGCGCGTGCTATAAACAGCCCGAGACATCAGACTCTAGTCTGGAACGCTGAGGTGACTACGTGAGACCAACTGAATGATCCATTGGGTCCGTCTGGCCGTTGCTGTCACGACCTTACTCGTGTTCGGTTTCGCCGTCGCAGCGGGGGCCGACCCCTCTTCGCCGACTTTTCAATCGGCAACCGCTGGGTATCGATACCACTTTCCCAAAGACCACGGCTCGCACCCGAGCTATCGAACCGAGTGGTGGTACTACACAGGTCATCTACAATCAAAAACCGGCCGATCGTTCGGCTTCGAGCTGACCTTCTTCCGTCGAGGCGTTCCGCCCGAAGACATTAAAACTCTGCCGTCGAAGTGGTCGATCAAGCACATCTACCTGGCTCACTTCGCCGTGACCGACATGACCGGGAAACAATTTCATTTTTCGGAAAAGCTCAGCCGTGAAGGGTTGGGAAAGGCAGGAGCCGACGAGTCGCGCCTTCGCGTCTGGATCGATGATTGGCGTGCCGAGGCTTCGACGGATCCGTCCGGCATCCATACTTTGGCGGCACGCGACCAGACCCATGCGCTCGCCCTCACCCTGGAACCGGCCAAGCCTCCGGTGGCACATGGTTCGGACGGCATCAGCCGAAAAGGGGGAGACAAAAGCCAGGCCTCTCACTACTATTCCTTCACGAGACTCAAGACGACGGGGAGCCTGACGATCGACGGTGAACAGTTTGAGGTGAACGGCACAAGCTGGATGGACCATGAGTTCGGATCATCCGACCTGGGGGCCGACCAAGTCGGATGGGACTGGTTCAGCATCCAGTTAGAGGACAACACCGAACTCATGCTGTATCGGATGCGTCGCAAAGACGGCTCATCCGATCTTGCATCAAGCGGCACGATTGTGTCGACGGACGGACGCACTCGGCACCTGGAGGTGACAGACTTTCAGATCGAGTCCACTACAACGTGGACCAGCCCCGAGAGTAAGGCCACGTATCCCAGCCGATGGCAACTGAGGTTTTCGGCGCTCGATCTGGTGTTGGATGTCATACCATTGCTCGCCGATCAAGAATTGCGCACCTCGCGCAGCACCCAAGTTAACTACTGGGAAGGGGCGGTTGCGGTGACGGGGACCAAACAAGGCCAGCCTGTGAAAGGCCAAGGCTATGTCGAGCTGACCGGCTACACCGAGCGGCTGAAGCTGTAGGGAAAGAAACCCGGTTAGTCGTTAGTCATCCGATCCACCACACGATCCCATTCCTTGATGGCCGGTTTTACGTGGTGGTCGAGGTGGGTCAGGGCTGCATACAGCCGCCCTTCGTATTCGTCTCGTTTATCACTGGATGCGGGCAGCGCTTTCAATAAGGCGGTCAAGCCACGAATTTCTTCAATCGCCTCAAGAAGTTCCTCGAAGTGATTGTCCAGCAGCGTGCTCGATGGAGCAAGCAGCGCCCCAGACTCAGAAAGTTTTGTCCGCCCTCGCTTCTTAATCATGGCGTTTTCCTTTCCATAGTCGCCGCATCAGTTGTTCGACTGACTGTTCCCACGCCTTGATCTCAACCATCCAATGTCGAATGAGACTCACATCGGGAGTTGCACGTTGACGCTCGAGAGCGATTTTAATTTGATGATCTGTCATTCGCTGCTTGAGGCTCTCAATGCGCACACGCAGCTTTTTATTTCGCCCATTTAGGCAAACCGTACTCGCGCTTCATCGTGGCTGTCAACTGGCACACGCCAACGGCGATGATGAGCATTACCCTCCGCCGCAAGGCTGCGCTTTGGTCATAACGCTCCCACAATCAGACCAACGCCAACCACGATCAACAGAGCCGAAACAATCAGCTGGACGGACCGAAACGTGATCTTCTTGAGCATCTTCGCGCCGACGTAGGCACCAGTAAAGGCGGAAAGGCTGGCGCCAATGACCAACGGTCACTCAACAGCATGGCCTTGGGTCGAAATATCTGCACCGTAGATAACCATTCGAGCGATATCCACCATAACGGCAAGCGCGACTCCTGTGGCGACAAAGGCTTCTTTCTCCAGACCTGCCTTGATCAGGAACATGCTGCGAAAGGCGCCTTGATGTCCCGACAACCCCCCAAAGAATCCACTGATGACGCCACCGATTGGGAGCCATTTTTGATCGAGAGCGGTCTTCGCGATTATCGGGGAGAGTTCCCAGACGACGAACAACACAATGAGTGCGCCAATGACCTTCCCCCCGGAAATTAGACCATTGGCTTGGCAGTTTGTCTGTGGTGAGA
>CABVRV010000179.1 GCA_902500755.1 uncultured Nitrospira sp.
CCGTTGGCGCGCCAGATGGATTTACCGGTGAACAACGGGGTCGTGGTGACGGATATCGAGGAAGGCAGTCTCGCCGAAGCCTCCGGTCTGCAGCCGGGGGATGTTGTCTTGGAACTCAACCGGCAATATGTGAACAGCTTTGCAATCTTTCAACGCCTGGCCGATCCACTGAAACCCACCGATCTCGCCCTCCTGCTGGTGAACCGCCAGGGCAACATCATGTATATCCCGATTCAGGGGGAGTAGGGAAAGAGACGGTCTCGCGTAACGCGCGGTCGTTAAAGGCTCTGATCTGGACAGGTGCAATCCAAGATACCCCAAGCAATTCCTACCAAAAGGGCAAGCGAAGAGCTTTGATGGAGCCACATCCGGCAGGATAGGTTCCGTCACGGTGGGGAAGGGCGCATTGACATCACTGCCAAGTGGCGGTATTATTTTGCCATATGGGAAGGCGAGGTGCCAATGCAACAGGTTGAGCAATTGTTTAAAACATTGGGCGGAACCACGGTGTTAAAGAGGCCCGTTCGTTCGGCCAATGACGTTCGTGCGATAATTCACAAAGGACTTCCGTATAAATCGTTAGAAGCGATTGCAGAAAAATATCATCTCGATCTGGCGCGCATGATGCGTATCATCAGCGTGTCACCACGGACGATGGCTCGGCGCAAGGAGGAACAACGTCTTTCCGCGCAGGAATCCGATCGGTTGGCTCGCGTAGCGAGAATTTTGGCGTACGCCACGGAAGTCTTTGGCACGGAAACAAAAGTTTCAACTTGGCTTACTCGGCCTCATCGAATCCTGGATGGGACGGCTCCACTAGATCTCCTTGATACCGACCTCGGTAGCCAAGTCGTTGAGTCGATGCTGGGGCGGATTGAATACGGCGTCATAGGCTAGTGTTTGTCTGGCGGCTCACGCACAATAAGCATGTTGTTCCAGACGGAGAGGGTGCGCGACGCTATGGAGGGCGGTGGAATAGACCAGGAACACCGATTGTCTACACATCCGGCACGTTATCTCTCGCGGTTCTCGAATTTCTCGTTCACGTAGATTCCGACATCCTCCCAGATGCTCTGGTGAGTGTGCGGGCCACCATCCAAGAATCTGTTATGATCCAAACGATTCATCCTTCTGATTTGCCGCGCAATTGGAAAGATAAGATTATTCCCGTGGCAGCCCAGGATCTTGGTACAGCTTGGGCGAAGGCTGCCACCTCTGCCGTGTTAAAAGTTCCCTCAGTCGTGATCGCGCACGAATGGAATTATCTCCTGAATCCGCTCCACCCAGACTTCGAGAAGATCCAATGGGAAAGCGCGGTCCCGTTCTCGTTCGATCCGCGTCTTCTCGGCTAAACAATCGTCGCCTGGCCAATCCTCTCCTCCGATCTCGTTCTCCTACTCGTCAATCGGCAGGAAAATATCATGTACATCCCGATTCAAGGAGAGTAGCTATCTATCAGGAGAGCAGAGTCCGCGAGATTTGAAGCCTCAACTGCACCAGAGACTATAGACCTCAATCTACTCCTATCGTTTCGTTTTCCATCACTTACAGAGGAGTCAGTGGCAGAGGATGAACCCATTAAAACCGATGGGACGGGATAGTTCTGCCACAGTTCAGCCACAATGTTATATTCCCCCACAGTTAACACGAATGCTCGATCTGGAGGAAGGAGGAAGAATGACAACAGTCTGGATCGATAATGGGAAGAGTCCTGATGAGCCATATAACGCCAGACTTGGATTCTGGCTTCCGCCCGATTCCCCCCGTATGGGAACTTCACTCTCAAGTTGATGAAGCTCTGCGAGCGCATAGATGAGGCCAATCTGAGGCTGACTGAAAGCCGTGCCTTTTGGGAACAGGCCAGAGTAGAGGGTATCGCTCCGGTCAATGCGCTTCAACGGCATACCTATGCCAATGAACAAGCCATCTATCTGTTAAGGAGAACCGCCGATGAGATGATTGCGTTGATATGGTGTTTGTCACACTGGCAACGAACCGCGTCTATCCCACGGAGATCACAATAGACTCCATTGGTACTTTATTACGGCAAATAAAGCGATTCCCGGAACAGCAACATCTAAAGCCCTGTATCCAGCACGTCCCTCTGCTCACCGAATTAAATGAGATTTCTAATGCCTTTAAACATTCGTTTGTTAACTCGGATCTCAGCATCATAGGCAGAGATGAGCCTCACATTTTTGCGCTTAGTTTGGACAACAATAACGGGTGTCGGGGACCCAGTTCCATAACGTCTCATTGGTGTGGCTAGCGAAGGCGTTTACCAACTTCTATAAAGACGGCATGGATTGGTTGAGGGCATTTTCAGAAGAGCACCGCGTTCGCCTTGTGTAACGATCAAGTGAATGATGACAGGCGGCGAATTGCATACTCGCAGCTTCTGACATAATCAAAGGAGCATCCTTCTAGAGGGAAAATAGCTGAACGTCGAATGCTCGTTCGGTGAACCAGACGAGCGCGATGGCGATCACCGCTAGCGATCCACCAGTAAGCACTAGCCTAGGGTAGGACCAGGAATGGCGGATGAGATAAGCCAAGGGTAAGAACGCGGCGACGATGGCGAGCTGGCCGATCTCTACGCCGATGTTGAAGCTGATCAGACTCAGTAGCAGGGAATCTTGCGGTAGACCAAGATCTGTGAGTACCGCTGCAAACCCAAATCCATGAATCAGCCCAAATCCAAACGCTACCATCCAACGGCGACGCATCATCGTGGGATACAAATTGCCAAGCCCTGCCAGCACCACCGAGGCCGCGATGGTCGATTCCACCAAGCGGGATGGTAAGCGAACGACATCGAGGGCGGCCAGGCTCAAGGTCAGAGAATGGGCGACAGTAAAGGCCGTGACGATGCTAAGGACGTTCCAGCACACCAATGAGAACTCGCCAGCCGCTTGCCACCGACCATCTCTTCGGACCATGACTGCCGGTAGCAAGAGAGCAAGCAGGAATAGGACATGGTCGAACCCGAGCCAGATGTGCCAGGTGCCCTCGTGAATGAATTGCACGCTCTCGGCCCAACGTGACCGCTCGGCGACGGAGAATTCCTGGGCTGGAGACTCCCGGCTGAAAATGGCGGTGCTGGTCTGTCCGCCTTGGGTCAGACGTAGGAGACCCTTATGTTGTGCATCGATATCGAACAGAAGTCCGTAGTCCACCATGAGCCGTTCGATGTCACGACCGCAATCAGAGCGGAACCTCAGGACTGAGTAAGCTCCGTCTGTATGGTGATCGATCAGCTGCTCCAGTACCTGAGTGGCACAGGTTTGTGTGTCCGTGGACAGCGTAAGACGAGACAGGGCATAGGCCCCGATTTCGTCATGCTTGTTCCGGACCTCTCCCCACGTGAGCTGGCCGTTTCCATCGCTGTCTAATCCAATGGCATCGGCGAGGTCGCGCAAGGCGATGTCCCACTGCCCCTCAACGTGATCGCTCTGAACAGACAGTGAGAGATAGCTGTCGCTGGGCTTATGAGCCCATGCCGGGACGCTAAGCAGAAGCCAGGCAATGA
>CABVRV010000180.1 GCA_902500755.1 uncultured Nitrospira sp.
TCTACGGGACGTTTGCCGCCTTTGCGCTCGACGATGAATGGGGCAGATTAGAGCCGTCGGCTCGTATCGCTTGGCTGGCCACACTGAAGGGTGTGGTGGAGCAGCATCGAGAGCACGTGGCGATCGACGTGTACTTGCTTCGAGGGCTTTCCAATCAGGCGGATGTGTTGTTCAGGATTCATGCGACGGAATTACGCAATACGCAGGAATTTCTCCTCGATCTGCAGAGCAGCCGATTTGGGAAACACCTGAAAGGCGTCAGGGTCATGCACGGGCTTACGAGGAAACCAAGTTATGCTCCGGGGTTCTCGGACCAGATCAAGGCAGATTTGAAATCTCCGAGCGAGGCAGGTGAGAAGCCTTATGTCATCGTCATCCCGATCAAGAAATCGGCCGAATGGTGGGGGCTGGATCAAGGGAAACGGGTGGCCTTGATGCAGGAGCATACCGCGGTGGCGCTGCCTTTTCTCAAGACCATCACGCGAAAGCTGTATCACTCCAGTGGATTGGACGACATCGACTTTATCACCTACTTCGAAACCTCCAGCCTAGAGGATTTTCACAGCCTGGTGTTGTCGCTCGAAAAGGTGAGAGAATTTCAGTATACCCGTCAATTCGGGAACCCGACGCTGCTCGGGACGGTGCAATCATTGGACGAGATCATCGAGACACTGGCGCAGTGAGCCGAATTATCGAGGTTCCAGCATGGCGATAGGTACGCTTCTATACGAAGGAAAGGCGAAGAAGATCTTTTCAACGGAGAATCCTGACCAGGTCGTGCAGTATTTCAAGGACGATGCGACAGCCTTCAACGCGCAGAAACGCGGCACCATCGTCGAAAAAGGTGTGATCAACAATAAGGTGTCGGAACGGCTTTTCCGGCTCTTGGAACAAAGCGGCATCCGTACGCACTTTGTGGAGCGCTTGAACGACCGGGAGATGCTCACGAAAAAGGTGAGGATCGTGCCGGTCGAAGTCGTGGTGCGCAATGTGGTCGCTGGAAGTTTAGCCAAGCGACTGGGACTAAAAGAAGGAAATCGAATTGATCCGGCGATCATCGAGTTTTATTACAAGAACGACGCGCTCGGCGATCCGTTGGTCAATGACGATCACTTGCAATTGATGAATGTTGCCACACCTGGAGTCTTGCGTGAGTTACGTGAGATGGGACATGCGGTGAACAAGGTCCTTAAGCCGTTTTTCACTGAGCGAAAGATGCAGCTCGTCGATTTCAAGCTCGAGTTTGGCGTCTTCCACAACAAGCTGATCCTGGCGGATGAAATTTCTCCGGATACGTGCCGTGTTTGGGACGTAACGACCGGCGAGTCCATGGATAAGGATCGGTTTCGAAAAGATATGGGGAAAATCGAAGAGGCGTATCAGGAGGTGTTAGCGCGGGTTTGCGGATGAAACGAGGGAGGAAACGGCGCGGATGCTGCGAGCGTATCTGAATTATGGCCTGATCGCATCGGTGGTAGTCTGGGCCGCTATCGTCGGGGTGATGGCGTATCGATTGAACGAATCCCCCTGGCGTTGGGCCTTCGTTGGTCTGATGTTTGCGGGAGGGCTGACCGTGGCAGCTATCTTGTGGATCAAAAAATATATCGATCGCCAGACTCAAGCGGCTGAGCAGAGGAGTCAAGAGTGAAAGCTAAAATTCATGTGACACTGAAACAGGGGATTCTTGACCCACAAGGCAAAGCGATCGAACATGCTCTGGATTCATTGGGGTTCAAGAATGCCTCGAATGTGCGCGTCGGCAAGTACATGGAGCTGGATCTCAAGGAGACAGATAAGGCGAAGGCCGAGGTCACAGTCAAGTCGATGTGTGACAAGCTCCTGGCGAATACCATCATCGAGGAGTATCGGTACGAGTTGACCGCATAGGTTCACGGTGGGCATGGTCTTATGAATATCGGCGTCGTTGTTTTCCCAGGGAGTAACTGCGATCACGATTGTCAGTATGTCTTTCGGGACGTGCTTGGACAAGATGTGAGTATGGTGTGGCATAAGGAGTCGTCACTGGCCGGGCTGGATGCGGTGATCCTGCCGGGCGGGTTTTCATATGGAGACTATCTCCGTACAGGCGCGATCGCACGGTTTTCTCCAGTCATGCAGGCGGTGAAGCGGTTTGCCGCCGATGGAGGCTTGGTGTTGGGGATCTGTAATGGATTTCAGATCTTGTTGGAAGCGGGGTTGTTGCCCGGCGCCATGTTGAGAAACAAGTCGTTGCACTTTATCTGCCGCGAGATCTACGTCAAAGTGGAGAACGCCTCGACGCCGTTTACAAATACGTGCAAGCCTGGTCAGGTACTCAAGATCCCGATCGCTCATGCAGATGGGAACTATTACACCGATCCAGTGACCTTAGCCGGGCTTCAAGCCAATGCACAGATCATCTTTCGTTATTGCACGACAGATGGGGTGGTCATGCCGGGGGCTTGTCCGAACGGCTCACTCGACAATATTGCGGGTATCTGCAATGCCGAAGGCAATGTGCTAGGCCTGATGCCACACCCGGAGCGCTGCGCAGAAGCGATGATGGGAAACGACGCTGGGCGAGCGATTTTCTTGTCGATGATCACGTCTGGTGAGCGGAAACGATCTGCTGGAGTACGTTAAGCACGTAGGCCGTCGCGGGAAGAATCGAGACTCCGACGATTTGGTGAGATCGGTTCTCAGAGGATTGAAGATGCGAAGTTGTCGCGGTAAAGTATTGAATCGGTTGGTGCGGAACAATCTTATTATTCTTTCATACTGAGGAGGGTCATAATGGGACGTGTAGGTGCAGTGTTGGCGGTCGTTGGTCTGTTGACCTTGGGTGTCAGTGTCAATGTTTGGGCTGCGACAGATGACGGCAGTCAGGTGAGGATAATCAGTCCGGCAGAGGGAGCCGTCGTAAAGGGCGGCGATGTTGACGTCAAGTATGAACTGACAAAGGGTAGCAAGGCGACGCATGTCCATTGTTTCGTGGATGGGGAGTATCAAAAGGGGTGGCAGGGGATGGTCAAGGGAATGCCACCCGGGACTCGTGAGATCAAGCTCATTGCGGCAGATAAGGATCATGAAACATTAGCCGCTGAATCAACTGTGAAGGTGGAAGTACAGTAGAACAGGATCAGGGTTTGTTGATCACATAGACCGACTCGGCGAGGCGCACTAGCGCCTCGCCGATCATGCTGTGTGACGCGTACGACTGTGCATGCATATCTTAAAACTGAGCTTTGGCAGGCCAGAACGCCCAGTGAAAGCCCTTGTCGCTGTGACCGCTAGGGCATAATGCAGGCTGGCATGCAGCTCATTACCAAAGATCTCATCGCTCAGCATAATCTGACGGGCGAGGAATACCAAAAAATCATCGATATTCTCGGGCGTGAGCCTAATCTGACAGAACTCGGCATGTTCTCCGTGATGTGGTCGGAGCACTGTTCGTATAAGAGTTCTCGTGTGCATTTGAAGAAGCTGCCGACGACCGGGCCTCGTGTCGTACAAGGACCGGGGG
>CABVRV010000181.1 GCA_902500755.1 uncultured Nitrospira sp.
AAGGTTGTCTTCCAATCACGAATACCGCCCGAGGCTTTGACTTTTGCTCGCCCTGCGACGGTTTCTTTCAGTACACGCACATCTTCGACTGTCGCACCCGCTGGACCGAAGCCTGTCGAAGTCTTCACGTAATCCGCCCCTGCTTCGACCACCAGGTGACAGGCGGTTCGTTTTTCCTCCTGTGTCAAATAACAGGTCTCAAGGATCACTTTGTGTTCAACACCCGGCGTCGTGCGCACCACTTCGGCAATGTCTGTTCGCACAGAGTCATGAGCGCCTGATTTCAGGCGACTGACGTTCAGAACCATGTCCAACACGTGCGCGCCACGAGCCACCGCTTCAACCGCTTCTGCGACCTTGATTTTTGTGGTGTGTCCGCCCAAGGGAAACCCAATAGGAATGCCGACTCGAATTGCGGTCCCCGCCACTGCTTCGACTGCCTCATCGACATGGCATGGGGGAACAAAAATGACAGTGAAGCCGCAGTCTCTCGCCTCTCGGCACAGCCGGAGCACATCAGCTCTGGTGGCATCCGGTCTCAGAACCGTGTGATCGATGAGAGCGGGCAGGTTCCATGCAGACATCCTCTACGAAACTCCTGTCCAATAAGCCAGATTGCCATCGCCAGGAACAACGGAGATTTGCGAATGCGGCCCTCTTCGAAACGGTCGCTTCTGATACTTTTCAACGGCTCTATTATGCTCCACCAGAGTGGCTGAAAAGTGATGCGTGCCATCGTTCCTCGATACGAAATAGAGATATTTGGACGTCGCTGGATACAGCGCGGCACGGATCGAATCAGCCCCCGGACTTGCAATAGGGCCAGGCGGCAAACCCGCCCAGCGATAGGTGTTGTAGGGACTGGGATGGGAAAGGTCTTTTTTATGGAGGTTTCCGTCGAAATTCGGCAACCCGTAGATGACAGTCGGATCGCTTTGCAGGGGAATGCGCTTCTTCAATCGATTGTGGAAGACGGAAGCAATGTGCGACCGTTCGCCTCCCACACCGGTTTCTTTTTCAATCACCGAGGCCAACGTGAGAACCTGGTGGAACGTCAAATTCATTTCTTTCGCTCGCACCTGCCATTCCTCAGTCACCACACGGCCAAGCTGATCCACCATCGTTCGAATGACTTCCTTGGCAGGCGTGGCCTTGGCAAAGCGATAGGTATCGGGAAACAAGTACCCTTCCAAGGTTTCCGCAGAAATGCCGAGCGTCTTGATGAATGCCCTATCCGATGCCATTCGGAGAAATTCAGTACGGCTCGTTATGTGTTGTCCATCGAGTACATCGGCGATCTGATTCATCGTATAGCCTTCGGGAATCGTCACCGCATAGAGCAGAACTCGTCCGGTCAACAGTTTTGAAAGAATCTCTGCCGGAAGCATTGCGCCATTGAACTCATACTCTCCGGGCTGAATTTTGCGGTCGGCTTCTTGGGACTTTCCGAGCATCAGAAACATCGACCGGCTTCTGATCAGCTGTTCACGTTCAAGCAGGGCCGCAGCTTGTAGAAATGTCGCCCCTTCCGGAATCACCACGATTCTATTGACAGGGTGATCTGACTCAGAGAGGACCGGAGCTTCAGCCCATCGGATCGTCTGGTAGACGACCGTTCCGGCGATCGCGACGACGGCGATGATTCCGATAAGGATTACGCGTAGCGTCATAGGATTGATCGCTTGGAACTTCTATCGCCCAAACCTGCTCTATCGCATCACCAGCGCTTGTCGCTGCATTCACCGCTGACGAAGAGGCCTGCGCCTCAAGATAACTCTGCAAGAGTATTGCCGCCGCGACGCGATCGACCGCACCTTTGCGTTTTTTCCGGCTGACGTCCGCGGCGATCAGAAGATCTTCCGCTGCTTTCGTCGTCATCCGTTCGTCCCACAGGACGATCGGCACGGAGATTCCCGCTTTCAGTTTCTCCGCAAACACTCGCATAGCAAGAACGGCCGGCCCTTGGCGGCCATCCAGCTGGAGTGGGAAGCCTAAGACCACTCGCTCCACATCGTGGGACGTGATGAGCGCAGCAATGTGCGCGACATCCCAATCCAGTGCCCGCCGCTCGAAGGTTTCAAGCGGTTGCGCCGTCCATTTTAACTCGTCGCTGAGAGCGACGCCGATTCGTTTAGTACCGTAATCAAGCGCGAGAATACGACTAGGCATGATTTTACCGCTGCAGGGCGCTTTCGACCAGACCAAAGACTTTTTCCAACGCCGCATCGAGTTTGGCCGGGTCCTTACCGCCGGCTTGTGCCATTTCGGGTCGGCCTCCACCGCTCCCTCCCACTTCTGCCGCCATCGTTTTGATCAGCTCGCCCGCTTTGAGTCTGCCGGTCAAATCTTTCGTCACCACGACCAACAACGAAACCTTCTCGTCTCCGGAGGCTGCACCCAGTGCGATCACACCGCTTTTCAACTTATCCCGCAATTGATCCGCCAGCGCCCGCATGCCGTTGACGTCGAGCCCGTCCGTCCGCTGCACATGCACCGACACCCCGGCAACGGTCCTGGCGGTCGAAGCGGCTTCGGAACCACCGGCCATCTTGAGTTTTAGCTCTTCCAGCTCCCGTTCCTTGTCCTTCAGTTGGGTCATCAGTTTGCGAGTCTTGACCGCTAATTCAGATTGCCCCACCTTCAACAGGTCAGACAGCTCGCGGACGTCGGCTTCGAGCTTCTTCATCAGCGCATAGGCGCCGCTGCCGGTTTGAGCCTCGATCCGACGAACGCCGGCGGCCACGCCTGCTTCTGATACGATACGGAACAGTCCGATATCCCCTGTCTGTCTGACGTGGGTGCCGCCACAGAGTTCCTTGCTGAACGACTCGACGCTGACCACTCGCACTTGTTCCCCGTACTTATCGCCGAAGAATGCCAGGGCACCCTTCGCCACCGCATCTTGAATGCTCATCACTTGGGCACTCACCACCTCGTTCTTCCGAATTTCTTCGTTCACCGTTGATTCGATGTCGTCGATATCGCGGGACGACAGCGGCCGAAAATGGGCGAAGTCGAAGCGAAGCCGGTTGGGTCCGACCAGAGAGCCATATTGTTTGACATGTGGACCGAGCAGATCGCGCAAAGCCGCATGGACCAGATGCGTCGCCGTGTGATTACGTGCGGCATCCTGGCGAATCGACTCGTTGACCGCCATCCGCAGTTGTTCGCCTTCGTGGATACTCCCCTTGCGCACAGTGCCCTTATGAACGATAAGCGTCGGTGCCGGCCTCGTCGTATCCGTGATCTCAACCATCCCGTCTGGGCCCACTAATGTCCCTCGGTCTCCGACCTGTCCGCCTCCTTCGGCATAGAACGGCGTCGCGTCCAGTACGACCTCGACCTCGTCTCCTTCGGACGCCTCCTTTACCAGCTGGTCCATTT
The DNA here is from genome assembly GCA_902500755.1 of uncultured Nitrospira sp. GTDB lineage: Bacteria > Nitrospirota > Nitrospiria > Nitrospirales > Nitrospiraceae > Nitrospira_D. The sequence goes on from CABVRV010000181.1 coordinate 3,385, forward strand.
TAAGAATCGCGCGTAGAACGCTGTCGCTCTCCAACCGGTCGTAGCCGACAAATTGCGTGGC
>CABVRV010000182.1 GCA_902500755.1 uncultured Nitrospira sp.
TCGTACTCATGAAACACGAAATGCGTGAACCCCTGCTGCGCATAGGAGAACATCCGCTGGATATACGCCTCAGGCACCATATCGCGACGGGCCGACGTCAGCGCTTCGCGCAGGACCGGATTCGTCTTGTGATCGAGATCCAGTCCGAGAGCCCCTTCGCCGTCGACCGTATGACAGGCCTTCAATACGGCGTTGAGGCGTTGAGCGCACATCTTCGAGCCTGTCACCATCGCCGCGACTTTTTGTTCCTCGACGACCTTCCAATCGATGAATTCCTCGATATCCGGATGATCGAGGTCTAAACAGACCATCTTGGCGGCACGACGCGTGGTCCCCCCTGACTTGATCGCGCCTGCCGCTCGATCCCCGATCTTGAGAAAGGACATAAGGCCTGAAGACCTTCCGCCACCGGAAAGTCCTTCGCCATCGCCCCGCAATTTCGAGAAGTTCGTCCCGGTTCCGGAGCCATACTTGAACAGCCGAGCCTCCCGAACCCAGAGATCCATGATTCCGTTCTCGTTCACGAGATCATCCTCGATCGATTGAATGAAACAGGCATGCGGCTGAGGATGTTCGAACGCATTGGTGGCTTTCACCACCTCACGCGTTTTGGGATCGACGTAATAATGCCCCTGTGCCGGCCCCGACAGTCCATAGGCATAGTGCAAGCCGGTGTTGAACCATTGGGGAGAATTTGGCGCAGCCATTTGATGCGCCAGCATGTAGCACATCTCATCGTGAAAGGACTCGGCGTCTTCCGCTGTCTTAAAATACGCATGGGACTTGCCCCAATGGGTCCAGCATCCGGCCATGCGCTCAAAGACTTGACGAGCATCTCGTTCACCACCGAGCACCGGCTTGCCGTCCGAGCCTACAAGCGGCTGACCGTTCTGATCGTGCTGCGGAATTCCCGCCTTCCTGAAGTATTTTTGCGCCAAGATATCGACGGCCAACTGAGTCCATGTCTCTGGAACATCGATGTTCTCGAGCTTGAATACGGTGGACCCATCGGGGTTACGAATCTCGGACGACCGTTTGACGAACGCCAGCCCCTCGTACGGGCTCATTCCGCGACGGGTAAATCTCCGATCAATTTTCACGGCAGCCCTCCTAAGAGAGGAAAAGGTTTGGGATTTATGCTTTGGCCAGTTGTCATTAAGAGCGCGTGAAGTGTGTTTATCATCAGGTATTGACTACATATAGCTAGCATGATTTTTTGTCAACACCAAATGTTGTGGCATTTTGGGAAATATGAGGACAGACTGTGAATAGTCGAAATGCGAATCTCACAGCCTATTTTGGGCACTTCTCAACGAGGTTATCCACAAAAATACGTCGATGGAAGATGCCCCATCAGATGACCCTGGCCATTTTTCTTGTCAAAAGGCCATCCGGCCGATTTTTACCGTCGCTTCTTCAACGCCCTGAAGGGGAATGAATCGCCCTCCAAGACCGAGGACGACGACGGTGGTATCGGCCACATGCGTTTCAAAGTAGCTCAAGATGCCCCAGTTGCGTCGCGCCGTATTCGGCCGGACAAATGATTCAAGAAGCTTCTTACTTTGCGACCGAAACACCTGGCGAATAAATTGCTGTTCTCGGGTCGATGTAGCCGGATCCATTCGGTCCATCGCGTTGCTCAGTTCCTGTTCAACGAAGCGTATATAGTCGTCCATCGTCGGATTCGATAACGCCAGGCCGACCGCTACAATCAGGATACCAACGACTATGCTTAAGCGAAAGAGACTCATAATGGACTACCAAGGATTACTATCTTCAACGTGAATCAGATCATGACGAAATCAGACCGTGATTTGACAAACGACGGTCGGAGAATTAGCTTACCCCGGCTTCGCACCCACATTCTTTGAGCCAGGAGGCGGATATGTTCGTCTGGAGCAAGAAACTCATCGCGGTTCTACTTGGCGCGTTTGTCTTACTGCTGGGCATTTTCCTTCTTCAAGGCTCGCCAGACAGCACGAGCGGCCTCAAGATTCATACGATTCAATGGATCACACTCAATTACATCGGTCTTTTGGTCTGGCTCTTCGTCTGGATGATCGACCAAGCGCGCGTCCGCGGCAAGAACGTCTGGCTCTGGCTAGTCCCGTTCATACTCGCTCCGCTTCCCACCCTGATGATCTTCGTCCTCTTCCTACAACGGAGATTGTCCTCATAGTCGGTCTGAAATCGGCGAAATCGCCGGCTCCACGACGGAGGTGTGTGCGACAGGCTTCTGCTCAGGCTCGATGAAACGGCGGATCCGCCAGACTGCCCAGAGACCAGGTAGAGCGACGACCACGGTCAAGACAAAGAACTGTGTCCACCCGACAAAGGCCACGACATCCGCTGATGGACGACCGGCAAATACCCGTCCCAACGCCTCCAGTGAAGACAGCAGCGCAAACTGCGTCGCGGTATAGCGAGGATTGCAGAGCGACATGACCAACGCCACGAACGCCGCCGTGCCCATGCCTCCCGTCACATTCTCGATCACAACCGCCGCTGTCAGCATGCCCGAACTCTTGCCCATCACCGACAGTACGACGAATCCCAGATTTGAAACAGCTTGTAAGACGCCAAAGATCAAGAGGGAGCGGAGGAGTCCGGACTTGGTCATCAGCAGCCCGCCGATAAAGGCTCCTATCAACGTGGCAAAAATCCCGAGTCCCTTCACCGCACCGACCTCCGTTGCTGAAAAGCCCAGCCCTCCGATCAGAAAGGCAGTTTGGAGCGCCGACGCAAAGGCATCGCCAAGCTTGTAGAGAATGATCACGGCCAAGAACCCCAGCGCCGTGGGCCTGGAAAAGAATTCCGCCAACGGTGCCCCGACTGCTTCCTTGAGATTCTTTGGAGCATCGACGACGACCGTCGGATCGGGGCTGACCAAGGTGATCACCACCCCGGCAATCATAACGGCCGCCATCACCAGATAGGTCATCTGCCATCCCACATAATCGGCGAGCGCCAGTGCACCGGCCCCGGAGGCCAAGAGCGCGATTCGATAGCCGTTCACCCATACGGCTGCGCCCAACCCACGTTCATGAGGCTGGAGCGTGTCTGTTCGATAGGCGTCAAAGACAATGTCCAGCGACGCAGCGAGAAATGCGACGAGCACGGCATAGGCCGCAAGCCACCCAGGGTGAATCTTTGGATCGGTCATGGCCATGAGCACGAGGCTGGCAGCCACACACAGTTGTGTCAGGACCATCCATCCACGACGCCTCCCCAGCCAAGGCGGCACCACGCGATCCATGACAGGCGCCCAGAAGAACTTGAGTGTGTAAGGAAGTCCGACCAGCGTGAAAATGCCGATCGTCTTGAGATCCACCCCCTCGACCGTCAGCCAGGCCTGGAGAGTCCCGGACGTGAGCGCGAGCGGAAGGCCTGACACAAACCCCAACGGCAACATCACGAGGATGCGCCG
>CABVRV010000183.1 GCA_902500755.1 uncultured Nitrospira sp.
GATCATGTCGTTGAGAATCGGCAGGCCTTGATCGAGCGTCGCGATAAACCGTTCTTCTTCACCTTTGGTGGCCTCAACAATGGTGCTTGCCGCACGGGTGACTTCAGAATAGACGTCTCCCATCTGCTCAACCACGGATGTCGTCAGTTCATACAGGAACGGCTCGACAATTCCGAGCAGTCGTCCATGACGTGCGGCACGGCGCAAGATCCGACGGAGCACATAGCCTCGCCCTTCATTGGATGGCAAGACGCCATCCGTCATCAAGAAGGTCATGGCACGCAGGTGGTCGGCAATGACCCGCATGGACCGATCCGCCTGCTCAGCGTCACCGTACTGGGCACCAGCGCGCCGCGCGATGGCCGTCAAGAGAGGCCTAAATAGATCGCTGTCATAATTGCTCAAGACGCCTTGTGCGACTGCCGTCAGTCGTTCAAGCCCCATCCCTGTATCGATACTCGGTTTGGGCAACGGATGCAGTGTGCCGGCGGCATCCCGATTGTACTGCATGAAGACGAGGTTCCAGATTTCGATCACACGATCGCCGTCTCCGTTTGGGCGATCATCGCCTGGAACCGCCTCCCCTTGATCGAAATGAATCTCGGAACAAGGACCACAGGGCCCTGTGTCCGCCATCTGCCAAAAATTGTCTTTCTCGTCACTCCGCACGATGCGGGAAGCTGACACGCCGATCTTCTTCCAGAGGCGGTCCGCCTCTTCGTCTTCTCGGAAGATCGTCACCCAAAGGCGGTCTTTCGCCAAACCGACGGTGTCGGTCAAGAACTCCCACCCGAATCGGATCGCCTCTTCCTTGAAATAATCGCCGAACGAGAAGTTTCCGAGCATTTCAAAAAACGTGTGGTGCCGTCTGGTGTAGCCGACGTTTTCAAGATCGTTGTGCTTGCCACCGGCCCGCAAACATTTCTGAACGGTCACCGCACGCTTGTACGCGCACGTTTCCTCACCGAGAAACACCCGCTTGAACTGATTCATCCCGGCATTAGTGAACAGCAGGGTTGGATCGGCCTGTGGGATGAGAGCGGAGCTGGGAACTGCCTGGTGCCCCTGTTTCTCAAAATAGCGGATAAACGCCTGCCGTAGCTCGGTTGCGCTATTCTTCATGGACACATTCCTCATTCATTCTCAACTTCATCATTATATGATCGATCGTCTCTTCAGCGAAACCCCGTTGATGGAGTAGGCGTCCTATGTGAGTCGACGTCAACCGGCGGCCGCGCCGTTGTGCGGCGTTCAGAACCCGATGAGCCAATGTTTCTTCATTCACTACTCGGAAGGCATCGGCGACGACCTCGGCGGCCAGACGATCGGCAACCCCCTTGGCCTGTAATTCTGCCCTCAACCGTTCTTGCCCCATCGGTCGAGCGGCCAACCGCCTCTCCACCCATCGCTGGGCATAGACGACATCATCGAGATACCGGAGATCCGATAATCGGCGAATCGCGTGCTTGGCCTGGAGAGAGGAGATTCCGCGTGAGGTGAGAAACTGTTCGACTTGCGCGATCGTCCGATCTCTGCGCGCGACAAAGCGAACCGCGAGTTGTATGACAGCATCGGGACTCAACGGTGTTGCCTGTGCGCGAGTGTTCACGCTCCGCCGGCTACCGATGCGCCCGTTTTTCCTCGCTTCGTGCAACAGGCTTGTCTTCCTTGGCCTCGGCCTTTTTCTCGGCGCGAGCCGGAACACCGGCGGCCTCCCGAAGTTTCATTTCGACTTCACGTGCCGCGGAGGCATTATTCTTGAGGAATTCTCGAGCGGCATCGCGCCCCTGCCCGATTCGCTCGCCCTTGTAGGAATACCAGGCTCCGGATTTCTCGATGATCTTTTTGTCGACACCCAGATCCACCAATTCGCCGGTCTTGGAAATGCCTTCCGCAAACATGATGTCGAACTCTGCCTGGCGGAACGGCGGCGCCATCTTGTTTTTGACCACTTTGACACGAACCCGGCTGCCCATCACATCCTGCCCTTCTTTAATCGATTCGATGCGGCGAATGTCCAGCCGGACGGACGAGTAGAACTTCAGTGCGTTGCCGCCGGTCGTCGTTTCAGGGTTTCCAAACATCACCCCGAGCTTCATGCGAATTTGATTGATAAAGATCACCGTAGTCAGCGATTTTGAAATGGCCGCCGTCAGCTTTCTGAGCGCCTGCGACATGAGCCGCGCTTGCAACCCCATATGGGCATCGCCCATCTCACCTTCGATTTCGGCGCGTGGAGTCAAGGCCGCCACGGAATCGACGACAATCAAATCGATCGCGCCGCTTCGGACTAAGGTCTCGGCAATTTCCAGGGCCTGTTCACCCGTGTCTGGTTGCGATACCAAAAGGTCGTCCGCCTGCACACCGAGTTTCTTGGCATAGGTGAGATCAAGCGCATGTTCGGCGTCGATAAATGCAGCCACCCCCCCGGTCTTCTGCACTTCGGCAATACAGTGCAACGTCATCGTCGTCTTGCCGGACGCCTCCGGGCCAAAGATCTCAATGACCCGTCCACGTGGCAGTCCTCCGACTCCAAGCGCAATGTCGAGCGTCAGCGAGCCGGTCGAAATCGCCGGCACGTCGACTTTCTCTTCCGCCCCCAGCTTCATGATCGCGCCTTTCCCGTATTGCTTCTCAATTTGGGAAAGGGCTAAGTCGAGCGCTCGCTTCTTATCCTCTTTTTCGGACATAGAAATCTCCTACAAAATGAACAGGGTAAGCGGATGGATTATACCCAAGTAGGCAAGGGAAACCTAGCCTGATTCGAGGTAGCAAACTTGGTTTTCGGTAGAGCGTCGGCTAGGCTCTTTGTCATGGGACAGTCACTCCCCATCGATATTCCACCTGAGTTCTTAGAAATATTCGGGACAGAAGACGAGGCGCGCCAGGAAGCGAAAATAGCCCTCATCTTGGACCTAGTCCGCCGTGGGAAAGTTTCTCGGGCTCGCGCGGCAGGGTTTCTCCAGATCTCGTTAGCTGATTTCCCGGCCTTCTTAGCTCAGTATCAGATTCCATGGTGTGACTATTCTGCGGAGACCCTTTGTGAAGATCTGCTGGCGTTAGCAGCTCCACCGCCCACTCCATCCTCGTGATTCTCGTCCTCGATACAAGTCCGTTGATTACTCTGGCTCGAACCGGCTCCCTCGGGTTGTTACGTCAACCTGCTGGTCGGAGTCCTCATCGGGATGCCATAATCGAGAGCGCATCACAAGCTACTCTGTTCCGAATATGTCGAGATGCAGTGGTGCCACTGCGGCGATTCGTTTAAAATCGCTATCTACAGTCCAGAGTGTAAGGCCCTGGAGAAGCGCCGTGGCCGCGATCAGAAGATCCGGCAGCGGAACGCTTTGTCCTTTTCTCGCAAGCACGTG
>CABVRV010000184.1 GCA_902500755.1 uncultured Nitrospira sp.
AATTCAGCTTTGACCCCGCCGGCGTTCCCGAGGGTCAGGATGAATTGATCCTGCCCCGTCCAATGGGACCTTTCGCCAGGTCGGAGCAATGATTCCTGAGGGCTTCCATTATCGATCTGGACGACGACCCAGCTCAACTCCGTGGCTTCGAGATCCAGCACAAGCTGCCCATCACCCTGATCCCCTGCCGCGTTCAATGAGAGCCCCGCCAATGGGCCATCACTGCCGGGAGACACGGTCGATACCGTGGACACCACGTGTGGCTCAAGTTTAGAAACCGGCGCAGCAGAGAGGGTTGGTTCGTGCTTTGGCGGCGCTTCAGTCGTCGGTTTCGGCACACCGGCAGATGCCTCGTTTGGCTTGGGAAGCTCCGCTGAATGTTCCGTCTCGCGGGCATTCGATTCCGGAAGATCCTTGACCGCTTGAGCCGTCCGTTTCGTCGCCGAAGCTTGTTCGGGCGGCCCATTCCGAAAGACAGCCGATTGCTCTCGGCTTAAGAGAAAGATCAACGTCAGGACAGCGATACCGATCGCGATGGCCACCGCCTTCCGATTGGCCTGGCGCTTCCGATCTTCTTCGACCTGCCGAATCTTCAGCCGTTCTCGTTCGTCCTGCTTCTCATAGAAAGATCCGGCGGATTGGATAAAGCGATGAATCGCATCCTCTTCATCCAGCCCTAGCGATCGAGCATAGGAGCGCACAAACCCCCGAGCGAACACCTGGTCGGGCAACTTGGCAAAATTCCCGTCCTCCAGCGCCTTGACGAAATCCGTACGAATGCGGGTTTTGGACGCCACCTCATCGATGGTCAACCCTTTGGTCTCTCGAACTTGCCTGAAGAATTCGCCAACCGACTCCATAGATCTCCTACTTCAATCGAGTCAAGAGTTCCGATGCTGCCGCCGCCAGGTCCCCACCTTTGTCCATCGTCGTGACTTTCTTCAGCACTTCACGGGCTTGCGTTGCGTAGCCCAACTTATAATACACCCGCCCGAGCTCAAGATGAGTCAGAGCCGGCGGGACGCTCGGAGGGCTGGCCGAGACCGCATCCTCAAAGGCCTCCATCGACCCCTGAAGGTCGCCCTGATGCGCAAGCGCGCGACCGAGATGGAAGCGAGCCAAGTCGGGCGTTGGATAGAGCGGATTCGAGAGTGCTAGCTTATAGGACGCAATGGCGTCATCCCATCGATCCTGATTCGCAAGGACCTGCCCGAGATAGGTATGTGCCTCAGAATAGGAGTCATCAATCTTAATCGCCTCGCGAAATTGCTCTTCGGCGAGCGGCAGCTTGCCTTGAAGGGCATACACATGTCCTAAGGCGTACCGTGCCTCTTTGTTGGTCGGATTCAACTGAACGGACTTATGGAACGACACGAAGGCTTTCTGACGATCTCCCGGGAGACTCGCCACGCCTTCTTGATAAAACCCCTGCGACTTCCGCAAGGCTTCTTTGTCGCTTGCACATCCGACCAGAATAGTCATGAGTCCTACACAGACCGGGAAAAAAGACTGCTGCACCCGATCACACCATCCGTTCGCGCTGGTCATCGAATATCCTCGAAATGCGTCAACCGCTTGAACTCTGAGAACCGAGCCTGAATCTCTTTGTAATCCAGGATTCGCAATCGGTCAAGACTAAAGGCTTCTACTGTAAACGACGCCATGACGCTTCCAAAGATGATCGCCTGCTTCATCGCCTCAGATGAGCGATTTCCCGTGGCCGCCAAGTATCCCAAGAATCCTCCCGCGAAGGTATCGCCCGCTCCGGTTGGATCCCGGACATCTTCAAGCGGAAACGCCGGAGCGCCGAACACCTGATTGTCGTTGAACATGAGGACACCGTACTCTCCGCGCTTCACGATCAGATGTTTGGGACCGCGTGAGAGCACGAGCTTCGCGACTTTCACCAAGTTGGAATCTTGGCCCAGCGCTCGAGCTTCGCCGTCGTTGATGATGAGGACATCGACCTTCTCCAACACCTTCCACAGCGCGTCGCGCTGACCATTGATCCAGAAATTCATCGTGTCGCACGCCACGAGGGCGGGGCGTTGAACTTTCTGCAGCACATCGAGTTGCAACTCCGGATGGATGTTCCCGAGGAACAACACGTCCGGCTCCCGATAGGCTTCGGGGATCTGAGGGCGAAACGTCTCAAACACATTGAGCTGCGTATCCAAGGTATGTGCCTCGTTCAGCTGGTGCGTGTATTCTCCTTTCCACCGAAAGGTTGCTCCGGGTCGCCGCTCCAACCCCGTGAGATCGATCCCCCGACTCTTGAGGAATGCGACATGCTGTTGAGGAAAATCTTCTCCCACCACCGCGATGAGAGCCACCGACGTAAAAAAACTGGCGGCTGTTGAGAAATACGTAGCCGACCCTCCTAGAATTTCAGTTCCTTCGCCGAAGGGAGTCTTGACTGTATCAAGCGCAACCGATCCAACCACGAGCAATTTTCCCATGACTAACGGACTCCTTTCTGTGGGCTCAGCGCACGGTCAATGAGCACGGCGAGCTTCTTCCGAGTCGGTACGGGGATTCGTTTCGGCGCCGTGAGGATGGCATGATCCAACGCTCGATGGCAGGCGCACTCTATCGGGTGGGCAAAGGACGGCATCACCGCACCAAGTATCTGTTTTGCTAAGGCAACATTCCGATGGAGCGTGGACAATACCGCTTCGACCGTCACGGCCTCTTCCGTTTCGTGCCAACAGTCATAGTCGGTGACCAACGCCACGGTCGCGTAACACAGCTCCGCTTCTCGAGCCAGCTTGGCCTCGGGCATATTGGTCATCCCGATCACATCGACACCCCATTGCCGATAGAGCCGTGATTCCGCTTTCGTCGAAAACTGCGGACCCTCCATGCAGAGATAGGTGCCCTTACGATGCACCGTGGCCCCGGCTTGCTCTGCGGACGCGAACAGCGCCTCCCCCAGCTCAGCACACACCGGCTCACCAAAGGCAACGTGCGCCACGATCCCGTCCTCAAAAAATGTCGATGCGCGGCGCTTCGTGAGGTCGATGAACTGGTCGGGCACCACCACATCGCCTGGGTGAATCGATTCCTTCATGCTGCCGACGGCACTGATTGAGATGACGTGCGAGACACCGAGCGACTTGAGCGCGAAGATGTTCGCACGATAGTTGATCTCGCCCGGATTCAACAGATGCCCTCGCCCATGCCTTGAGAGGAAGGCCACTCGAATACCCTTGAGCGTGCCGACCGTAATCGCATCGGAGGGAGATCCGAAGGGCGTTCGCACCCGAATTGATCGGGTTGCTGTGAGCCCTTCAATATCATAGAGCCCGCTTCCCCCGATCACACCGACCGTCGCTTG
>CABVRV010000185.1 GCA_902500755.1 uncultured Nitrospira sp.
GTGGGGAACCACCTGCTCATTCTGATGGGCCTCAACTATGTCAGTGGCGCGGTCGGTGGCGTGATCATCGGATCAAGCCCTGTGGTTACGTCTCTTCTCTCAGCCCTTCTGATTCGAGACGTACCTCTACGCGCAGTATGGGCAGGTGCATTATTGTCGTTTGCGGGTGTTGGGCTGGTCTCTGTGGCGGGGTTTCGAGCGGCCGGCGAGCAACCGTTGTTGGGGAGCGCGTTGGTTTTTCTCGGAGTTGTGAGTTGGGCGCTCTATAGTATCGGCAGTCGCAATATCATGGAAAGGGTTTCGGCGCTGACGGTGAATTGGACGACGTTGGCCGTGGCGACCGTCCTTCAAATTCCGCTGCTGTGGACCGATCAAAAAATGATGGATGCCGGGATGAGCTCGGTGACGACATCCGATTGGCTCGCGCTGGGCTATCTGGTTGTCTTTGCCACGGCGGTTGCTCAACAGGCGTGGTTGTTCGGCGTCAAGGGTATCGGCCCCTCACGAGCCTCGGTCTTGGGCAATCTGACACCTGTGGCGGCCATTGGCCTGTCCGCGTTCATCTTGAGCGAACCTGTCGGATCGATTGAAATGATTGGGATTTGTCTCATCCTGGCTGGTGTGTGGGCTGTCGATCGTCAAACGGCAAAGTTAGATAACTAGGGTTTTCGTACTCCTTTCATCCTGTTCCCTCTCGATCCTAGCCGCAGTACTGAGGTATCATGCGGGACCAGGGAACACGGAGACTTCCAACGCTTTCTGGGGAACGTTGTTATCGGAGGACAAGCGGTCCTGTTTCTTCATGATCGCGGAGGGCAATGAACAGTATCTATGCCCGAGCACTGATCCCGCTGATCCTGGCAGGAACATTCCTTATCGACGTGTTCATGCCGTGGGGGTATGCGGTCTGGGTCGTTGGGGACGTCTTCGGCGTGTTCTTGGCCCTTTGGATCGAGTGGCCGATTGCTCCATACATGGTTGCGGCCATCGGGACCGTTCTTGTGCCGATGGGACACACACTGTCTCATCCTGGCATTCCGCAAGATCTGGCTATCTTCAATCGGATTGTGGGTATCGCTCTCCTGTGGGTGACGGCGTGGCTTGTGGCGCGAGCGAGAAGGGCGAAACTCGACGATGCCACCCGGCGACTGGGTGCGATCGTGGAGAGCAGCAGCGATGCCATTTTGAGCGTGACACCCGATGGATTTGTGACCACGTGGAACGCCGGTGCGGAACGTATCTTCGGGTATACCGCCAACGAGATGATCGGTCGTTCGATCCTGATGATTATTCCACCTCATCTCCATCGGGACAAAGCCTGGCTGCTGGCCACGGTGCGAGGTGCGCATGACATTCATACCTATGATGCGGTGCGGTTGACCAAGGACGCTCGATGCATCGATGTATCCGTCACTTTGTCGCCGCTCAAGGATGCACTTGGGCAGTTTGTGGGAGTCTCGAAAGTCATCCGTGATATCAGCGAGCGGAAGCGAGCAGAGACGCTCCTGCACCAGGCGCATGAAGCACTGGAAATAAAGGTTCAAGAGCGAACTGGCGAATTGCGTCGGGCCAACAACTCCCTGCGCGAGCTTTCCGGTCGTTTGATGCAAGTGCAGGAGGAAGAGCGAAGCCGGCTAGCACGTGACCTGCATGACGAGGTCGGGCAGCTCTTGACCGCATTAAAGATCGACCTACAAGAAATCCAGCATGGTGAGGCGAGGGAGACCCGTTTCGATTCCCTCACGGATAGCCTAGAACTGGTGGACCATCTTCTGACTCAAGTGCGGACGTTAGCACTGGACCTACGACCATCTCTCCTGGATGATTTGGGCTTGGTGCCGGCGCTTCGATGGTATGCGAACCGGCAGGCGACGCGTAACGCATGGACCCTTTCGCTCTCGGTCGAGGAAATGACCGGGCGACTTCCGGCCCCCATCGAGGTTGCCTGTTTTCGGGTTGTGCAAGAAGCGTTGACCAACATCGCGAAGTACGCACGGGCCAGGACGATTGATCTGACGCTGCGTCGGCAAGAAGAGGAGGTCACACTCATTCTTCAAGACGACGGGGTGGGATTCGACGTGCTGTCAGCTCGACAACGTGCACAGGGAGGGGAAAGCATCGGGTTGCTCGGCATGGAAGAGCGGGTGCGGTTGGCAGGTGGCAACTTGGTGATCGTGTCGGCACTAGGTCAAGGGACCAGGCTCCAGCTTTGTTTCTCGCTCACGGAGTACGATCGACCCCAGGCGAGTCGAACAGCTGAGGTGACGACCTCATGAGCCACCTTCGAGTTGTGATTGTGGAAGATCATGCTCTAGTCAGAGCCGGCATGCGGGCCCTTGTGCAAAAGATTGAGGGTGTTGAGGTCGTTTCGGACGTGGGAGATGGGTGGGAAGCCATCAAGGCTGTGAAAGCTGATGCCCCTGATCTTGTGCTGATGGATATCGCGATGCCCGGATTAAATGGGCTCGACGCGACCTCGCGGATCGTGAAGGAATCGCCGACTACCCGGGTGATTCTGGTATCAATGCATGCCAACGAAGAATACTTCCAGCAGGCCTTACAGGCCGGCGCATCAGGCTATCTTTTGAAGGGCGCAGAACTGGCTGAACTCGAGTTGGCCATTAGGACGGTAGGGAGGGGTGAAACCTATCTGACTCCCGCTGTGGCGAAGTATGCCATCGAGGTCTACCGTGAAAAGTCTGACGGGCCATCTGGTCCACTGGCGAGACTCAGCATGCGCCAGCGTGAAATCCTTCAGCTCATCGCTGAAGGACAGACGACGAAGGACATCGCCCAACGCCTGAACTTGAGCGTCAAAACAATTGAAACACACCGAAGCCAACTCATGGAACGGCTTGAAATTCACGATGTCCCTGGCCTCGTGCGCTTCGCGATCCGCGTCGGATTGGTCCAGCCCTACTCCTAAGTTCTGTTCTTTTTGTCTCCGTCCATTGATACTCAACTCATTTCCCGAATGTCCTCAGGGATTGCCTGACTCATTTTCAGGGTTTTCCCGATAGGTCTACCCAACTGGTTGTGAGATGCTTGCTGCCGCCAGATGGGGACGGTGATCGGTCCACCATTCAATAAAAGACAGGCCCAAGCGGGCCATACAACAATCTGGATGGCTGTCGGTTCTGCAGAAAAGTGGAAGAAGGCTCCCAGCAGGACGCAACATGGAAATAGAGTGTGACTTAGTTCACATTTCTAGATCTCCTGCCGGTGAGCTCAGTGGTTTTTCGCAGCAGCAGCATTAATCGGAGTGTGCCCCTCACCGCATTCGAAAGGAGAGATGCCAC
>CABVRV010000186.1 GCA_902500755.1 uncultured Nitrospira sp.
AGAAGAAGCAGTTCCGTGGCCTGGATCGGGTACTGCACACACCACGGAATGAATCCGACGGTAAGCGAAAAGGCACGTGAACGGAATGCTGGTATGAAAGTCACCCCCTTAGTGTGGATCAGTTTCGGCCTGGCGAGTGTGACGCTCAGCGTGATGTTAGCCGGCAGTTCGCTTGTCGATCTGATCCCCGATCATGATCGCCAAGTCTTTGAATATCGTCGCGATCTGGCCGAGTCGTTGGCTGTCCAGTATTCGGCGTTGGCGGAACGGAATCAGATCGACACGATCATGCTTGCGATGGAGATGTTGGCTAAGCGCAACCATGACATCCTGTCGCTGGCACTCCGTCAGACAAGCGGTGAGATTATTGCCCAAGTCGGGAATCACGCGCAGGCCTGGGTTCAGCCGCTCGGTGACGGATCAACGCTGGAATTTCTCCAAGTCCCGATCTTTTCCGGAGACCAGCCATGGGGTGTGCTCCAGATTGCGTTTCAGAAAGCTGACGGCTCCTGGCTCAACCGCTTTCTTGAAGATCCATGGGTACGGTTCCTGGCGTTCGTAAGTGTGATGGGATTTATTGGGTATCTCCTCTTCATGAAGCGCACGCTTCGACAGCTGGATCCATCCGGCATCGTTCCCACCCGTGTCAAAGCTGCGCTTGATGCACTGACCCAAGGGGTGGTGATGATCGACACACGAGATCTGATCGTGCTGACCAATGATGCCTTCAGTCAGGCTGTCGGCAAGTCGGTCACAGCCCTAATTGGACTCGATCTTGGGTCTTTGGCCTGGAAGTCGGTGAGTCCATCGGATTCGCTCTCCGTGCATCCCTGGACCAGAGCGATCATGGACAAGGAGCCTCAAGACAATACTCCCCTTCTCTTGAATCTATCTGATGGCGAACCGCGGAAATTTATCGTCAATACCGTGCCGATCATGGATGACGGGTCCACGGTCAGAGGGGCGCTGGTTTCCTTTCACGATGTGACTGAGCTTGATCGGGCCAATGCGCAACTCAAGGAAGCAAACGGTGAGTTGGAATCATCCCGCGTCCAAATTTTACAGAAGAACCAGGAGCTGGAGGCCACGAATACGAATTTGCACGTCGAGATGGATCAGCGGAAAAAAGCTGAGGCTGAAAAAGAAAAGCTGTATCAGCAGCTCATGAATGCTTCACGCCAGGCCGGTATGGCGGATGTGGCCTCAAGCGTGTTGCATAACGTGGGGAACGTGCTCAACAGCATCAATGTGTCGACGGATACGCTTCTGAAAACACTCAAAAAGCCGATGGTGGGCGACGTCTGTCGGATCGCATCGATGTTCAACGAACATCAGGACAATCTACAAGAATTCTTGACGGTCGACCCGAAGGGCAAACAGATTCCGTCGTATCTTGGTTTAGTGGCCGAGTCCCTGAGCGGGAGCCATCAGACGATCCAAGGTGAACTCGACTCTCTGGTGAAAAAGGTCGACCACATCAAACAAGTGATCATGTCGCAGCAGGATATTGCTCGTGCCGGGAATATTCGAGAACCCTGCTCAAGTGAAGACTTGATGGAACAGGCCTTGCTGATGGCGCTGCCTGAGCCGGACAAGTACCAAATCAAAGTTGTCCGGGAATACAGCCCGGTTCCCACGATCATGACGGATCGGCATCAAGTCTTGCAGGTCTTGGTCAATCTGATCACCAACGCGAAGAACGCGATGGTCGAACATTCGGGGAATACGCGCGTGTTGACGTTGCGGATCGGCGTGTTTTCCGACCGTAAGCCATTTGCGCGATTTGAGGTGGTTGATACCGGAGGCGGCATCAAACAGGAGCATCTTCCGAAGTTGTTTGCTCAAGGGTTTACGACGAGAAAGGCCGGTCATGGGCTGGGGCTGCATAGTGCCGCCATCGTTGCCAAGAATTTTGGCGGAGCACTGCAGGCGCAGAGCCAGGGCGAAGGGCGCGGTGCGACCTTCACGCTAGACCTGCCCTTGGTGTTGGCAGAGGCGGCAGCATGACGGATAACCAAATCACTGACAATCGGCGAATCCTGGTGATCGACGATAACGCCAGCATCCATGAGGACTTTAAGAAAATCTTGGCGCCGCCGGTTGATTCAGATTCGCTGAATCAGGCTCGCGCCGCCTTGTTCGGAGAAGCTCCGACCTTGCCGACGCAAGTACGGTACGAGTTGGACTTCGCGAGCCAGGGGCGAGAAGGATTTGGGCTTGTCCAGAGTGCCCAGCAAGCCGGCAATCCCTATGCGTTAGCCTTTGTGGATATGCGAATGCCGCCGGGATGGGATGGGCTCGAAACGATTGAGCATCTTTGGTACGCCGATCCTGAAATCCACGTTGTTGTTTGTTCGGCCTACTCCGATCACCCATGGGAAGATGTCAGCCGTCGGATCGGAGAAACCGACAAGTTGCTGATTCTCATGAAGCCGTTCAACAGCATTGAAGTCGTTCAGTTGGCGAACTCACTGACGAAGAAATGGAATCTGGCCCGTTCCGTCAAGCGCCAGATTGAGAACCTTGCGTTCAGCGTGACTCAGCGAACGGCTGAGTTGCGGGAAGCAAATGAGCGTCTACAAGAACGTGTTGCTAGTCGAGCAGAGGAAGGTGGCTCGACCCAGTCTCACGGCGATATGGCTGCAACATGTCACCAGAAAGAAGAGTTCTTGGCGATTATGAGCCATGAAATCTTCCAGCCCATGAATGAGCTCGTCAACAAGGTCGCTCTGCTCCTCCACAGCACGCTCAATCTCGAGCAGCGAGAACAGATGGCGACCGTGCAGCGATGTGCACAAGATGTCTTGACTCTCTTGAAGGACATGCAAGAGTTCATGACGACGCAGAAACCGGACATACAGATGAGAGAACCTCGGTGATGATGAACGAGGGAAATAAAAATCTTCGTATCTTGGTCGTCGACGACAACCAGGCGATTCACGAGGACTTTCGAAGAATCCTTGAAATACAACCCGACGATGAAAACCTTCACCAAGCGAGGGCCGCGTTATTCGGAGAGCCGCTCGTGCACGCGCTGGAGCGGTTCGAAGTCGATTATGCCGATCAAGGGCAAGCGGCATTGGCTCTGGTCCAGATGGCGCGCAGCGAGAGACGTCCCTATGCGGTGGCGTTCGTGGATATGCGGATGCCGCCTGGGTGGGACGGCTTGGAAACGGTCGAACGCCTCTGGGAGGCCGACGGACGGCTGCAAGTGGTGATCTGTACGGCCTATTCGGATCATTCGTGGGCAGAGATTGCGGC
>CABVRV010000187.1 GCA_902500755.1 uncultured Nitrospira sp.
CCTCGATACGGCAGGTCATGCAGATTGGCGAGATTCTCGAACACTGGAACATTTTCTGAAAGTAAAGCCACATGCGTTTCGAACTTGGTCGATTGCCCATAGTCAATCGACGCCGTGTCGATGCCAACGGCCTTCACTTGCCGTTCTTGCACCAGCCAGGCAGCGGCTTCGGGATGAAGCCCAGGGAAATGCAGCGCCTGCACCCCCGCCTGTCCCCTCAGCTCGGTTCCTAGATAGTCCTTCCGACTCGGCCAAAATTTGGCGAAACCTGTGTCGAGTAAGACAATGGAATCGTTATGAATACGACCGTGTTCTGCCTCCCAGCGTTCAAGATCTAAGATGGTGGCACGATAATCCCGGTTTCCGGCACATTGTTCAGCAACATCAATTCGGACAGCAGTTCCGATCATCCGCTCGATGGGAATCTGGTCCAATGTCTGCTTCCCTTTGGAAAAGTGAATCGGCGCATCAATATGCGTACCACCATGTTCTGGCATCTCCATGCGATTGGACGCGTAATAATAGCCACCAGGCATATCCTCGGCATGTTGACCGATAAGTTTGAAATCCTGCTCCGTCGGCCAGACGATCATGTCTGATCCGAACGAATGAGTCAGATCGACAATCCGGGAGTGTTCCCAAACAACTTGATTGGCGTGATGATCTGCAACACATCCTGCATGTACCACCAGACCCAGCAAAGCCATCAACAAGATACTCGTCGTATGGGTAGAACTCTTTCCCATGAGATTCCCCCACTGATCTCTCTCAAGTCTCGGATGGAGCGGGTGCGCAAGGCGGTTCGCGCCATAGCAGAAATTGACAGATTTGTTGGGACACAATGCCGGATGCGACGGCATTGCGACGAAGTCGCAGCCTTAGAGGAGCATCCGAGGGAAAGGAAGGGATTCATCACCCGTCTGGCTTCCGTGCGTTATGGCGCAACCGACCCTCGCGCACCGTTCGCCAGCCGAGACTTCCCCCCTTACTTCCCGAATGCTTTTTTCAGCAGCGGTTCGATCTCGCCCTTGGCAGCCATCGGATCGAGCACGTCGGTATCGCCGTAGAAAGTGCCGTCGATAAACACCTTAGGAAGCGTCGGCCAATTCGTGATTTTCGTCAGCGCTTCCCGTTTCGCCGGCTGCGACAGGACGTCGATGAGCTCGTAGGGGTACCCATACTTGTCGAAAAACTGCATGGTCTCCCTCGTGAACCCGCACATCGGCATCGTCTTGGTCCCTTTGCCGTAGATCAAAATTTTATGTGCCTGTACTTCCTTCTGAATTTCTTCTTCTATCTGGTCGGCCATGGCCTCCTCCTATGTCTCAGCTTTGGTTCGGGCAGTGAGTTCTAATGCGTGGATCCGTCCATCCTTCATGGGTGCGTCTAAGGCCTGATAGATCAGGCGGTGCCGATCTAAAAGATTTTTCCCTTCGAACCCATCGGAAACAATGACGACCTTCAGGTGATTCATGGTCCCCGTCCGGTCCGTCACGGTCACTTCAGCGTCCGGCAAGCTCTTGCGAATATATTCGGTAAGCACATCTGGTGTAATCACAGGTATCAACTCCAGCAGTGTTTTCAATACCCTAGCTGAAACGTGCCCTGAAAGGCAATGAGCATCCATCGGTGGTGGATTTCGTCAACCTGGTGGTGCTTTTGAGCCAGTCGGTGGGCGATAGAGATAAGGTCGATTCAACTTCCTGGTGAAATGATTGATCCTCGCATGCTTTTCACCCTCGGCACCGACCTTGCGACAGCTCAGGTCGTGATGGAACCCACTGCACTCCGATCTTCACCAAGGAGGTTGCCATGAGTGAATTCAAGTCCGGGTTTTTTGTCGGAGGTGAGAGCTGCAATGGTCGGGTCTTAATCGTCGACGACGAACCGGACATCCGGAAAGTCGTGCGGATGACTCTGCAAAAAGCCGGGTACGATGTGCTTGAAGCTGAGAACGGGGAGAAGGCCATCGAAATCATCAACTCGGGCGAAAATCGCCTCCTGCTGGATGTCATGGTCTGCGACATCCGGATGCCGAAGGTGAACGGGATCGAAGCCATTGCATACTTTCGCGAGAACTATCCGCGCGTGCCATTAATTGTTCTGACCGGGTTCCCGGACACCGACATGGCCACATCGCTCCTTCGGCAGGGCGTCGTGGACTATCTCGTGAAGCCGGTGGAGGGTGACATATTGAAGGCTGCCGTCGGCCGTGCCATGGAACAACGAGAATTGGCGCGCTTATGATGGACAGACCACCATCGGATGGAACGGGTACGGCAACCACCACCCCGACCATCGCTCATTCGAGCGTCGAAACCCAGCGGAGCACATCGTCGCCGGCCGCGCTTCCAATGAGAGTTGCGATCGTCGGCGCCGGCCGTGGAGGAACCGCACTTCTTGAGGTGCTCCATCAGATTCGGGCGATTGAGATCGTCGGGATTACCGACCAGGATGCCTCAGCACCAGGACTCAAACGAGCCCAAGAACTGAACGTGCCGGTGTATGGAGTGATTGCCGATCTGCTTAGGGACCACACACTCAACGTTGTGATGGACGTGACCGATGATCCATCAGTAGAGACCGTGCTTCAGCAACACGGGCCGACGGGGACGGCGATTGTGAGTGGACAGGCATCGCGGCTTCTCTGGCTGCTTGTCCAACATGAATCGACGTTGCAAACCGAGTTGCTCCATGCAGAGAAACTCGCCGGCTTGGGCTCGTTTGCAGCCGGCATCGCGCATGACATGAACAATCCGCTCCAGCTGATTCTCGGCATGGCTGAAAATCTGGCCGACGAAACGGACCTCACGACCGTGCATGCTCAAGCCTTGGACATTATTGACGCTGTCAAACGGACGACGGCCATTTGTCGGGACCTCACCTCCTACTCTCGCCGCGCCTCCATACGACAAGATGGCCTCGTCAATGTCAATAGCAAGCTCGATGAAGCGCTCAAGATTGCCCGCTATGCCGTGGCACTTCAAGACATTGAGATACACAAGCACTATCAACCTGACATTGTGGTGAAGGGAAATCCCGATAAACTTCTGCATGTATTCGTGAACTTGATTACCAACGCGGTTCAGGCGATGGACCATCACGGTACGCTGACACTAGAAACCATCGCTGTAGCCGGCGCGACTCACGTTCGTGTTTCAGACACCGGCTGCGGTATCGCACCGGAGGTCTTGACCCGAATTTTTGAGCCGTTCTACACCACGAAGCCACCGGGGAAGGGAACGGGACTGGG
>CABVRV010000188.1 GCA_902500755.1 uncultured Nitrospira sp.
CCGCGATCAGAAGATCCGGCAGCGGAACGCTTTGTCCTTTTCTCGCAAGCACGTGGCCCAAGCGAGCAGCTCGTGACCATGTCGATTCTGTCATCGGCACCTGTTCCAGTGCTGCCAGCTGCTCATCAAGGATCTCCCACCGTTCCAGGGTTTTGACACCGATGAGCAGCTCGGCTCGAATCGGCCAGCAAATCGAGGCAAAATCGGCAACGAGCAATTTCTTGAGCCGATCCTTGAGGGTCTCATGGCCCTTTCGGTCGGCGCGAATCCAGACGCTGGTGTCGACGAGGCGCGGACCGAGGTCAACGGCGGGCATGTGGACGACGACGGCGAGAACGAAATTCAGCCTCAGTGGTTTCGAACACGCCAGTACCCAAGGAGTGAGCCAACGCCTTACGGCGCTCTAGCTTCACCAACTCCTCAAGCGCTTTGGCGATCGTGGCTCGCTTGCTTCGGGAACGAGTTAATCGCCGCGCCTCGGCCAGCAGACGATGGTCGAGTGCTACGGAGAGTCGCTTCAGCGTGTGTGCCATGGCACCACAATATCGTGAAAGTGATGCTCTGTCAACGACGACCGATTATGCGCTTCATGCGAGGCAAGACCCGGCACCTACAGGAATTGCTATTTCTTCCCTCACACCACCATCTCGATCTTCCAGTTCAGATTGTCTTCGTCCTGCAAGTTGGTACGCGCGCGATGAACCGGTTACCTCACCGAAGAGTATATTCTCCGGGGACGGAAGCCTTTGATTGTCGGCGGGAACGCCAATTGGCCAATCAACGCGCGGTGAAAGAACTCGGCGTCCTCCTGGCGATTGTTGTGAGACTCCCCGTCTCCATGCACACATTCCCGAAAGCCGGGAACCGCTTCCGAAGACTGACCCCTCAGCCACGTCGATTTAAACCACCGGGAAAAGGGGAATCCGTGGACTCACGATTCCTGCGTCAGAATGCTCAAAACAAGACTTGACGCCAGAGTCTCACGGCAACGCGGTGAAACTGTGAATGATCAGTTCTTGTTGATCATCGGCGGCGTAGATGTACTTTTAGATCCTCACCACACTACCAGCGTGGTAGCATAGGCCACGAATCGAGAGTGTGCCCACTGCACTAGGATCGAGGAGGGAATGTGCAGTTCCGTCAGATCTCGGGAGTGTGGTGAAGGGGACAGGGAAATGAGAAAAGTTTTTGTCTCGCAGAGTTTGGTGGAGGTGGAATCTAGGAAGGAGCTCCTAGACAAATTTGGAATCCCTAATACGATCCGGAACCAACAGACATCAACACTCGCCGGGGCTGTCCCCTTCGCTGAAGTTTTCCCTGAGCTTTGGGTCCTGCGGGATGAGGATTATGATCGAGCCGTAATGGTAATGGAGGATGAACCTCAGCATCATGAGGAGGACCAGTCGGATTGGGTATGTGGGAGGTGTGGGGAAACACACGGCCATGAGTTCTCCAAGTGTTGGAAGTGCGGTCAGAAGCAAGGCGCGAACTCAAGTACTGGCGCCCGGTCAATTCATGGCACAGATCCTGAGATTGAAGATGCACCACAAAGGCATTCGTCAAGTTCTGAGTTACTCGTCGGCATCTTGACTGGAATAGGTCTGTCAGTGATTGCATACTGGGCTTGGAATTACTTCTCGCACACACATACACCGTATGATCGCAACGCTGATGGAAGGGACGACATGGTCTTCGAATATGTTCATCGGAAGCTTCAGAGCGCAAAGTTTGACAATAACTTTGACGGATTTTACGAGACTTTCTCCGTCTATAACCAGGATGGTGACGTAATCCGTACAGAGATCGATCGCAACCGTGATGGAAAGCCAGATGTTATCGAATACAACACTCTGGGGAAGCTCGATTCTATGGAAATCATTGATCCAGCAACTGGAAGGGTCAAGAAGCGCATATTTTATAAACTAGATGTGAAGGTCCGAGAGGACATCGATCAGGATGGCGATGGGGATTTCGAGAAAACCATCAACTTTGATGAGTATGAAAATCCATTACCCTAATTCTCCCGTTAGACCTGCGGGTCGTTATGGGGTCAGCACTTGTATCGTGCATGGCCGGCCATCCATGCAATCAACTAAGATGAACTCACTGCCAACTCGATCACCAACATGTGACAACCTGTTTTTTCCCTCAGCGAGCACACTTGACATTCACCTTTCCCCGCATAAGTCGTACGGCAGCCACTAGCCGTTCATTTGACGGCACGCTACTTGTCACTGCATTATAGAGACCAGAATTCTGGTCACTCTAACATGAGGTTTCCCATGGCAAAAACCTTGTCATTATCGGAAGTGAAAACTCGTCTCCCTGAACTGGTGGCGGGGGTTCAAGAGCGTGAAGAGGAAGTCATCGTCACAAAGAACGGCCGTCCGGCTGCTATCTTGATGAATATTGATGAATATACCCGTCTCAAAGAGACCTTGGATGTCCTGAGCGATCCCGACCTCATGAGCCAGATTGCCCAGAGCCGAGCTTTTTACAAGACAAAACACAAAGGACTTTCGTTTGATGATGTATTCGGCGAGCCGCTCATGCCTGTCAAGAAGCGACGCATAGCGTGACTCCCTTCAACGTTGCTTTTCCCGTCTGATCAGGCTATACAAATCTGCCATGACTGATGCACAGGTTGAAGAAATTAAGCGACACTTTGGCGTGGTTGCCGAAGCCCTCCGGAGTGACATCCGCCAAATCGCCGAAGGCCATTCAGACATTCGGCATGAGTTGCAAGAGATCCGAAACGAATTCCGAGATGAATTTAAAGAAATGCGCGCCCTCATGCGGCTTTCTTTTTCACAGCTCGACCAACGAATTCGTACACTCGAAACAGACATCTCCATGCTCAAGGCCAGGATGGATCGTCTCGAGACCCAGCAAGTCTGACTTTTGACAGCTCTTCCTTGTTACACAGTATCGTATCGCGAGAAACAAACCTAAAGACCAATCTTGTGCTGCGCACGAGGGAAGCCAAACCGATCGTGTCAATGTATTTGCCTACCATTAGCCTTCTGGAATTTGTATTTGTGTCATGATTTGGAAGCGACGCAATCCGCCGCCTTGACTCCTCAGCCATCTCACCTATAAGTTTCCTCTCCGACGATTGCCTCTTGCTCAAAGGACACCTAATGCCCACATTGTTTACCCCGCTTCAAGCCGGAGACATTT
>CABVRV010000189.1 GCA_902500755.1 uncultured Nitrospira sp.
TTCGAGAGCCGCTGGTGACGCATGGCATCGGATTCACACCGAGGATCAAATACACATTCGTCGCCTTGGGGCGTCTTCGGCCCTATATGGAATTCGCCGGTGGGCCGTTCTGGACGGATCTCGGTGGACGCATTCGCGAACAAGCCAATGAGTTCAACTTTGTACTCGTGGGAGGAGTGGGCGTGTCATGGTTTCTGACGCCCCAACTTGCCGTTAACGCCGGCTACCGCTTCCACCATATCTCCAACGCCGGGACGGCATTCCCGAATCTTGGGCTGAATGCAAGCCTGCCATTCGGCGGCTTCTCATTTTATTTCTGAGGAGACAGCGATCATGAGGATACAGGCTTTTCGCTGGTCGATTGTAGGCTTCATTGGAGTCGCCTTGAGTATGTCGATCGGATGCGCTCGATCAATCGAGCTGAAACCGGTGTCCACAGAGTCGCAGGCCTCTATGACCCACTCGCTCCCCAGCAATGAGCGGGTTCCCTTGATCATGGATTCGTTTCAGCTCTCACGAAATGGAGCACCGCAAAATCCCTCGACGGAAACAGAGCGCCGGATTCTCAACAGGGTGCAGGACACACGTCTCTTTTCCACGCTGATTCCACTCGGAGGACAGTCGGATTCGCTCGGAGAGAAAGTCGTCTCTGCGCGTATCACCGTGGACGAAACCATCGACCCCCATTCCTGGCTGTCGTCGTTCAAAGGGATCCTCCTCGGTGGTTCTATGTTTCTGCTCTCGCCTTTTGTCGATTTTGAGTACGACTATGCGGCCACAGTCGGTCTTGAGCTCGAGCGGTGGGATGGCCAGATCAAACGGTATGAAGCCAACTCTTCTGGTACCGTCCGTTACAATTTGTTCGGTGCCACACCGGTGATGATCGACGAACTGAAGGGCCACGTCACTGAAGCCTGTCTGACAAACTTGACGGCACAACTCGTTCGAGACACCACGCTCTATACGGCTAACAGCGCCCCAGCCCCAAAATCCGGCATTCGCACCGTGACCGTGAAAGCAAGGAGACCATCGGCACCCCAGCCTTCCCTTTCTGTTGTCCCCACGACCACCCCGATTCCCTAGCACAATCACACGTCTCTCTAGCCCACGTTCCCATCTGGCCGATCCCCCCGTGCTGGTGCTATAGTACCCTTCGATTACGGGACCTGACGCTATGAATATTGATGCATTCCGCCAGATGGTCGCCAAGAACCCCAAGGGTTTCCTCGGCCGCTATGGGCTTGGCAATAAGCTCATTCAGGAAAACGGTAGCCTGGAAGAGGCTGTCGAGCATCTCACCGTCGCCACACAGCTGGATCCAACCCATGCAGCCTCTCACCTGGCACTGGGACGAGCATTGATCCAACTAGGACGGAACGCCGATGCCAAACCGATTCTCACGGCCGGAATTGAAGCTGTCCTTTCGGGACGATCTAATGGCGGTAAGGATCTGGTGCCGGACATGCAGGAGCTGTTGCGCTCCCTTGGGTGAATGATTCATTATAGATAGGAAGGAGTGACTACGTGAACCTCGACGATGCCAGAAAGCGCATTGAATCAGCCGTCACGCAATATGGACAACATGCCGCTCCAGCGATCGATCTTGTCATGGCCGAAGTTCGTTCTGATATGGGGGCCGGCGCATTCAACGACCTGGTCGACGAGTTCGACCTGGAGCTGCTGTATAACATTCCCCCCATGGAATCGGACCATTCCAATAGTTGAGTAGATTTTCTCTGCGCCATTTGTCATCCGTAGTCCCCCCACACTCCTAGCTATGCCGTTGATCTGGGCTGCCATCTCGGGACATGGATTCGGCCACGCCGCGCAAGTCGTGCCGGTGCTCAATGCATTAGGCCGTCTCGTTTCGAACCTCCGAGTTCTCCTTCGCACCACCGTCCCTGCATCATTCTTCACAGATCGTCTCAAGATTCCATGGGAAACAAGCGCCGTTCAGCAGGACATCGGGTGCATTCAACACGGACCCATGACGATCGACGTGGAGGCGACCTGGCGCGAACATCACCGATTCCACAGCACGTGGAATGAACGTCTTCAGACTGAGGTCGAAGCCATGCGTGCTGCCGCTCCGGATCTTGTCTTAGCCGATACTCCGTACTTGGCACTGGCAGCCGGAAGACTTGTCGGTATTCCCACCGTCGCACTGGTGAGTTTCACATGGGACCTCATCCTGTCCGAATACCAAGCCCCTTCATCAATCGATCGCCGAACACTCATCGAATCGATCGGTCGGGCCTACGCCCAAGCCGATCTCGCCCTACGAATCACACCGGCGCCTCCAATGACAGGCTTCAAACAGGTGATCGACATAGGACCGATTGCCGAGCCGGCTCCTTCGGCTCGCGAACAACTCACTGAGCTGCTGAAACTAACGCCTGGAGAGCGCACCGTGCTCATCGGATTCGGCGGCATTCCGTTGGACTCACTCCCGTTCGACATATTGGAATCGCTCACCGGCTACCGATTCCTTTTCGACGGCTCCATTCCACCGACAAGCGGGCGATTTGTCTCTACCAAGTCCCTACCGTTTTCGTTTAAAACGTTGCTGGCCTCGGTCGATGCCATCATGACGAAACCGGGCTACGGAACATTAGTGGAAGCCGTGGCACTGCAGACGCCACTGATCTATGTGCGACGATACAACTTTGCCGATGAACAACCGCTGGTGGATTATCTACATCGGTATGGAAGAGGGGTAGAACTTTCGATGAGCGATTTCGGAAAAGGCAAATGGGATCTGACGCTCACGAAGGCCATCGAGATGCCTGCGCTTCAGACCGATCCACCTCCGCCGACCGGGGGGGCAGAAGCCGCAGGTCTTATCACTCAATATTTTCTGGATCCTGGGAAATAAGACGTGCGTATCCTAATCCTCTGCATCAGAATCTTCGACGGCATCAGTACCCGCATCATCACGTTTCTATTTCGCTTTCAGCAGCTGCTGACCGGTGTGCTCCCGGCCGTCGCGTCCCCTGACGAGCTCACTCGTTATCTTCAGGCCCACTATGGACAGACCTATCACAATGCGCCGGCTCAATACCCTCAGCACTCCCCTATCTGGGCACTCGAACCATGGGAAGAAGAC
>CABVRV010000190.1 GCA_902500755.1 uncultured Nitrospira sp.
GAACGCGTCGTCCGACGGGTCCGTAACTCCGACATGTTGATCATCAAGAATATTCAGCCGCTGACGGGCGGCAAGATCGTGGTGGCGGTCGACGGAAGTCCGTATTCGTTCGGCGGGCTCATGACCGGGCTTGCGCTCGGCAAAGCCTTTCATATGCCGGTTGAAGCGATCTCAGCCTTCGATCCGTATTTCCATTATGCCGCCTTCCACAGCATTTCCGGAGTGCTCAACGAAGAGGCCGGCAAGGTGTTCCGGTTCAAAGAGCAGGAAAAACTGCACGAAGAGATTATCGATAGTGGCTTGGCGAAGATCTACCAGTCCCACTTAGACATCTCCCGTGAAATCGCTCAAGCCGAACAAACCGACGTCAAAACAACCCTACTCGACGGCAAGGCGTTCGAAAAAATCATTCAGTACGTCCGCAAGGATGTCCCTGCGCTTTTGATCGTGGGACGCATCGGCGTCCATAGCGATGAGGACATGGACGTCGGCAGCAACACCGAAAATCTACTTAGGAGTGCGCCCTGCAACGTACTGGTCTCCAACCGTAAATATGTTCCGCCGATCGATACCCAGGCGGAGTACACCATTGCCTGGACGGAAGAGGCGCTGAGACGGATGGAGAAGATCCCTGTGTTTGCGCGAGGAGTCGCCAAAACAGCGATTCATCGATATGCCATCGAAAAGGGCCATACGATCATCAGCAACACCGTCGTGGATGCCGCAGTCGGACACATTTTGCCGAAGGGCGCGATGGACGCCATGCGGGCGCTCGGCGGGAATCTCGATGCAGCCGGTATCGACCGCGACAGAATGCAGGCCGACGAGGCCGTCACGAAGGATCTGATGGGTCCGACATTAAGCGGAATCATGACCCAGATCGTTGAAGAGAAGCCGAAAGAGATCAGTGCCTCGACTCAGGCCTATCTGGACCGCATGGGTCAAACCTATTTCGTCTGTGATGGGTGCGGCTACATCGGTAAGGGCGACACCCCAGTTCGCTGTCCGGTGTGTAGTGCCGATGGAGGGAAGTTTAAGCAAGTCGACAAGAAGATCTTTGAAGTGGCGGCGACATCTGAAGGCGAGCTAGAGACGGACGTTGCCTACGATGACGTGCCGATGCAATGGACCAAGGATGCAAAAGAGGCGATCCGTGCCGTGCCGGCCGGCTTCCAGCGAAGACGAGCGAAAGCGAGAATTGAAAAGAGCGCGCGTAAATTGGGCATGACAACCATCACGCTCGAATATGCCGCCCCGATGATCAAGGAAGCCGCGGCGGAAGACTACACCCCCATTTTTTCCAATAAAGGCACCGGCACGCCAGCGGTGGCGGAAGCCTCGCCTGAATCTCTGAAAACTGGTGGGAATGGCTCGAACGGAGAGGTCGAAGCCGCTTCACCATATCGTTGGACGGATGAAGCACAAACCAGATTGGATCGAGCGCCTGAAGGTTTCATGCGCGATTGCACCAAAGCGCTGATCCTCAAACACGCTGAAAAGATTGGAGCGACCGTGATCACGATCGAGGTCGCCAATGAAGGCATCGAACAGGCAAAGGGTTATATGGCGGAAGCCATGAAGACCGGCAATCTCAAAGATATGATCGCTGACCTCACAGGTAAAATCAGCACGTAGTCACCCAATCCTGGGTGACGATCAACACCATATTAGCCATAACTGATACGCTGGCAACTCAGAACTCAACGCTCGACCCTGGCTACTAGACCTCATGGGCAAATCGCTACCCATTTTCAACGGCTCTGCACTCCCTGGCGCACTGGGAGCATTTCAACAACACATTACGCAGTTCTTGACTCCCAGTCCGAAATCGGACAGCCCTTTCGACGGAAGAACTGTCGACGACTTCAAACCATATCTCGTCGCCCTGAACTTAACGAAACGCTGCAACCTCAAATGTGATCACTGTTATCTCGATGCCACGACGAAAGCCGCCGGCGGAGATGACGAACTCAACACGGAAGAATGCTATCGGCTGATCGACCAGATCGCGGAAGTTAACAAAGGCTGCCTCCTGGTCATCACAGGCGGCGAACCGCTAGTCCGGCCCGACATTCTCGATGTGGCTCGTTATGCCGTCAAACTAGGCTTTATGGTGGTCTTCGGTACCAACGGCATGCTGATCAACGATCACCTCGCCAAGACCCTTGTGGAAATCGGTGTGATGGGCGTCGGCATCAGTATCGATTCGCTGGAGGCTGCCAGACATGATGCCTTCAGAGGCGTACCGGGAGCCTGGGAAGCGGCAGTAGCAGGTATCGAAGCAAGCAAACGAAATGGTCTCCAGTTCCAAGTACACTTCAGCGCTCAACCGATGAACTACAAGGAACTCCCTGAGGTGATCGACTGGGCGCACCGGCTCGGTGCTCGCGTGTTGAACGTCTTTTTTATGGTATGCACGGGGCGAGGTGAAGAGCTGACCGACATTACGCCTGCCCAGTATGAAGAAGTGCTCGGCTTCCTCGTAGAATGCCAAGACAATTACAAAGGCATGTTGGTTCGTGCTCGCTGTGCCCCACACTTCAAACGACTGGCCTATGAAAAAGACCCCAACTCTCCAATCACCAAGGCCACTGGATACATGGGGGGCGGTTGTCTTGCCGGCACGAACTACGCCCGCGTGACACCCAATGGGGAACTGACTCCCTGCCCCTATATGCCCCTCTCAGCAGGGAACGTGCGCCAACATAGCTTCGTTGATCTCTGGGAACGGTCGGACGTGTTCAATTCATTCAGGTATCCCCAGCTCAAAGGAAAATGCGGAGACTGCGAATATACTGATATCTGCGGCGGCTGTCGTGCTCGCCCCTATGTCGACCATGGGGACTGGTTGGATGAGGATCAGTGGTGTCTCTACACGCCCAAAGGTGGTGACAAGATCAAAGTCGCCTTCAACGTTGCCGAAGAATCAGAGATTTCTTGGGATGAGGCGTCCGCACTCAGGCTGAGTAGGATCCCCTATTTCCTGCGCGCCATGGTGAAAAAGGGTGTGGAGAAGCATGCCCG
>CABVRV010000191.1 GCA_902500755.1 uncultured Nitrospira sp.
CCTTGACGAGTCTCGTGCAATATTTTGCCGATCTCCGCATCCTGCTCCGGCCGAGCTTCCGTCGCCTGCGTCGCTGCAAGAAACCCCAGGACCCCGCGCGCGATATCGGGATTCATCCAGAGCATTTGCAGTGCGGTGATGATGCCGTCTCGGCCGAACGGAACGCTGAACCAGGGGACGCCCGCATAGGGATAAAGTCCTTGCGGGGTATCTGAGAGCAACATGTGGAGATCGGCCAGCGACCGGTTCAACCAGTGATTGAATTGCTCATTCGACGTGTAGATGTGCGCATCCGAGGCTCTCGCTTCCCGTAATGCACCCTCTGCATCATGCTGAGCCCGATCGTAGGTGAGAACGACTCGGCTCCCTCGCTGCTTCACCTCGCAGGAAATGGCGATCTCCCATGTCAGGCCGGTATGCGGAGGGATGCGCGACTCAATCCTGAACCCGTCGGCCATCACCTGTTTCGGAGCCGGCGAGCACCGCACATGGGTTCGACGGATGGTCTCATCGAGCCCTTTATACCCAAACACGAGTCCGGTTTTTGATCGAACGGTTTTGAGGCGCCGTCCACGACGTGGTCGCGTTCGTCCTCTCGCCTCAAAGAGATCGGCAAAATCGGCATCGAGTCCGATCATGATCGAGAGCGGAAGTC
Organism: uncultured Nitrospira sp.; assembly: GCA_902500755.1. Classification (GTDB taxonomy): domain Bacteria; phylum Nitrospirota; class Nitrospiria; order Nitrospirales; family Nitrospiraceae; genus Nitrospira_D. Next base: position 656 of record CABVRV010000191.1, read on the forward strand.
TTGTCGTTCCATAGTTATGCACACGGATACGCTCGTGCCACGTGCCCTGCCAGAGAAACCGTGTACGGGAAAGATGGAGCGTCCCGCGTGGAACAGGCCGTTGTCCCTCCAACATCATGTCTGAGTTGGTGAGATCCACTGTAAAGAGGGCATTGTCCTCTTTCGCTGAAGCGCTGAGCAGCATCAGCCGCTGGGTGCCAAGCGCCAACTCGAATCGAGAGAGAAAACGCGTCCCTTCATGATAGAGCCCCTGCGGACCAGAAACGACCTGGTGCATATCGCCGTACCGATCGAACACGGCGAAGGTCTCTCCATGCTTCAAGACTTCGGTGCGGGCATCGGCCAGCGAGGATGACGCCAGGATGTAATATTGATCATTCCATCGAATCACGTCGTTCATACACGATTCCCCTGACTATGTGGCGACGGTCGCCCGGCTCATCCGCGCGGCGACCAACGCCGACATCAATAGAACAACCCCTATGCCGAGCAAGCCGGTTTCTGGTCCCTGATGTTCTGTGATCCAACCGAACACAGAGATCCCACCGATCGCGGCGGTCATGGCGCCGGTCCCATAGAGCCCCAGCACGCGCCCGACCATATGACTTGGTGCAACCTCTTGAATAATTCCCCACGCAATCGGCGTGAAAGAGCCTAACCCACACCCGACAAGTCCCATGAGGAGACCCGCCACGTACGGATCGCCTGTCCATGTCAACGCATAGAGGGCGACGCCGCTCACCACACTCGTGCCTACGATCAACCAAAGGCGATCTTTGACCATCCAATTGGTCACCCAGAGAAGTCCAATGGACGTGAGCAGCAATCCGACACCGAGTGCTGACCATAAATACCCGACCTCGACCGGTCCTAGTCCCAGCATTTTTCTCGCGAACACCGGGAAAAGCGCGTTCAGCGCACTACTGCCAAACGTGTGGAGAGCTGCGGTAGCAGTTAGGAGCAACAGCCCGGGTTGGATGACCACACTATATCGAAATCCCTCGACGAGATCCTGCAACATTGTCGGCGTTGCTGCAAGCGATGGCGTGATTGCGGCAGGCTTGCCAAAACGGACCAGCATGAGGCACGCGGCTGAAATCACGTACGTCGCGGCATTGAGGCATAAGACTTCCTGTGATCCGTATGCAGCGATACCTAATCCACTCATCGCAGGACCCAAGATGATGCCGAGGCTTGTAGTGCCCTGGAGCAAGGCGTTGGCCGCCGTAAACTGTGTTTTCGGTACAAACGCCGGTATAGAGGCGGTGAGAGCCGGTCCAAATACCGCTGAGGCAACTGCGTGCAGAAGAACCAAGACGTAGAGCACCGATACCGTAAAGGACTCAACGGGAATCAGGCACGGAATCAACCCGATCAGCAGGGCGCGTAGCAAATCGCTGGTGATCAGCAGTACCTTTTTGGGAAGCCGATCGACATAGACCCCAATAATGGGCCCCAACACAATCGGAGGAATGGTCTGTAACAACCCGATCACCGATGTTTTGAGCGGTGATCCGGTGACAGCATAGACGAACCACAGCAGGGCTAGTTTGGAGACACCGTCGCCGATTTGAGAGATGAGTTGTCCGGACCAGACAAGTCCAAAGTCGCGGGTGAGGAGCAGTGGACGAGTCTCGACCCCGATGCTATCTGCTTTCTCCACTATGGTGGGAGAGCGAGAGAAGTGGCCTGAGCGGCCCTGCATCAGCTCTCGCCCTCCAGCCGTACTTTTTCGGTATTTACGGCGCGTACCCCAGGCACCTGCCTAGCAGCCTCAGCAGCCTCAAGGGCAATGACTTGGAAACGGACCGTTCCGTTAAGCAAAACAACCCCCTCCTCCGTCTTCACCTCAAAGTTGGCTGCCTTCAACGTGGCACTCTTGGAGAACCGTTCTTTAACCAAAGAGGTGAGGGCGTCATCCTGTTTCTTGGACAATGTTTTCGCCAGATCCTTTTCCACGGTAAGCTTGTTGACGACGTTTTTGACGCCATGGACCCTCTGCGCCACTTCCTTCGCCGCGGTCTTTTCCTCTTCAGTCGCAACGCGCCCGATGAGAGTAATCGTTTGCTCATTATCTTCCACTTCGATCTCATAGTGGAACAACCTTGAATCCCCCATCAGCGCAAGCTTGACCGAAAGGATCAGCGATCCCAGCGTCTTCTTGAGCGCCGGCTCCTTGTCTTTCAGTTCATAGTCAGGTGGAAGATCGGCCTTCATGGTAGGAGCGGCCGGCTGCTGCGGCTTCGCTTCCGGCGCTGGTTTCGGGGCAGTCGGCTGACCGTCGGTCGTAGATTTTTTCGGCGTGACCTCTTTGTGCTCCGTCG
>CABVRV010000192.1 GCA_902500755.1 uncultured Nitrospira sp.
CGAGCGGACATCGTCGTCCGACACAAAGGACCCATGCAAGCGAGTGAGACGACCGGTGCCGGTGGCCAGATAGAGCATATCGCCTCGACCGAGCAATGCCTCAGCTCCATTCGCGTCCAGGATGGTGCGCGAGTCGGTCTTCGAAGACACTTGGAATGCGATACGCGCGGGAAAATTCGCCTTGATCAAGCCGGTCAACACGTCAACGGACGGACGTTGTGTCGCCAATACCAAATGGATACCGGAAGCCCGCGCCATCTGTGCGAGACGGGCAATCTTATCCTCCACATCTTTCGGGGCGACCATCATGAGATCGGCCAGCTCATCGATCATCACGACGATACACGGCAGCGGTTCCGGCGGCGTCGGATTCGGTTGCATGCATCCACGCTCGCCCTCAGGGATCGAGCTTTCCCCGGCTGCAAGACGCTCCTCTTCCGAGAGAAACTGAATCGGGAGCTCAGCCTGTTCGACTCCCGAAGTGCTGTTTTCGGTGAAGGCTTCATGCAGACCGGCCACCATACGGTTGTACGCATCAATGTTCCGCACACCCGCGTCTGCCAACAACTTGTATCGCCGTTCCATTTCAGCCACGACCCATCCGAGCCCCCTCGCCGCAGATTTGGGGTCCGTAATGACCGGTCGGAGTAGGTGTGGGATTCCCTCATATGATTGAAACTCCAGCATCTTCGGGTCGATGAGCAGAAGCTTCACTTCATTGGGTTTGGAGGAGAACAGGATGCTCAGCAACATGGTATTCAAGCTGACGCTCTTGCCGGCCCCCGTTGCGCCGGCGACTAACAGATGCGGCATGGTCTTCAGGTCGGCGGTGACCGGGGCGCCGAAAATATCCTTACCCAACGCCAGCGTCAGTCGGGACTTGGCCCGACGAAAGGCCTCGCTCATGACGACTTCTTTCAGGGAGACCGTCTCTCTCGACCTGTTCGGCACTTCAATCCCCACGACTGATTTGCCGGGGATCGGCGCGACGATACGAATACTCGTGGCCTTGAGCGCCAAGGCAAGGTCATCGGCCAGATTCACAATACGGGCCACCTTCGTACCGGGTGCTGGTTCGAACTCATACATCGTCACGACGGGCCCGGGCCTGACTTCTGTCACCGTTCCTTCGATGCCGAAACTTGCCAAGGCTCGAGATAGGACCTCGGATTGGGCTTTCAGCTCTTCATCCGACATTCGGTCCAAGGACCCAGATGGTTCACATAACAGGAGTTCTGGGTCAGGTAAACGATAGTCCTCGGAATCCGTCAGTGCGGCGACGACTTCAGGTTCAGTCTCCTCCGGTTCAACCGCGGATAGAGAATTGGAGAATGATTGAATGATCGGAGTGGGAAGGGCTGTGAACGGCTCAAACTCCTGACCCTTCTCAGCAAGGCGTTCGTCGTCCGTGATGGCCTGACCAAGTTTGGATGTTTTCGTCTTCACCCTTCGATTGACGGTCTCCTTTTGAACCGCAATCGCTCGCTCGGGTCTCATCGCTGTAACCCCTTCACGGAAAGCGGCCCAACGTTCGGGCATCCGACGAACCACTTCGGCCAATGAGAGCGGTGTGGTCAGGAGGAGGGACACAAGAAACCCGGCAATAATCAGAATATGGGCCCCAGTTCCTGCGAAGACCGCTCGGAGCCCTTCGGCAATCGTCTGACCAACGGCGCCACCAGCCATCCCGCGGGAAATCATCCCACTGGTCAGGGTCGGAACCCCTGTGGTTTCCAGATGGAGAAACGCGCTCAGGAAGACGACTGCGGCGAGAGAGCTTGCTGCCGTTCGAAACCGGACGCTGACCGGCGTCAGAGAAAAACAGCGGACCCCTAATCGGCCCAAAAGAAGCGGAAAGAGATAGGCCGCACCACCGATGGCGAAGAAGAAGCCACCAGCCAACAAGGCTCCAAATGAACCGATGAGATTGCGCGGAGGATTCGCTGCCGGAGCTCCACTCGCCACCATTTCTGCCTCTCCGGGGACAAACGACAAGAGGCTCAACAGCATCAGGAGGCTCAGTGCGATTAATATCACACCGATGACTTCACGCTGGATGTGAGAAGGCGGAGAAGGGGCTCGACGGGCTTCTCCCCGCCTCGCCGAGGTGGTAGCACCCATGACGCGAATGCTAACACAGGGGAGTGGTCATTTCAAACGAACACGAAGAGCGATCATCTTCGTATCTGCTCAACAACCAGCGTTTCGCAGCTTCAGGGCTGAACCGATGGTGCGGTATGGCGAATGATCTTGCCTTCCACCAGATAGACAACCAGTTCGGCGATGTTGGTGGCATGATCGGCCACTCGCTCGAGAGACTTGGCAATAAAGCTCAACCGAATGGCGCGGGAAATCGTGTGATGATTTTCCATCATGAACGAGAGGAGTTCACGAAACAACTGTTCCATGAGATCATCGACGAAGTCATCATCAACGATCACTTTCCTGGCCAACGTGGCATCCTCTTTGACGAAGGCATCGATACTTTCCTTCACCATCACCCGTGCAAGGCTTCCCATCCGTGGAATATCGATGTAGGGCTTGAGTTGAGGCTCTTCATTCAGCTCAATCGCGCGCTCACAGATACTCTCCGCCAGGTCGCTGATACGTTCCAGCTCAGTCGACAATTTCATCGCCGTCGTCACCAACCGTAGATCTCGCGCCGCTGGTTGATGGAGCGCCAACAACTCAATGCAGGATTCGTCAATCTCGACATCCATGGCATTCACTTTGTGGTCTCGTTCGATCACTTCGCAAGCCAACGCCGCGTCGCGTGTGACCAGGGCGGTCAGTGCCTTGTCGATCTGATCTTCGGCCAGACAGGCCATCCGAGCCAGCTTCGTCTTTAATTCCGCAAGTTCTTCGTCGAAATGTCGTTGTTGAACCATACGCTCACCCGAATCGTCCGGTGATGTAATCTTCCGTTTGCTTCTTCGATGGATTCGTGAACAGCTGCTTCGTGCGACCGAACTC
>CABVRV010000193.1 GCA_902500755.1 uncultured Nitrospira sp.
AGGCCTCTTGTCCTCGATGCTGTAGGGCGTATAACCCCAGATAGGCCAGATTGGCGGCTTCCTCGTGGCCAAAGACCCCGAAGACCGCACATTCGTCGTGAAACTTATCAGACGAGATGATCGGCAGTTCGTGGTTCATACCCCTCGTCGGCCAGTCGACTCGACTAGGCTTCGCTTAACGTTCGTTCCAGAGATAATGCCCACCGGTCACGCAGCATCACAACCGGTTGATCAATCACTTTTTCCGTCGACTGACCGTCTCCTACGTGCATAACCAACCGTGTCCCCGAAATTTCCCCGATCACTTCGACCGGCACCCCATACCGAGTCGCCCGGTCGAGAATCGCTTGTCGATGAACCGGCGTTGCAGAAATCACAACCCTCGACTGACTTTCGCCGAAAAGAACAGCGTCTTTTCTCAGCCGGCCTCTCATCAATCTTATCACAGCGCCAAAGGTCTGGTCGTGGCAGGACATGCAGCATTCAGCCAAGGCAACGGCAAGACCGCCTTCCGAGCAGTCGTGCGCGGACTGAAGAAGCCCGTCTTGAATCAGTGAAAGAACGCACTCATGCAGCGCCTTTTCCTTCTCCAAGCTCAAGTAGGGCGGCGATCCCTGCTCTCGAGCATGAACGACCTTGAGATACTCAGTCCCTCCTAAATCCTCTCGTGAGGAGCCGAGCAAGAACACATCATCTCCTTCGGCCTTAAACCACTGGGTCATCGTTCGTTCGGCATTTTCAATCAGCCCGACCATGCCCAACATGGGGGTAGGATAAATCGAGAGCCCATTGGTCTCGTTGTAAAAGCTGACGTTTCCGCTGACGATCGGGATCTGGAAATGCTCGCAGGCATCTTTCATCCCCTCGATCGCCATGACAAACTGCCACATGATATCGGGGCGTTCCGGATTACCGAAGTTCAGACAGTCGGTCAAGCCGATCGGGACAGCACCGGAACACACCAGATTACGCGCCGCTTCAGACACAGCGAGACGAGCCCCTTCGTAGGGATGCAGGAGGCAGTAGCGGCTATTGCAATCGACCGTCATGGCCACGGCCTTACTCGTCCCCTTGATCCGCACCACAGCAGCATCCGACCCAGGACGGATCATCGTGTTCGTCCGCACCATATGATCGTATTGCTCGTACACCCACCGCTTACTGGCGATGGTCGGCGATCCCAACAACGCCAGCAACGCCGCGTTCGCATCTTTCACATCGGGGATGGCATCGTAATTTAGGTTCGTCAACATATCCTGGTAGGAGGGTGGCTGGTAGGGCCGTTCATACCGCGGGCTGTCGTCCGCCAATGCTTTGGCTGGGATTTCGGCAATAACTTTCCCTTGATCTTTGACGCGCAATATCCCATCCCCCGTCACTTTCCCCACCACGGCCACATCCAGATCCCACTTGCGACAAATGGCCAGGCATTCGTCTTCCATGCCGGCTTTCGCCACCATCAGCATTCGCTCTTGAGATTCGGACAGCATGATCTCGTAGGGGGTCATCCCCGGTTCACGTCGAGGCACCACCGTGAGGTCCAATTCGATACCGTTGCCCGCGCGTGAAGCCATTTCGCAAGAAGAGCTCGTCAGCCCCGCAGCCCCCATGTCTTGAATCCCGACCAGCAAGTCGCGTTCCATCAATTCCAGACAGGCTTCCAACAGCAATTTCTCAGTAAAGGGATCGCCGACCTGCACCGTGGGACGCTTCTGCTCAGATTCATCATCGAACGAATCCGACGCCATCGTCGCTCCGTGAATGCCATCGCGGCCAGTCTTGGAGCCGAAATAAATGACAGGATTGCCGACACCTGCCGCAGTGCCACGGAATATCTTGTCTTGACGAGCCACGCCCAGGCAGAACACATTCACTAATGGATTCAGCGCATAGATATCGTTGAAAACAATCTCGCCCCCCACAGTCGGCACGCCCATGCAATTGCCATAGCCAGCAATGCCGGAGACCACCCCCTTCATGAGGTGGCGATTTTTCGCCGAGTGCAACTCTCCAAACCGGAGCGAATCAAGCAGCGCAATCGGCCGTGCCCCCATGGTGAAGATATCGCGCAGAATACCGCCGACTCCTGTAGCGGCACCCTGATACGGCTCGATGAAGGATGGATGGTTGTGTGATTCCATCTTGAAGACGACACACAGCCCGTCGCCGATATCGATCGCACCTGCATTCTCCCCCGGTCCTTGTACGACACGAGGCCCGGTCGTCGGCAGCTTCTTCAAATGCACGCGGGAACTCTTATACGAACAATGCTCGGACCACATCACCGAGAACATGCCGAGTTCCGTCAGGTTGGGCTCACGCCCGAGAATATCGATGATTTTTTGGTATTCCTCGCCCGTCAGGTCATGTTGAGCGATGAGATCTTTGGTAATAGGCGGCATGCTGGCCTGTATCATGCCCTAGCGATAAGGATGACAAGAACTTTCAGTGAATGCCTTGACCGGCTCAGAGCGTAGGTCCAGGATACACATGCTACAGTTGCGAGCATTACACAACGTGACCGACAAGGTGACTCATGCGCCTTGCCGGTCACGCGAACCGAACTAGGAAAACGCCAAATATTATTGCACCTCAACTTGGACTGAGGCTTCAGCAGCTAAGGTCTGATGATCTTTATCCGCTGCGACGACCTTGATTTCATGAGTCCCCGGTGACATTCCTTTAACCGTCTTCTTATCCCACCCCTTTTGGTATTCTCCGTCGACAAAACAATGGGCATGAGTCGCCTGACTCCCCTTCGTAAGTTCATAGACCAGTTCGATATCGTTCCCGACCTTGGCTCCAGACGCCGGGCTTGTGATCGTAATCTTGCTGCCATCATCTGTCGCAGCAAACCCATTGACACCACCCCCCAAGGTCAACAGACCAATGACCGCCAACACTGCACCTACACGTCCCATTATGACCCTCCTCAGTATGAAAGAA
>CABVRV010000194.1 GCA_902500755.1 uncultured Nitrospira sp.
GAATGGGTGCTCACACACCGCGCGTTCACGGGTTTTTTGATGGTGCTGGTGCTGCTGGGTGGGATCTTCTCCTATGTTCAGCTGCGACAGCGGGAAGACCCGGAGTTCACGTTTCGGGTGATGGTCGTCAAAACCATGTATCCCGGCGCCACCGCGCTGGAAGTGGAACAACAGGTGACCGACCGACTGGAAAAGAAAATTCAGGAACTGCCGAACCTGGACTTCTTGCGCAGCTACTCGAAACCTGGCGAATCGGTCATTTTTGTCACGCCTCGTGAGGATACTCCGCCTAAAGATATTCCCGATCTCTGGTATCAAGTGCGCAAGAAGGTGGGCGACATCCGCATGGCGCTGCCGCCCGGCATTGTCGGGCCTTTTTTCAATGACGAGTTCGGCGATACCTATAGCTTCCTGTATGCCTTTTCCGGCGAAGGCTACAGCTATGCCGAGCTGAAACAGGCGGCCGATTCGGCTCGGCAGCAAATCCTCCGTGTGAAGAACGTTGAAAAAGTCGATCTCATCGGTGTCCAGGATGAAAAGATCTTTGTCGAGTTTTCCGACAAGAAGCTGGCCGAACTGGGGCTGGACGCCTCTGCGGTTGCCGAGGCATTACAGGCCCAGAACGGCATGGCACCGGCCGGAACAGTGATTGCCGCACAGCACAATCTCCCCATACGACTCACCGGCTCCTTCGGCTCGGTGGACAGCATGGTGAACCTTGCCGTGCGGGTCGAGGGCCGAACCTTGCGCGTCGGCGATTTCGCCAAGGTCACTCGAGGCTATACCGATCCTGCCGAATTCAAGATGCGCTTTAACGGTAAGGAGGTGATCGGCCTCGGCGTCACGATGAACAAGAACGGCGACGTGCTGGAATTAGGAAAGACATTGGAAAGAACCATGAGCCGAGTCGAGGGAGAGCTGCCGATCGGCATTGAGGTTGACCGGGTCGCTGATCAATCGCGGGTGGTCAATACCGCGATCGGCGAATTCACGCGCACCTTTTTCGAGGCCTTGGCAGCGGTGCTCGTCGTCAGCTTCCTGAGCCTGGGATTTCGCACCGGCTCCGTGGTCGCGCTCACGGTGCCCCTGGTTCTAGCCGGCACGCTGTTGTGCATGCTGCTGTTTGGTATAGACATGCATCGTATCTCTTTGGGTGCGTTGATTCTTGCCCTTGGTCTCCTGGTCGATGACGCGATGATCGCCATCGAGATGATGGCACGCAAACTCGAAGAGGGCTGGGATCGGATGCGCGCCGCGACCCATGCTTACCGCGCGACGGCGTTTCCCATGCTGACCGGAACTTTGATCACCATTGCCGGCTTTCTACCGGTCGGCCTGGCGAAGTCGCAAGCCGGTGAATACACGGTGGCGATTTTCCAGGTGGTGGGCATTTCGCTGTTGCTCTCGTGGATCGGCGCGGTCGTCTTCACGCCCTACTTGGGTTTTCTGATGCTCAAGGCCCGGGCGAACAGCGGGACGCTCGGCCACGACTTATTCGAGACACCGTTCTACAACCGTCTGCGCCGTTGGGTGGATGCGTGTGTTGAGCATCGCAGGACGGTCATCATTGGGACGGTGGCGTTATTCGGCGTGGGTGTCGCGACCCTGGCTCAAGTCCCCGAACAGTTTTTCCCGCTCTCCAATCGTCCGGAAGTCATCATCGACCTCTGGTTGCCGGAGGGCAGTTCCTTCACGCAAACCGAAGCCGCCGCCAAACGCATGGAGACGCTTCTCGCGCAGGACGAGGATGTTGTGAATTATGCGACCTATCTGGGTGGTGGAAGTCCGCGGTTTTTTCTGCTCATCGTCCAGCAATTGGCGAATACCAATTTGGCTGAATTTGTGGTGATGACCAAGAACAACGAAGCCCGCGAGCAGGTCATGCAACGCATCAGAGCCGCTTTTGCCACGGATTTCCCGGAGGTGCGGGGACGTGTCATGCGTCTCAATGTCGGTCCACCCATGGATTATCCGGTGGTGTTCAGGGTGTTTGGCGAAGATCCCACGCTGCTTCGACACATTGCTGACCGGGTGGCCGACGTCGTGCGCGCCAACCCCCATACGGTGGATGTCAACGACGATTGGCATGAGCGCATGCCTTCGTTCCGTCTCGTGCTCGATCAGGAGAAGGCGCGCGCACTCGGTGTCTCAACGTCAAGCCTCTCACAAGCGTTGCAAGCTCACTACACGGGAATCCCCGTCGGGCAGTTCCGCGAGGATGACAAGCTCATCGACATCGTGTGGCGAGGGCAAGAGAGTCAGCGCGTCATCACAGATGGATTACCCGGCATCACGATTCGGACGGCCAACGGTCGATCCGCTCCGCTGTCGCAGTTCGTGAAGTTCGAAACCGTGTTTGAGGACGGCGTGCGCTGGCGCCGCAACCGCTTTCCGGCTATCTCGGTCCGAGCCGACGTGGTGGAGGGGAAGCTCGCACCCGACGTGGCGGGAGAGATCATCCCCAAGCTCGAACCCATCCAAAAGCAGTTGCCGGCCGGATATTTCATCGAAACCGGCGCGGCCAAGGAGGACGCCTGGATTGCCCAGAAGTCGATCCTGATTTGGATACCACTGGTAGTGATCGCAACGCTCGTTCTGCTGATGATGCAGTTGCAGAATCTGTCACGGACCTTCCTGGTGTTCGTCACGGCGCCCTTGGGGGTGATCGGTGCGGCATTCGCCCTGCTGCTATTCCGCGCGCCATTCGGCTTCGTGGCCCTACTGGGCATCATCGCGCTGGCCGGCATGATCATGCGCAACTCGGTGATCCTCGTGGATCAGATCGAACAGGACGAAAAGGCCGGACGCGACACCTGGTCCGCCATCGTCGAATCGACGGTGCGGCGTTTCCGGCCCATCCTGTTGACCGCGGCGGCGGCCATTCT
>CABVRV010000195.1 GCA_902500755.1 uncultured Nitrospira sp.
ACAGCAGCTTCTCGGTCTGCCACCGCAACACCTCGTCGGTCAATCCTTTAAATGTCTTGCCGAGCATGACGAACTGCCCGCTCTCCGGATCGCGAGCGCCGAGATGAAGATTGGAAAGCCAGCCTTCACGGCGGCCGTTGCCCCATTCCGCGGCCAGCACAACGAGATCCAGCGTCGTCGCTTCTTTCAACTTAAGCCACTGTGAGCCGCGCTGCCCCGCACTATAGGGAGCCGTCAACGACTTCGCCATGATGCCTTCATGACCGGCGGTCAAGGCAGTTTGAAAGAATGCACGGGCCTCGCTAGGGTCTCTCGTTTCAATCCGTGGGACTGTCGCGGAGACAGCGAGATCTGTGAGGACGCGCACCCGTTCTCGGTAAGGCTGCGCAATGAACGGGGTGCCATCGAGAGCCAACAGGTCGAAAATAAAGGGAGATAGAGGAATGTCTTGTTGAAGCGCAGCGACGTCCTTTTGGCGGCCAAGACGGCGCATGGTGACTTGAAAGGGCTGCGGTCGGCCATCGGGTCGTAGCGCGATCGCTTCGCCGTCCAAAATGGCTTCGCGCACCGGCAGACTCTTGACCCACGCGACGATTTCCGGCAGTCGGTCGGTGACGTCTTGCATCTGTCTGGTGAAGATACGGACATCTCCACCGCCCTTGTGTATTTGAATCCGCGCGCCGTCGAGCTTATATTCCCACGCCGCCTCATTGAGTCGTTCGAGTGCTTCGTCCACATCTTCCGCACTGTTGGCCAACATCGGCGCGATGGGCTTGAAAAGCGTCAGCGAAAAACGAGCGAGGCCGGCCAAGCCCTCTTCCAAGGCGGCACGGGCCAGTGCGCCGATGTCCGGCGCAAACATAGACGCCTGTCGAACATCAGCCATTAAAAGGCCGGCCGCTTTTGCAATGGCGTCAAGCAGCAGACCTTCGAGCGCACCTTGACGAATCTCACCGATCAACAATTGGGAGAGAAACCGCCGTTCATCAGGTGTTGCCCGACTGAAGAGGCGGCTTAGCTCAGCCACTCGACGTTCGTTCGAACCGACACCCTGTTCAGCTGCCAATCTAGCAAATGCGGCGTCTACATTCGTCAGCATCAGTGGCTCGCCGGTTGACGGCCCATCGGTCATCGCTTTCTGAATGACGCTCCAACCGATGCCGATCTTGCCTTGCGGTAATGATCCACTGAGATACTGCGCAGCCAGTTCAGTCTCTCGCGCACGAGTGTCGCGCAAGGCGTCGGCTAGCAGGCGAACTTTTTCAGACCTTTTGGTCGTCGCGCGAACGAGGCGGACAATATCAACGAGTCGAGCCAGTTGCATAGTTCATTATAAACGACGTCCGAACACCCTCTCCCTTTGCCTTTCGCGAACGACCAGCATTGACACAACGACGAGTGCAGTTGAAGATTACGTCCAGTAGCGCACCTTATCGTTTAAGGATCTATGTGATGACCTGTTATATTGGCCTCTCAGGCTATTCATACAAGGCGTGGCGTGGGGCTGATCGTTTCTATCCCCTCGATATTAAGCCAATCAATTTCCTTCGCTATTACGCCACAAGATATCAGACCGTTGAACTCGATGGTGTGTGGTATCGACTCCCGAGCAAAAAAACTGTGCAGGCGTGGCTCACAAACACTCCATCCCAGTTCATCTACGCTCCCAAGGCTCACAGGGAAATCACACATATCCGTCGCCTCAGGCCGGAAGGGCTTCCCATGTTGATGGTCATGCTAGAACGTCTCGAACCGCTCCATGAGGCTGGTAAGCTCGGCCCGATACTGATTCAACTTCCTCCTAATTTGAGACGCGATGATGAGCGACTGGAGATGTTTCTTGGATCCCTGCCAATGACCCACCAATGGGCCATAGAATTTCGGCATGAGAGTTGGCAGGCCGATGAGATTGAACGGATCTTGCGCCGCTATTCGGTCGCATGGGCGGCCGTGGAGACAGATGAGCATGAGGCAGCATACCGAGACACAGCTCAATTCCGCTATGTTCGACTTCGCAAGAATAAATATAGTCAGGCTGAACTCCGGCGATGGGCTGAACGATTTCAGATCGCCCTTCAACAGGGACAAGACTGCTTTGTCTACTGCAAGCACGAAGACGAGGGTTCTCCCTGGCTCTGGGCAGACGAACTGAACCGGCTGCTGAATTCTGAGAGCATTCCAAAGTAGCCAGGGACCAACTACCCGACCTCGATCCTGATCCTCCGCCGCATGCTGGAAGAAGGGCCGGATGGTTTCGAGAGCGGCATGAGCGCCAAGAAGTACATGACCATCACCGGCGCGTCAAAAGCCACAGCCACACGCGATTTACAAGACCTGGCCGAGAAGCATATCCTCGTCCCCACCGGCGGAGGCCGAAGCACTCAATACCGGATCAACCTGTGACCTCACGACTCACGACCTGAAATACACCGGTTTCGCAAGACCTAAAGCCACCTACTATTTGAGGCTGGCGTACGGCCCTCATCACTGGCATTCATTGACTCCCACCTAGCACCTGCTAGGCTTGGACTCAATGAGAACAATCCTGGTCCAATGGAGTGCGGTTGCCTTGATCGCCTTCGTTGCCACCGTAGTCTCGGCAGAACGTCCTGATTCCTCGTCCCTCCAGCCGCGCACAGGTCGTGCGATTCAGAGCGACTCCCCGCTCCCGATGAAAACCAAACGCGGGCGGTGCAATCCCGCCTCCACCAGGTGTCAGCTCCCACGCCATCGCGTCCAGCCCAAAGACTCCGACCTCAATCAACGGACGCAATCAGGCCATCGATTGCGGGACGAAAGTTCGTTGAATGATAGCAGTCG
>CABVRV010000196.1 GCA_902500755.1 uncultured Nitrospira sp.
GGATCCCCTATTTCCTGCGCGCCATGGTGAAAAAGGGTGTGGAGAAGCATGCCCGCGAAAACAACATCCCTCTTATTACCATCGACTTGATGGATGAGCTGCGCAAGAAACGATTCGGTAACGACATGCCCATCTTCAAACCTCATACGGAGTAATCCCGAGCGGAAACTGAATGTGCGTATCGACCATCACGCTCATCTCTCGTAGCGCCCAATAGTAACATCATGGATACTTTTCAGAGCATTTCCACCGATCTCAATATCCTCATTCCGATCGTCAACCACTGGCTTCATCTTCTCTCAGCAATCATTTGGATCGGAGGTTTGGCCTTTCTCGTCATGGCCGTCACCCCAGGTCTGCAGAAAACCGTTCCGAAGGATCAGATCAAGCCCATCACCGACATTTTTTACCAGCACTACAAAAAGGTCGCCGGTATTCTCCTGCTCGTCCTGTTGTTCACCGGCGGTGTAAATCTCCATTACGTCAACCAAGTCATCGTTTCACAAACAGGGAATGGGGTCCAGCACCACTCCAAGTACCTCATGGTCTTCATGATTAAGCTGCTGCTCGTGCTGGGGCTTCTCACCCTCTTCCTTTACACGGTCATCTTCAAATCAGACGACGAGGCCGATGAGGGAGAAGACTATGAAGCCATCCCGTTCCAGCGTGCCGCGCTTTGGATGGGGTTCTTCATCATCCTGTGCGCAGCTGCCATGAAACATCTGCATCAATAGAGAAGGATGCGCTACTGCGTACAGGACGACCTTCGCCCACTCGCATGATAGGGGTCTTGGTCTTGGTTGGACCCGGAAGTCTATGGATTCGCAGTCTGTGGATTACTTGGGCCGATTCAAGCCCAGAGCCCGTTTGAAGACTGTGGCGAAGCCAAAATAGCCGAAGGAATCTTTGAGGTTCGAGTAGAGCCGCTTGATCGTCCCCATCTCCGGATTGGTGACATATTCCATCGTCAACGCAATCCGCTCTTCACCCTCGCCGAGAGGCGTGACGGCATGCCAGAGCTTGTCCCCGTTGAAAATCACCATGTCTCCCGGTTCCGTCACCAGTTCCAGATGACGCGGCTGTTTCGTCGGGTGGTCCTTAAATAGCTCACACACGAGTTTGCACTGGATCGATCGATCAACGAGCCCCATGAGGATCGTATAACGAGCGCCTTTGTAGTACGACGTATCGTAATGGAAGCCGATGTGGTCACCCGGTTCAGTATAGTAGTAGAGTGCGCACGAATGGGGATCGTTATCCGGACAGAACATCACTTTCGCTTCGACAAGCCGGTTCAGGAACGCTCTGAATGATTGCGAGCGGTAGAGCTCGAGAAAGCGCGGAGCCTTCTCCTGGACCGTGTAATAGCTGACGCTTCCGCCTTTTTTATGCCCTGGAATATAATTGCGATTAAGCGCTGCTTTAACGCCCTGGGCCTGGGGAACGAGCATTTCCTCCACAAATGAGCGAGGCAAGAACTGTTTGATGACCAGGAACTCATTTTGTTCCCAATACTCGGCATGGAGCCGTTCGAACTCTAATCCAGCCACAGCCCGATTGACGGCCTCCGTGACCGTACCCGCATGATTCGCTACCGCTGTGCTCATTCTCTATCCCTTGCCAGCCGACGAGCTAAGATCGGTCACAACTCTCTTACGGTCCGTTCAATACGGGAGCCCGAACCACTTCGGTATCCGGTGGCGTTTGAAAGTCGAACAACTCATTACCTAATCCGAGATTTGGTTTCAAGTTTGAAAATTCAAAGACGGCCACATTGCCGCTGATTTCGTAGAGCGACACGCTGCGGATGAAATACGTCTTCGGGAAAACCTCGACCACAATCTTCTGAAGATTCTGGTTTGCTTCATGCTCCTTATCTTTGGGAGTCAGGGTAATCAGCGGAATGCCACCGGCTCCACGTGCGGTTCCTGTGGTGGGTTCGACTTCAAACGACTCATCCAATTTGGCAGCTCCCTGTAGCAATTCTAACGGCGCCTTGGAAGCAGCCATCTGCGTCAGTTTTCCCACCAAGACCTGTTTATGTTCTGGGACGTACACCTTGACGTCGTCCAGGTTCACGTAGATCTGCTCGCTCGCCGGATCAATGTAATCCCATCGCAAGCGCCCAGGCTTCTTAATGTACACCTTTCCGGACGACATGACGGGCCGTTCAAAACCCTCAATCTTCGTCTTTTGCGAGAAGTCGGCTTGGAGATCCTTCGTCTTCTCGTACCGCGCTTGGAGCTGCTTTACGACCTCACGAACCTCACGTGACTGCTTTTCATCGACCGAAGCATCCCCTGCCCAAACCGGCGCACCCATCACAAACCACAACGCGATCAGGCTCCAACGTCTCATGTTTCCGCCGCACCGACCGGGCCGCGACGGCCAAGGACTTCCCGACGCCCGTCTCGTCCCGCCGCTCCCACGATTCCCTCCGACTCCATCTGTTCGATCATCCGCGCCGCCCGCGGATATCCGACTCGGAGCCGGCGTTGAATCAGCGAGGCCGACGCTTGTCCGGTTGACAACACCAGTTCTTTGGCCTGTTCATACACTTCATCCTTGGCCTCTTCTTCGGCCGCTTCTTCTAGTTTAAGCGACTGGAGCTCCTGATTATAAATGGGCATGGCCTGCTTCTTCACAAACTCCACGATCGAGCGGACATCGTCGTCCGACACAAAGGACCCATGCAAGCGAGTGAGACGACCG
>CABVRV010000197.1 GCA_902500755.1 uncultured Nitrospira sp.
AAATACGCCCCGGCAAAGAACAGCGCTATGCCATTCTTCAGATAGTGATTCGCCAGAATGTGATATTCGATGTTCCGCTCAAGCCAGAGCGCCTGTAGATAGAGACTTTCCACCCACTCGCGCTTGATTAAACTTTTGTGTCCTTCTTCAAAACCACCCACATTCTGGAGGAGAAAAAACTTTACCCAATTGACGATTCTAAGTGAGACCGTATAGGGCTCCCACGCATCCTCAGTGCCTGGTGGATTGTGCTCGATCCAGTCCGTAATCAGGAGACTCTTATTCTCCAGAGAACGCGCTGGATCATGAAGGTAATCAAAATAGTGCAGATTGTACCGCCAGAGCTTCGGCATGTCCTTGCAAGCCCAATCGGCATTTTCCGATGAGTGGCATTTCGACTGTCCCAGGAAACAGAAATGTGAATCGTCTCCGGTAGACTTCGACACTGAAATACCAGGAAGCATGGAGACACCTGAGCGTCTTCTAGCGTCAACCGTTTTGTTTACAGGCTGAAACTGTGGAAGGATTCGTCGGTGAAGAAAGTAGGCAACCTGTAAAGGACGAAGATAAGTGAGCGTCCTGAGATAGAGGCCCAGCTGCTTCATGAAGGGGGAAAGCCTATGTGAGTGAATCCATGATGTCGAAGGTGACTTGGGTCACCTCGACGAGTTCGTTCCAAGGAATTGGAGAGCATCCACCTCGACGAATTGCATCTACGAATGCGGCGACACATGCCGCCTGTCCCTTATCCTGACTCCATAGATCCATTTTTCGAAATCCAGACCACCCATAGCCACGAAGCTTTCTAAAGTTGTCCAACCGTAACACCTTGCCCGCACAAAACACTTCTAATTGCTCTTTGGGGAAAGATTTATGCCCGTTGGAGAAATAATGGACCGTTCCAATGGATCCGTCCGCAAATCTTAACGTGGCGGTCACTCTGTCCTCACCCACTAATTCGCCAGGTGCTTTCCCTGTCGCCATCGCTTGAACGCCAATAATCGGCGACCCAGCTAGAAAGCGCAGAAGATCAACAAAATGGCATCCTTCACCAATGATGCGCCCTCCTCCGATCAATCGGTCCTGGGTCCAGTGGTCAAGGGGGATATTGCCCGCGTTGACCGTCATGACAAACGTCTTGGGTTCCGCCACTCCAGCGAGCAACTCTTTCATCCGCTGAACTTGTGGGGCAAACCGACGATTGAACCCTACCATCAGGAGAGGTGGCGATGCCTGCCGTCTGACACATTCTTCGTAAGTTTCACTGAGCTTCACCAATTCTTCTGTCGTGATAGCCAAGGGTTTCTCAACAAAGACATGTTTCCCTGCTATCAAGGCTTCACCGGCGAGAGCCGCATGGCTGTCATGCCTCGTCGCGATGATGATGGTGTTGATGTCGGGAGACTCAATGACACTTCTCCCGTCGCTCGTGATTTCGGAAAACCCAAACTTACTCCCTGCATGAGCAGCGCTGACACCGGTACTGCTGGCGACCGATCTAAAAACAACTCCCGTCTTCTGAAAAGCCGGCAACAGAACTTGAGTGGCGTAGTTTCCCGCGCCAATGCACCCGACAACCGGGGTCGCGGCAGAACGTTCCCCCTCAAGCGGTTCCTCTGATCGGGAGATCGTTCGCCTCAACAATCGACTGGGAGAAAACACATCTGGTTCAGGGTACTGCAAAATAATTCCGAGTGACGGGGCGCGACTCGAAATGATGTCATATGCGGTGGTGGCCTGATCAAAAGGAATATGATGAGATATGAGTAAGTCTGTCTGGAGGCGGTGATCCGCCAGCATGTCAAGGACCGCTTCGAAGTTCCGCTGCTCCGTCCAACGCACGTAGCCGATAGGATAATCGTGCCCATTGTCTTCATAGGAACTGTCGTAACGCCCAGGTCCGTAGGAACAGGACACTTGAAAGCTTAGTTCCTTTTCGTAGAAGTCTGCACGAGACAGTTCCAGTCCCGTGACTCCTACCAGCACAATTCGACCTCGTTTGCGACACATCTGTGCCGCATGATGAACTGGGTCGTTGCTCTTCGTGGAAGCCGTGATGATCACCGCATCGACGCCGCGTCCCCTTGAAAACACCATCGCCGCCCCTAGGGGGTCTGCATTCTGATTGAGATCAACCGTTTCTGCACCCAGCTTTTGAGCGAGCGCCAACTTGCCTGCGTCGTAGTCTAACCCCAGAACTCGACACCCATGAGCCTTTAACAACTGAACGGTCATCAATCCGATCAACCCCAACCCAGTGACCACCACCGCTTCGCCCAGGGTCGGTTGAATAAGCCGGATGCCCTGCAACCCGATCGCACCAATCACGGTGAATGCCGCGGCCTCATCACTCACACAATCCGGGATCTTCGCACAGAGGTTCTTGGGAACACAGACGATCTCAGCGTGCTTTCCGTTCGAGGCCACTCGATCCCC
>CABVRV010000198.1 GCA_902500755.1 uncultured Nitrospira sp.
GTATCGGCAAGACATTAGTCAGCAGCAGCCTCATCGACCGAGTCGCGGCCAAACTCAACCGGAAATTGGTCGAGGTGCCGGTGGGTTTCAAGTGGTTTGTGAGCGGCTTGCTCGATGGATCACTTGGATTCGGTGGGGAAGAAAGCGCCGGTGCATCGTTCTTACGAGATGATGGCACAGTCTGGTCCACCGATAAGGACGGTATCATTATGGATCTGTTGGCTGCCGAAATGATGGCGAAGACTGGCCGCGATCCCTCGGAGTTGTATCGTGACCTCACAAAGAAGTTAGGCGAGCCGGTGTATGAACGGATCGACGCTCCCGCCACACCTGAGCAGAAAGCCATTCTCTCCAAGCTTTCTCCAGACCAAGTGACTGCAACAGAACTAGCCGGAGATCGAATCGTCGCGATGCTCACCAAGGCTTCAGGCAACGGAGCAGCCATCGGTGGCTTGAAAGTTGTGACCGAGAACGGCTGGTTCGCCGCCCGACCGTCAGGAACCGAAGACGTGTATAAGCTCTATGCGGAGAGTTTCAAAGGGAAGGAACATCTGACGCGGATTCAGGAAGAAGCTCAGGCGCTCATCGCACACGCATTGGCCTCACCCTCATGACTTTCGTCGCGTTATGAGCCAGTACACACGCTGGCCCCTCCCAAAGCACGACTATTGGTCCACGCCGTTCGCAGAATCGTTACTCCGTCATCTAGACCTTCGACCGGGCCTGCGAATTCTCGATGTTGCATCCGGTCACGGCATTCCGGCCTTCTATCTTGCCGAGCAAGTTGGTCCATCCGGAGACGTGTTGGCCGTCGATATCAGCGCCGGTCAGGTCGCTCGTGCACGGGCCATTCAAGGATCGCAATTGCCCTGGTTGCGATTTGAATGTATGGATATGCGTTCTCTGCCTCCTGATCTGCCGACGTGCGATCGCATCACAGGCAATCTCTCCGTCATGTTCTTTCGCCCCAATCGATTTCAGACTGTAGGCGGACTTGTCGAACGGCTCAACCCTGGAGGTCAGCTTGTTCTAACCTTTCCGTCATTAGGGACGTTCGATTCACTGTGGCAGCGGGTGGATCAGATGATGATCCAGAAAGGACTGGTCGACGAACGAGCACGATTTCAAGATTACCTTCACGAACGGCCCTCGGCGCGGGAAGGGCAAGGTTGGCTCGAAACACTCGATCTTGAACGGGCCGAGGCGATCGAGTATCCGCTCGAAGTCGCGACTGGCTCAGGCCAAGAATTTCTCTACCACCCGCTGCTTCGTGGTGGCTTCCTGGATGTGTGTATGAATGTTTCAAAGATCAGTCCCTCGCCGACCGGTTCATGACCGACATCGCTCAAGACATTGCCCAATTCACCCCGCTGATCGCGCAACGCTGTGTGCTCTCAGGGTGGAAACGGACTGCGACTGCTGATTGTGAGGGTTAAGATCGAAGCCTCCCGGATTGACGAACGACTCTCTGAAGGTATATTTTCTATACCAGGATGGATTTCGAGTTTGATACTGCGAAAAGCAAGCCCAACCGTGAAAAACACGGGATCGATTTTATCCAGGCACAACAACTATGGGAAGACGAGGATCGGCTCGAAATCCCAGCGCGAACAGAAGACGAACCCCGATATGTGCTGATTGCGGTTCACGGGCAAAAGCTCTGGTCGGCCTTTTTTACCTATCGGAAGGGACGTATTCGGTTGATTTCGGTTCGAAGAGCCCGAACGGAAGAAAGGGGACTCTACCATGAAAGCCAAGAATCTCGAGAAAATGTTTGATGAGGGGAAAGACGTGACACCTCATCTTAACCTCTCGAAGGCACGCCGTCCTGGGCATGAACAGAGACGAGTGAACGTCGATTTTCCCAGTTGGATCATCGAATCCCTGGATGCTCAAGCAAGCCGCCTTGGCGTCACGAGGCAATCGGTGATCAAGCTGTGGATCGCCGAGCGATTGAAGGAAGAAGAGAAGAAGGCAAGTTGAGCACCTCTAGGTGGGCGTGGAAGCATGTGGGGACCTTCAATGGCCGTGCTCCGTCGAGCTTTTCCAGAAATAAAGAGATCCGTCGCCCAGCGTAGCGTGATGTCATGGTGCAAGCGAACCTGAGCCACACTGCTGTTCCGCGTGGTAGGAACATTGAGCCAGCGAGCCTGATACGAAGCCGAAGACACGATATCTCATATCCGGTCCGCGTCTTGGCTTTGAGTCTCCGAAGGGATTCGATAAAGTTGCTGTCCCTCTTTTCTCACCCCACGGTTGATCACTTGGCAGCAAGAATCACTGACTGCCGCTCGTGCCGTGCGAGGCATGGTCACGCCTAGAAACTCGCCACGCTGCCTGAAAAATTGTAGAATGTCGCCATTTTTCTCCCGAATTCTGTTTCAATAACATTGTGATACTTTAGCAAG
>CABVRV010000199.1 GCA_902500755.1 uncultured Nitrospira sp.
ACGGCGGCTGGTTCATTCCAGTACCATGACAAGACGTATTATTTCTGTGCCGTTCGGTGCCTCGACAAATTCCGAGCCGACCCGGAGTATTACCTGATCCCACCTGAGCAGCGCATTCCAAAACCCGCTCCTGCATCAGCCGGTGAAAACGTCAAGTATGTCTGCCCGATGGACCCAGAGGTCTCAGAATCTAAACCAGGAGCATGCCCCATCTGCGGGATGGCGTTGGAGCCGGCGGATGTCACGGCTGCGAGCACACGCACGGAGTATACCTGTCCGATGCACCCGGAGGTCGTACAGTCGGCGCCAGGTGTATGCCCGATTTGCGGAATGGCATTGGAAGCACGCACGGTGACAGTGGAGGAAAGCAACCCGGAACTGGTGGATATGACGCGCCGGTTTTGGCAGAGCGTGATCCTCGGCGCACCCATTCTCGCGCTGATGATTTCTGAGATGTTGCCGGGTCAGCCGTTGCAGCAGCTCGTTTCTGGACAAACCTTGGTGTGGTTTCAGTTTCTGTTAGCGACACCGGTGGTGCTCTGGATTGGTCGGCCGCTCTTCGAACGGGCATGGTTCTCGATCGTCAATCGCCATCTCAATATGTTTACCCTGATCGGACTCGGTACCGGTGCAGCCTACCTCTATAGCGTCGCCGCGACCCTCGCGCCGGGCTGGTTCCCTGATTCCTTCCGTGGCCATGGCGGCGAGCTGGCCGTTTATTTCGAACCAGCTGTGGCCATCATTGCGCTCGTTCTGCTGGGACAGGTGCTGGAATTACGTGCGCGGAGTCGAACCAGCAGCGCTCTCAAATCGCTCTTAGGGCTTGCGCCGAAAACGGCGCGGGCCGTCCGGCCCGATGGCCGCGAAGAGGATATCCCCTTGGACCAGGTGCAGGTCGGCGATCGGTTGCGCGTGCGACCAGGTGAGAAGATTCCAGTGGATGGTGCGGTGCTGGAAGGATCGAGTACCGTCGACGAATCGATGGTGACCGGGGAGTCGATTCCGGTGGAGAAGAAGCCTGGTCAGAAAGTCGTCGGTGCGACCGTCAATGGCACAGGAAGCTTTGTCATGCGGGCCGAGCGAGTCGGTCGAGAGACGCTGCTGGCGCAGATCGTGCGCATGGTCAGTGAAGCGCAGCGTACCCGTGCGCCGATTCAACGGTTGGCCGACGTCGTGGCTGCCTATTTTGTGCCGATTGTTATCGTGGTCGCGATCATCACCTTTTCGATTTGGGCACTCTATGGCCCAGAACCTCGAATGGCCTATGCGCTGTTGAATGCTGTTGCCGTGCTGATCATTGCTTGTCCTTGCGCCTTAGGGCTTGCGACGCCGATGTCGATCATGGTCGGGACCGGACGAGGGGCAACGGCAGGTGTGCTGATCCGAAACGCGGAAGCGCTGGAGACCTTGGCAAAGGTAGATATTCTCGTCGTGGACAAGACCGGCACGCTGACGGAGGGTAAGCCTCGTCTCATGACGGTTACTCCGTTACCGGACTTCAGCGAGACGGAGCTTCTGAAGTTAGCAGCGGGGTTGGAGCAGAGCAGCGAGCATCCCTTGGCGGCGGCAATCATGTCCGGCGCCCGAGACAAGGGAATCGTTCCCGCGAAGGCACAGGATTTTCGTTCGCTCACGGGGAAAGGAGTCACGGGGACGGTTGAGGGTCGTGTGGTGACCGTGGGGACTGCGCGGTACCTCAACGAATCGAACATCGAGACGACGACCTTGTCGGCACAGGCTGAACCTTTGAGACTTGAGGGCCAGACCGTGATGTTCGCGGCAATCGACGGCAAGCCGGCAGGGTTGTTGGGGGTCGCCGATCCCATCAAGTCCTCCACGCCGGAGGCCATCGATTTGTTGCATCGTGAAGGACTGCGGCTTGTGATGTTGACCGGCGACAATCGGACGACCGCCGAGGCGGTGGCGCGGCGGCTTCATATCGATGATGTCCATGCCGAGGTGTTGCCTGAGCAGAAGACGGCGGTTATCAAACGGTTCCAATCAGAAGGACATGTTGTGGCGATGGCGGGAGACGGGATCAACGATGCACCGGCCTTGGCGCAGGCTCAGGTAGGGATCGCGATGGGGACCGGAACTGATGTCGCGATGGAAAGCGCGGGTGTGACCCTAGTGAAGGGCGATCTTCGAGCCATCGCAAGGGCTCGGCGCTTGAGTCGCGGGACGATGCGCAACATCCGGCAGAATCTGTTCTTTGCGTTCATTTACAACATCCTCGGGGTTCCCATTGCTGCTGGGATCCTCTACCCATTCGTCGGGGTGCTCTTGAGCCCAATGATCGCGAGTGCTGCGATGACGTTCAGCTCCGTGTCGGTCATCGCAAACGCGCTCCGGTTGCGTCGGCTTGCTCTGTAATGTTTCGTGAGTTTCGTGGAATCGGCCATGCCTTT
>CABVRV010000200.1 GCA_902500755.1 uncultured Nitrospira sp.
TGTCGAAACTGCGCAATAAAATCCCTCCAAAAGAGCCTAGCAATGACATGGCGTGACAAGCTGATATCCGTCGCAGCCCTTCGAATCCCCCAAATGACTCCGCCTTGGGTCTCATTCGGCTGATAAACCGTAACCGGCATCCCATCACTGTCTACATAACGCATAGAGAGGTTACAACCTATCGCAAAATTACGCCGTGCTACTCAACGAAACATCCACGACAGGAAGCCTGGCACCATGAGATCGAGCCATCAGCATTCAGCTGCTCATTCACAATTGCCATTCATCTGGAGAAACTGTATCCTCCTTGCCAATCACTTGTAAGACAGGTTTCATTCAAATATATTGAGAATAATTTTGCAGCCGCATTTTATGGTTTTATACCGCCACAACATCGTTCACATCAATTTCCACCGCCGCCGCCTGCTGAATCACTCGAACCCCGATTACTAATCGATGTCTTTTTTCTTTCCGCAGAAGAATTCCATGAACTCCCTGCAAGGGGCCTCGAACAACTTCCACCTGCATTCCTTCATGGAGATAGGGATGCGGATCATACGGAAGAACACTGGTCATGAGGCGGCGCAACGCCTCGATTTCTTGCTCCGGAATCGGCTCAGGCCGACTTCCACTCCCCACGATTTCCACCACACCTGTGATCTTCTGAACCGGCCTCCTTTCCTGCTGAGAAAAACGCACGAAACAATACCCGGAAAACAACGGGACCTCGATTTCCTTCTTTCGATCCTTCCATTGACTCAGCCGCTTGACCGTCGGAAGCAACGGCTCAATTCCTTGCTTGTCGAGTTGATCTCGCACCAGCTTTTCATGCCGAGATTTCGTACGTAAAGCGTACCAGTGAAGACTAGTCGTATGGCTCGCTTCATTCTTCTGGTCGATACTGTTTCCGGACACAGCTTCGCCCTTTCACTTACAGAAACCAAAAAACACGGCTATCTTTCGAGCACTTAGGCCGACGGACCTAGTACGAGCACTTTTGCATCAGGAACGTGCTGGCGCCCCAGCACTTCTCGATGCCGCACGGTCTGTTCGATATCCGCCAACAGCACCGCATCGAACTCCCACTTGGCTAAGACCTCTGGATGCCAGACTGGATACGATAAAAACGACTCCTGCTGACCATCATCAACAAAACCAACTAACGTCAAATGCATTTCGCGAAGCGAGAGATACGCCATCTCTGCTAACTCACCAGTTCCATAAATCACCACTCGTTTCATCCCGGTTTGTGCTGCCAGAGAGAGCGTTTTCCTAAGCCGCGACCGCATGTCTCGGTAGTGAGACAGGGAGAATTGCATGTAGAGATACGTGAGCCGCGATTTTTCAGCAAACCCTTGCGGCGTCAGTAAATATCGAACCCGCCGTGAAGGGATGGTGGTGATTTTGATGTATCCTTTTCGGGCAAGTCGCTTGAGATAGAGATTGGTTAGACCTAGCGCAACTCCGAGTTTTGTCGCGAGGGATCGCTGGGTGACGGCCCCGTCTCGCTCGACTTCGGTGAGCAAAAGAAGATCACGTTGGCCCTGAAGATTCATACAGTTATAACAAATCTCTCTTTAGTTCAGAATATGAACATAGAAAGGAAACGGAGTCAAGCTCGAAAACCGATACAGCCTGAATTTACTTTTGTTAGCTATTCTTCTTAAATGTGGAGAATGGTGAGTGAGGAAGCCTTTATGGCCTGATCGATAACTGCGACCACCTTGTCTATGGTAATCCGATCAAGACAATCCCAGTATGGGCACACCTTCCCAATGCATTTCCCACAAGTCGGAACATCTGGTCGCAGCAAGAATCCCGTCCCCAACGGTTTCCATCTTACAGGTAGATTATTTCGTCGAGGATCGAAGAGGCTGACGGTGGGGATATTGAGCGCTGCCGCCATGTGCGCCGGCCCTGTGGCGCCAGAAACCACCACGTGAGCACTCGCAATGAGGGCCATAAGCTCGCGAAGTGAAAGTTCACCCATCCGATTACTCATCCCCGCTGGGAGTGCCCCCAGAGATAACACATCCTGATCGAATTGGTTCTTTTCCATTTGGCTGCCGGTCAATACCACACCGTAGCCGGTTCGTGTCAATTCGACGGCTAAATCCCGATAGTGCTCTGGCCGCCAGCGACGCGCAGAAAGGCCCCCGGGATGGAGCACCACTCTGGGCCTTGGCAAGTGTGTCCAACTTAATTCTGCGGTGCTTCGCTCCTCATTTGTCACACACAACAGAGGACGCGTGACTCTTTGAGGACTCACTCCGAGCGCTCGGATCATCTCTACATTGTACTCCGATTCATGTTTGGAAAACTCACTCCGGTGTTCGTACACACGCCGATTAGCCAGTAGGCTATACCA
>CABVRV010000201.1 GCA_902500755.1 uncultured Nitrospira sp.
CTAGTCGTTTGATGAATGATTGGACTCGTGGAGAGGAAGAGCATGTGCACGGTACGAATGCGTGCTCACAGTAGCGTACTTCCAGAAGAAACCATGACCAAAAAGACATGTGCCCATCCTCTATGTACATGTCTCGCCGAAGCGGGAAAAGAATTCTGCTCTGACGAATGTCGCTCCGCCCAGAGGGAGGGTAGTGCTTGCGCCTGCACTCATCCAGGTTGTCAGAGCAGGTAGCAGTTGGGCTTTTAGTTGCCGGCACGGCTCATTCACCTAGGGAGGCTCTGGCAGGCGAGCGTTATTTCTTTCATCGCGCACAGAATCAGATGAGTACATCGCGTCGTCGCCGCAGGTGGTGGTTACAACACTGCTTCAAACGTACAGGCTCCAGGCATAGTGTGGATGAAAGGCCGGACGTGCCTCATCGTGTGGAGACCGATCCCTCCTCGCTTAGGTAAGTCGTCTCCCTTATTGAACCGTACACCACTTCGGGGCTTGCGTGAGCGCATCACCAGCTATATTCGTCAATTTCGGAGTGAAGAAGAAGGAGAAGGGCGGAAAAATCCACCAGAGTGTGGTCTCATCGGATTGAACGATCCTGACACGGTCTGCGCCCACCTTCTTAGCCGCTTTGGTAAATTCCTCGACGGTTCCCTCAAGGCTGGCATCGCCGATGAACGGCAGGACGACACCAAGATGCAAGGCAGCCTTCGTTAAATTGATATGGACGGGGGCCTCGGAGCCATCGAAATTATGCAGCCCATTAAAGTTCGGGGCCGTACTGGTCAAAGCACAACTGGACAAAAGCAGGACGCAGAGTATTGATAATGAAAATGTTGAAACAGTATGCATATCATTCCTCCTGTGCCTTCCTTGATCTTATGGTAAACGCCAACCCTTTCGTTCGGCTCAGGAGATCCGAGGCCTTCTCTTCACGTCTTCCTGCTTATACGTTCATTCTGACGAAGAGGAGACTCCGTCCCCGAAGTCAGAACCCGGAGGGGAGCTTAGAATCGGCGAAGACGTGTCAAAACGGAAACGCCACGGGCTCTCCCACGGATACGCTGAACTGAAAAGTGTCTTGTGGTGACCATCTTCCACACGCTCAAAAACAACTGGGTATTCGAAGATTTCCCCAATTTCAAACTTGTACCTTGCAACCAATCATAGGAGACACCCCATGGCACCTCAAGACAAGAAACCCAAGCCGGTCACCACGCTTCGATGCAGCATCAAGGCCAGCATCTGAAAGAACGAAGGCATGAAAGAGCCGTTCTACAACGTGACCTTTGCCCGCTCATATAGGGCTCCCGATGGGACCATCAAGGATTCGGAGTCCTTCGGACAGGCGGACCTTGAAGCACTCTTAGTCGTCGCCCAACAGGCGAAACTCTGGGTCACGGAGCGGTCGGAACGCTGACCGTCACGGGAAGCCTCCGTCCCTTGCGCCGGGGGCTTCCTGTACCCGAAGAAAGGAACACGATGATGACAATGTCTCAAACATTTGCGACTGATCTGAATCGATTGCTCAGCCGCGCACGCGCGGTGCGTATCACCGTGGCTGGCTACATGCCACTCTCGGTAGAGGAGATTGGATCCAGTGGAGACGGATACCGGCTTGTGTCATTGTGCCATTACGGCGAACAGAACGGCGACCTCATGCGAGATCCCGACATCGTGTTTCTGTTTCACAATTTACCCGATGGCGCGGCAGCCGAACCGGTGCCTTTCCGGAACGACTACCTGGGGATCGTTCAAGACGTCTACAAGACGTCTATCGGTACGACGAGGCGTGGCAGACGTACGCACGTTGTGCCCTCGCTGAAACAGGAGTTGACGGAGTGTGCCCGAGCCTGGCTGGCCACGCTCCGAGATCAGGGATTCTTTGGGGCCACGGCTGTACGAGAGATCCTGTCCCCGTCATCTCGTCGATCCTTTGA
>CABVRV010000202.1 GCA_902500755.1 uncultured Nitrospira sp.
GAATTTTTGAGCCGTTCTACACCACGAAGCCACCGGGGAAGGGAACGGGACTGGGTCTTTACAATATCAAGAATGTGATCCAGCACATGCACGGCACCATTGGAGTCGAAAGTCACGTCGGTCATGGCTCAACCTTTACCCTCACGTTCCCCGGTGACCCGTCGATTGCTGAAAAACCCCCTCGAGCAGGAGCATGACAACAACACCCACACCCTCACCAACAGGCGCCAGATGGGGGCTCAAGACGAAAGTCATACTGTCTATGCTCCTCGTGGGGATCATCCCTCTCGTTGTTGGTTTAGGGATGGCCTTCTGGCAGGGGTCTCAGGAAATCAGGGAAATCAGCGGAGAAAGCTTTGAGGCTCTGGCGACAGAAGCAGCTCGAAAGCTTGACCTCCTCGTGGTCGAAGAAATCTCGCATACCGCCCGAATCGCCCATGATCCCACCATCATTCGGGAACTGGAACGCCGCCGCGATGCCTCACGCGATCCAAAACGCTCGCCATCGGCTCTCGCAGACCTCGAACAGCGCTGGACAGAGCGAGACCCTGCTGCAATCAAATCACTGACGGAGAATCCGCTCAGCGCATTACTCCAAGAATACTACGCCGGAGTGTACAGCCCACCAGGCCAGTTGCTGCCACAGATTGTCCGTGCATCGACGAAGATGCTGTTTCTGACCGATGTGCAGGGAGCACTCGTCGCCACCATGACCGACCATCCGGCTTTCAGGCACCACGACACCCGTTGGTGGCAAGGAGCTTTTAATAAAGCGGTGGGCAAGCTGTACATCGAAGACATTCGTTTCGACGACCAGGCGAACACCTATGTGTTCACGATCTCACTGCCCGTCATGGACAGCTTGCGCTACGAAGCCGTCGGGGTGCTTCATCATGTCATCGATGCCAAAGAATTCTTCTCCCCCTCGACCCATGCCATTCGATTCGGCAAGACCGGCCACGTCATGCTGATCGACACAAACGGCATTGTTATCAGTTGTCCAATTCTTCCGACCGGCGTCCCTCTGTCCGATCAAAACCTGACGCCGCTCGTCACCCCCCAACATCCCGGCTGGGTACAAGCCGCAAGCGATGGCCACGGCGGGCAATCGACCTCCGTCATAGGCTTTGCCCCACTTCTGGAAACGAGCCGGGCGACCAACGGCTCGATTGACAGTGGATCGTGGCACACGTTCGTTTGGCAATCGTCCGACGAGCTCTTCGCGCCGATCCAACATTTACTCACCTGGGTGATGGTATTCGGAGCTGTCGCCATCGTGCTGCTGGTCTCGCTGGGCTACGTCGCCGCGGGCCGCATCGTCACCCCAGTCAGGCAGCTGCAACAGGCGGCGCAAGCCATCGGGCGGGGCGAACTACAGACGCCGATTCAGATCAACACCGGTGATGAACTGGAGGACCTTGCGAGGGAATTCACCCGGATGAATGCGCAATTGAAAGCCGCATTTGCAGGACTGACCGATCAGGTCAAGTTGAAAACTCAGGAAGTCCAGGTCCTGCAGCAGTCCACGGATCAGATCTTGGACGCCGTTCCGACTCCCATTCTCTTGATCGATGCCCACCAAATCGTGCGCTATATCAATCAGGCAACCCGTGAAGCCTTCGCAATCCAGGAGCCGTTGTCGAATGCGTCGCTGTTTTCGATTCTGTCACTCGACCAGGACGTTCAGAAACAGCTTCAAGCAGAATTCCAGATGAACGGCAAGACGGCAGCCATCATGCCCGATATCGAGCGCCAAACGGTGCCAAGAGACCCGTTGCAACCTCGTACAACTCATGAACCAGCCGGTCATCGATCCGAACTCACCATCGGATCACGCATCTACCATTACCAATGGTTTCGATTGCCCACGAAACCAGGCGAAGAAGACAGTATCGGGCTGGTGCTTCGCGACA
>CABVRV010000203.1 GCA_902500755.1 uncultured Nitrospira sp.
AGCTTCCTGAAGGGACGATTGGGATCCTCGGCGAAGGGGAAGACGCGATCCTCAAGGTCATTGAAGGTCGCTCAATCGAAGACGAACGGTACATCATCAAAGAAGGAAACCAAGTCCGGAAAGGCCGGCAAGCATCTCCGGCACTTCTTGAGTCATGGCCGGTGGATCTCCCCTATCTCACTTCGATTTTTCCCCAATATCAGGAATACGCAGACGAATCCATCGGGGTGCAGTCAAAACGGGGATGCCCCTATGACTGCTCTTTTTGCCTCTACCCCTACATAGAAGGCAAGCGGGTACGCTACCGGCCACCTGAAACAGTCGTGAAAGACATTGCTCAGCATTATCATCAATGGGGTACCCGTCGATTCTGGTTTACGGATGCGCAGTTCATCACGGGGAAGGAAGCCTACCCGCAATGCACGGAGATCCTAGAGAGGATCGTGGCGGAGAAACTTGATATCGAGTGGTCCGGCTATATCCGAACGTCATTGATTACCTCGGAGCTCGCCAAGTTGATGGTGCGGTCGGGCGTCGGCGATCTTGAGGTGGCCATCACGTCCGGTTCACAAGAAGTACTGAACAATCTGCATATGGGATTCAAGCTCGAACGACTCTACGATGGCTGTCGCTATCTGGCGGAGGCTGGATTTAAAGGCAAGGTCATTCTGAACTACTCCCTGAATAGCCCCAAGGAAACAGAAGAGAGCCTGCTGCAAAGCGTGGAGTCCTATAAGGTGGTGGCGTCGATCCTCGGTGAAGAGCGTGTGTTCCCGTTGATGTTCTTCCTCGGCATCCAGCCCAATACCGATCTCGAGCAGCGACTGTTGGAAGAGGGTTACCTATCCGCAGGCTATAATCCCTTGATGCTGACACCGACCAGTATCAGAAAACTTCTCTATAACCCTGCGCCACTGAATAAAATTATTGCGAAGGCATGTCTTCGGGCATGGGAACGAAAACAGGGAAGCAGTGATCCCCGTCGATGGACCGGTTCTCTCTCACAGTCATCCAACCCATCACCGACCTACGCCGACCAGAACCTTAGCCGAGGCATTGAAGGCAACTCTGGTCGAGATGCTCTCTTATCGCTGGAAGAGATTCTTACTTCGCGCCGACCGGCTTCATCCCCTTCGCGGGCGACCGAGCCAAGAACAAGCTCAGC
This sequence comes from uncultured Nitrospira sp., assembly GCA_902500755.1. Taxonomy (GTDB): domain Bacteria; phylum Nitrospirota; class Nitrospiria; order Nitrospirales; family Nitrospiraceae; genus Nitrospira_D. Next base: position 1,166 of record CABVRV010000203.1, read on the forward strand.
CGGGTGATGGACCTCCGACCGTCTCGTGCCTGAATTCTTGTGGTTGTTGCCTCTCTTAATACGCTCCGACGCCTTGCATTCCAGTTTCAGCCAGTGCTATCATCAACTCTCTTTTGGTGCCGATTTCATACGTCAATCGTTTGGTTTTTCATATAATTACGGCCATTAGCCCGTTGTCCGGTTCGCGCCTTAAGGAGGCGCCCTGATGTATAAGACTATCTACATTCCGGTCGATAATTCCGACCATTCCAATACAGCGGTAGACGTTGGTGTCCACTTGGCAAAGACCTTCGGCTCTAAGATCGTGGGAAGCCATGTCTATGCGGCCAAGATGCATGACAAGCGGTTTAAGCAGATGGAAGCCGGCTTGCCCGAGGAATACCATGATGAAAAGGAACTTGATCGCCAGCGCCAAATTCACGACTCCTTGATCACCCGTGGTTTGCAAATCATCACCGACTCCTACCTCGACTATGTCGATAAAAAATGCACGGAGTCCAACCTTCCGATCGAGCGACGATCGCTCGAGGGGAGAAATTGGAAAGTGCTGGCTGAAGACATCAACACCAACGGGTACGACCTGGTCATCATGGGAGCCTTGGGGGTCGGCGCGGTCAAGGACAGCGTGATCGGCAGTAATACTGAACGCGTCGTCCGACGGGTCCGTAACTCCGACATGTTGATCATCAAGAATATTC